>JAUILP010000007.1 GCA_030432875.1 Oligoflexia bacterium | reverse complement strand
CATGACGTACTTATCTGACGACGATTATCTTCTTGAAAGAATAGTCAAAAGATAAGTGTTGTGACTACAACCACTAGAAATACACAGTAATTTCAGAGCTATATATTTTAAGTGGTCAAAATGGGCTCAATATGAGTATACATGTCGTTGGGCAGCGCCGCGCAACCGTCGTAGGCTAACACGTAGGCCTAGGTTTAAGCTCAGACGGCATCGTGGGTCTGGTCGATTAACGCCGACGTAAATTTGAACTGCGGAGAACCTTAGATGATGAGCTATGAAAAACTGGATGTCTATCAATGCGCAATTAAATTTTTAAGTTTGGCGATTGAAATCACCAATGAAATGCCACGAGGCCAAGCTCCATTGGCTGATCAATTGAAACGAGCCGCCATGAGCATACCGCTCAGTATCGCAGAGGGAGCTGGTAAAAGAACTCGCGCCGATTGCGGGAGATTCTTTGATATTGCTAGAGGCAGTGCCATGGAATGCGCAGCTGCAATTGATGTATGCAGAATTTTAAATCTTGTAGACGAGCAAAAACAACAAACGACCAAGCTGCTTTTGCATCGGATAGTCGCAATGCTTACAAAATTGGCCAGGCCGCACTAAGCTGCAACGACGCCGTGTTTCGCCCAGACCCACGATGCCGTCTGAGCTTACGCCTAGGCTGACGAAATCGACTAGGTCCACGCATTAATGTGAGTACAGGCCCTATTTATTTTGAGTTTTTAATGAGCAGCACCGGTCTCTGGTGTTCTGAGACCATTGAGAGGGCATATTAGATCTGTCTGCAGGAGATTTATTCTCATAGAATTCACAAGATTTTCCCCTTATAATGGCCCTTGCGTTTTTAGAGGAAATCTCCCCAATTTTAGGATAGCGTCA
Organism: Oligoflexia bacterium; assembly: GCA_030432875.1. GTDB lineage: Bacteria > Bdellovibrionota_B > Oligoflexia > Oligoflexales > JAGOVF01 > JAUILP01. The sequence goes on along the minus strand of JAUILP010000007.1, from coordinate 72,739 downwards.
ATGAATTCAGAGATACAGGTTTCTGCCGTCAGTCTCAATACGACTCCAATGGCATTTGAGGAAAATGCAGCCCTTGTTATACAAGCGATAAAAGAGGCCAAAGCCAATGGAGTGCAAATTGTGTGTTTCCCGGAGCTCTGCCTCTGCGGATATGGCTGTGAGGATTTCTTTTTCAATAAAGACACCGTAAACAATTCCCTGCGCGCTTTAAAAAAAATAATGGCACTAACCCAAGATATAACGGCTGTAGTTGGTTTGCCGTACTATTATAATGGGCATTTATACAATACCGCAGCGATCATTCAAAATAAAAAACTCCTGGGACTTGTACCAAAAAAAGTTTTGGCACGCTCTGGCGTTCATTATGAACCGCGTTGGTTTACCCCTTGGCCTCGAGAGTATGTAGCGGAAACACAGGTATTTGATACCCCAACAAAAATAGGGGACATATTTTTTAGACTCGGATCTGTCAATATTGGCATTGATATTTGTGAAGAAGCTTGGAGTCACTCCCCCCCATCTTCACGATTTGCGGGTAGCATTGATATCCTACTCAACCCCAGCGCCTCACATTTTGCCTTAGGCAAATACACCGTACGCGAGCACCTGGTCGCTAATGCTAGTCGCGCGCAAACCTGCCTTTATGTTTATGCCAATTTAATGGGATTAGAAGCGGGGCGCTTAATATATGACGGCGGCAATCTTTTTGCGTTTGCGGGAAAAATCATCGGACGCGGCAGTCGCTTTTCATTTAAAGATTATCAAATCAGTAAGGTCCCTTTTAACCTAGATGTCATCAGAAGTGAAAAATTATCGACTCATGGCTATGAAGAGCAGTCCGTCGTAAATAAATATCAAGATTCTTGTATTGTCGACGGAAGCCCTCTCAAGATAAAGATATCAAAGCACGGTGCGCAACCAAATATAATGATGCCTAATCATCCGGCCAAAACCTTATCTCCTGAAGCAAAACCACTCAGTTTCCCTAGAGGTAAACGCTCATTACAAACCCCCAAAAACAGTAGGAGCTCAAGCGAGAAAAAGTTTTTCCTCCCCTCTCAGGCCTTAGGAACCGAGTACACGGCTTTTGAATTTGAAGAATTTTTGCAGGCAGAAGCTTTGGCTCTCTTTGATTATTTGCGCAAAACCAAATCCAAAGGTTATGTTGTTCCCCTTAGCGGTGGTGCTGACTCTTCAACAGTGCTCGTTTTAATAGCTGACATGCTGGCTTTAGCGAGTGAAGAGCTGGGAATGCTAGGTTTTTGCCAAAAAATATGGCCGGAACGCCAATATTCACGCAAGGATTTAAATACGAGAAATGTGCTCAATGAACTTGTCGCAGCCGTCTATATGGCTACAAAACAAAACTCTAAAAAAACCCTAAATTCTGCGCGTGAGCTTTGTAAAGCACTTGGCATACAGTTACTTGAAGGTGAGATTGATCCACTGGTCTCTGGTTATGAAAATCTTTTTAAAAAACTAACCGGAACAAGTCTGACCTGGGAAAAACACGACCTTGCAAAACAAAATCTCCAGGCTCGAGTGCGAGGTCCCCTGGCCTGGATTTTAGCCAATCTGCGCAGTGCCATACTGATCACTACGTCTAACCGAAGCGAAGCTGCCGTCGGTTATGCCACAATGGATGGTGACATGTCTGGAGGTCTTGCTCCTTTAGGAGGGATTTCTAAATCTTTTATAAAGCATTTTCTATGCTATCATGCTGATCGTTGTGAGCTTGCTCTTGGCAAGATTGCGGCATTAGAGCATGTCATATCCCTAGCGCCCAGTGCAGAGCTGCGCCCAAAGGAATTACGTCAAGAAGATGAAAAAGATCTCATGCCATACGATGTCCTCAACTTTATTGAAATTCACTTTTTGGCCAAAAGACTCACTATCATCGAATTAAAAAAAGCACTGATGAAGCATTTTCCCGTCGTTGCCGAAAAGCAAATCGATGAATGGATGTTCCTCTTTATTAGACTTTGGCAAAAAGGTCAGTGGAAACGCGAGCGCATGGCACCGAGCTTTCATCTAGAAAACATGAGTCAAGATCCCAAATATGCTGCTCGGTATCCTATTTTATGCCATAAGGTCACTTAACCACTCCAGTTTTTTTAAATAAATAATTTCAGTGATATGAACCCCATTAAGCCATTTTCGCCTCTATTTTCTTTAGAGTGATGATAGGAAGGCCCCTTGGCCACACATTGGGGGTACACCTATCTATCCGCCCTCTGCCAAAGCATAATTGACGAAAAAAGGTAAATTCTCAAAGAGTGCTAGGACAAAAGGGTGACGCTGAGCACCGCAGGGCAGTTTACATTAGGTAAAATAGCGGCGGCGTAAAGAAGAAATTCAGAATTAGAATTGTAAAGCAAAGATAGGGGGTTACTCGGGGGAGATCCTTCCTCGCTCTGCTCGTCAGGACACGGCGTTAGTGCTTTCGCGCCAGCGCCTAGCTATTCAATATCTATTGAAAATGTCTATTTTTTTGTCCCAGGCCCTTACTGAGAAAAGAAGGCACTGCAGTTCGAACTTTTATAAATTAAAGGATTTTTTACTTGTGACGATAAAGGTAACTGGAATTTTTTGAAAACACGAGGAAGATGATATGACCTGGATTTGTGAAGTAATTAACCTAGCTGCATATGATTTTCGCAATGATTTTTATAAGGGCGAGTTTCATAAAGATGACGGCAGAACATTTGAGCTGCATTTTTCGAAAGATCATGAGGATTATGTAGCTCAATTAGCTTCCGGTAGAGCCATTGGAGTCGCAATCGTCGCCGATGAGTTTTCTGGAACTGTCGAGGAAGCCGTAAGGATATATACCAAATACTACGGACCATACATCAATCAGCTTGCCATAATATGTGATGAGCCTTCCCCCCAATATATTGCAGATTTATGGGATCTGGGCATTGAAAACATTTTTGCAAAAAAGTCATGGGAAGTTGAACTTAGAGGCCTTTGCGCCAAAAGCGCCTTAGAAATTCAGCACTGTCCTGAACTATACAGTAAAATTCGTGAGATCAACCTGCGCATCGGAAAAGGGGAATCTTTAGAAAATTTCATCATAGATGAAGAAGCGGCAATAACAGCTAAATTTGATTTTCGCACTTCATTTACCTTAGGAAGATATTACGAAGCCACCGGAAAACATGAAGAATCCGCCGAGTTTTACGCCAGGACTCGGGATCTTAATGTCGGATTTAGACCGGCACAGTACAATCTCATCGGTGCCTATAAAAAAATCGGAAATTATTCTGCCATGGAAAACGTCAGCCATTCTCTGTGGCAAACTAATCCTGAAAACACCCTCAACGCTTATAGGCTGGGTCAAGCATACTTAGTAAATAACAAAATGGACAAAGCGTTAAACATCCTCCATGACCTTAATACCAAAGACCAAAAAATGGCAAATATGTTTAACGTAGAAATCCTCATCAAATCGGCAAGTCCAGAAAAAGTCGTAGAATATTTGGACTCAATAAACGAAATATCAGATGAATGCGCGTCACTTCTAAATGAACAAGGCATAAAGTGCGCTAAAGAAGGAAAAGCCAAAGTTGCCCTAGCCCTCTACGAAAGGGCGCATAGACTTGTCAGAAGTCAAACAAAATACAAAGTTTCCTACAATGCTGCTTTGGCCTGCTACCGAATGAGAGCTTTTAAATATGCCATCCAATTTCTCAATCGTTGTGAATTTGAATATGGCAGCCCTTTTCCGAAGCTTAAGAGTTTACGAGAAAAACTTGAAGCAGTCATGGCGAATTCTAGTGGAGCCAAAAGCGCATAAAGGATTTTTTTGGGGAGATACGAGCACATGGTTAAATTACCATCAGAATTATATGAAAAAAAGGCGCTTATTATCAATCAGAAGATTGACCGTAGCATTTCGTACAAACAGCTTTTAGAGAAAGCCGGGTATCAAGTTACTAATGTCTCGCTGCTCGCCGATGCATATAAAGTCATCGAAAAATCCATGCCACATATAATTGTTTCTGAAGCTATTTTAAACGATGGTTCCGCCTCTTCAGTTTATGACAGATTACAGGGGCATGAAATTTTCGGGAAGATCCCTATTTTTGTCATTGTGGTTAACAAAACAAAAACGGAAATGCAGGCGTTGGTTGGAAGAAAATTTGCAGGGTTTATCATTGGAGAATTGACTGATATATCTGTTTTTAAAAAAATGATATCTCAATATACCCAGGGAAACGAAACATATTTACCGTATTTTTTAGATCTAGAAGGGGGAAGTATCCCCGAAGAAATAATGCTCAGCTATCCCGCAACTATTATGGGCAAAATTGATGACTTCGTCGTATCACGTTCTGAAAGTATGATAGATCCAAGCGCGTGCGTGTTGTGTCTCCCTAACAATCAAGGAAAAGACTCCGTGCTTTTTTCAAAAGCGTCAAACATTGCCAATAAGGATGTCGGCGGATATTTCAATCTTTTCCCCATGAATAAAGCTTCCGGATTTGGTTTAGAATGGCTACGAAAGCTTCGGGAAATATCTCCAGAAGATCTTGTTGGCAAAAAACAGGCGCCGAGCGAAGTGTTACCTGAACCAAAACGACTTCTTATGTATGACCCTAACGCTGAAAGAGGCGAGGGATTTGTCAAAATTCTTAAAAACTACAATATCGAAGTCGCACTGCAGTCGAGTTTAGTGGGTGCCGCAAATTTACTTGCTTCGGGACCAGGTCGATACAGTGCCGTCTATATTTATGAACTACTGAGTGACGCTTCCGCAATTCAGTGGTTCAAGACGTTTAATAGCCTTCTCGAGCAAGACAGACCTGCACTTATTATCGGCACGAGTTCGATGAATGTGAGGCCGATAAAAGGGGTACATTATCTTAGGCGCCCATTTGGCTTAGGGCCATTTCTCGAAATTCTTAAGACATGTTTTATGCGCTCTGATGAATTAAGTAATTCTCTCCATGCAAATAAACCCACTTTGGTCGAGGTAAGTGCAACATATAAAGCTATGGCAGAACTCGTGAGCCTCGATGAAGTGGGTGGTGTGCTTAGGCTTAAATTTCCAATACGCAGAGGTAGTAAAACGACTATCCGCCATCCCGTTTTAAACTCAATAATGAATGGTGAAGATCAGGTTACCATTATGGGTTCAGTAAACATTAAAGGCACGACAGATTGGTTAGTCCGCTTTCAGAGTCTTCCTTTAGGCGAGTCAGCGCTTATTTATTATCGGCGTCTATTAAGAACAATCAATGATATGGGCTTTGAAGTAAGGGCCAGAAATATACAGACGCAAGACCCAATTGGCCAGACCAAAAGCGCTTAAATTCAGAAAAAATTTAAAAGGGCATCTCACCTCAGGGTTCAAATGACACAAAAAAGAATGGGTAACATCCTTTTACACCAGAGCTTCTTTCCCTGGCAGAATGATTTCATGCCGTAGATTCATCCCCTCCAAAGCTTTATCTATCTTTTCTTGATGTTCTTTATTTAATGTTTCAATATCAATAAATATTTCGACGTCTCCAAAATGAGAGGCCGTATTCATAACTCTATTGTGATAAACTTCGATGATATTGGCGCCAAGTTTGCCAATGGAAGAAAGGACATGGGCAAGATTACCGGGTTGATCGGTGACCATAACCTTGATTTTCATTCTTCGGCCCGAATAAATCGTGCCGCGGGCAATAATCCTACTCATAAGGTTCACATCAATATTGCCCCCGGAAATAATACACGCAACATCTCCATCAATTTGATAATTTTGAACAATATTGGGACACTTTAAAATAGCCGCGACGGCAGCCGCTCCAGCACCCTCTACCAGTAAATGCCCTCTTTCCATAAGGATCATTATCGTAGCGGCAATATCATTTTCGGTGACCAGAATGATGTCATCAACGTATTTTTTAACGTAGCCCACAGTGAGAGGGTTGGGCCGTTTAATAGCAATACCTTCAGCAATAGTGGGTTTAAGGGGCAACGGATCTAAACAGCCCGTGCGAACAGCGACTTCCATCGACGGAAATGATTCTGTTTGCACACCGATTATTTTTATGTCTGGGCGTTGTTCTTTGATGCTACAAGCAATACCGCTGATCAGTCCACCGCCACCTATGGGTACGATAACCGCACCAAGAGAATCAATTTGGTTAAGCAGCTCCAATCCAATAGTTCCCTGTCCCGCGATAACACGGTCGTTAGCATACGCATGGATGAGATGACCGCCTTCTTTTTCTTGAAATTCTGAAGCCGCATTAATAGCATCATCAATATTCTGCCCTATCAAAACAACTTTGGCACCAAGAGACAAAGTAGATTGGTATTTGATGAGCGGAGAGTTTACTGGCATAAAAATAGTTGCTTCTATGCCTAGCTGCTTAGCAATACTCGCGACTCCTTGCGCATGATTACCCGCACTAGCTGCAACTACGCCCTGGGTTCTTTCTTCGGGTTTAATCAGCAAAATGGCATTACTCGCGCCACGAATCTTGAAGGAACCCGCGACATTTAAACTTTCAAGTTTTAACCAAATTTTATTTTCCGCACCATGCGCTATGTAAGGCGCAGGCAATACAGGGGTTGGATGAATAAGCTTTTTAATGCGCCCGGAAGCGCTAATGATATCTGGTAATGTCAAAGCCATAATTTTCGCCGTTCATATAAAGATAGTGTTTCGTCGCCTGAATTAATACGCATAAATTCATAAAAAAGATTAAGCTCCCCCAATTTCAGTATCAGATTCTAAGGGTAAGGCATAAAAAAGGCAAATCACCAGAGTACATAGGGTTTTTATGGCTAATTCCTCACTTCTTGACATTATATATACAAGAATAGAAATAATTGCATGCTCAAAACAACAAAATATAGGCAATTTTTTCTTCATAGTAAGCCCTTTGAGCCACTATCTATAACCTATATATCTAAAAACATAAAAATAAAGAATCATTTGCCGCGAGTTTTTAAATACCCAGCAATTTCGTCCCTATAAACGAGAGAGAAACCTGTTTAAAATAAAGAAGAGTGATGGAGGATAGGTAGCCCTAAATAACGATCAGGTACTTCGGGAGCGACGTATAAATTTATGGGAATTGTCTGGCTTATTGAAAATGACAAGGCAAAGCTAAAATTAACTTGGTTGATTATGGCAAAATATGCTACACGCGTTTTCCAAAGCTTACCAAGCTGTCTTTATCTTATGAAATCTTCAGTTTTGCTTCCCAATTTAATCGTTATCAATGACGATGATGGCATCTCTTCACCACTGCTGACCATGCTGCAAAATAATATTGGAAAGATTCCTTTAGTTGCCATAAGCAGTGGTCATACTGGTGATAATAGCGCATTCGCATGCATAAATCCCAACTTTAATGATCAAGAAATATTACGAGAAATTGAAATCCATTTGCGCCCTTATGTCGCCACAGGAAGTAGTTCCATTTGCTATAAAGATATTCATTTAAATAAAGAAGAAAATACTTTGCTTTTAGAGGGTATGGAAGAGGTTATTCCCCTAACCACTGTCGAAGCAAAAATCCTAAAACTGCTGATTAAAACGCCCGAAAAACATATCAGTCGTCAGGAGCTTTCTGAAGCTGTTTGGGGCCGTATTAAAGTTGCACCGCGAACCTTAGACACACATATCTGTCGCCTAAGATCAAAAATGCACTCCTCAGAGGTGCGAATTGCGAGCCACTATGCTAGTGGGTATAGTTTAGAGTGACCTTGATGTCTATTTTTATAGGCCATTTTCAAGATAAAAACTCATTGATTTCTTATCTTGGTTCTTCAGTAGGATGTTTTCGGTTAGGCGAAATATTGCTTGATTGTGCTCAATGATCAACGTACCTATTGGGGAACGCTTAATACTCCGAGCTGTGTTTCTAAACGACTGATTTTCCACCACTTGCCAGGAATATTTTCCGGGACGCAGTTCAACCCCAACCCCCGCTCTGGATATCGGAATATTTTTTATGACTTTTTTCTTTTCATTCCAAATTTTTAGCATCATTTTATGACCCATTGATATATCGATACGCTTAAACCTAAAAGCAACCGCAGTTTGTAATGCATCAGTCTGGTATTGCTGATACATCTTTGGTGTTTCTAGCTCAATGGGGAGATCATGAGCTTTTTCCACAGCAGCATCTTCTTCACTCCTTGGAACAATATGAAATAGATGTGGCGATGTTTTCCATTTACCATCATCAGTGGTGACTTGAACAAAATAGCTACCATATTTTTGTACGCTTAGCGTGTAGTTGTCTATGTTTCTTGAAGCTGAGGCAACTTGTTTTGGGGTTTCGCCTTTTTGCCACATCATAATTTTGTAGTTTTTAGTTTTAACAGCTTTATTATCCCAAAGGATATCAACCTCAGATGTCTTATTTTCAGACGGAATGATCGCATTATTTTGTGGAAAAAACATGGAAAAGTTTTCATCATTTTTTTGTATCGGAGCATCACTATTTTGATCGGCAAAAGGTGCGAAAGGAACACCCTCTTTATTAGCACCACCAATAGCAAGCGTATTTTCCAACCGATGCCAAGCCTCTTGCAGTTGGTATGTCAAACTCTTTAGCGCTGGGTTCTGGAAAGCACTCGGTGTACCCCCTAAACGGTAAGAATTTCTATTAATGGTGATCTTCTTTAAAGCCTCTATCGTAAGATTAATGGTAATAGGTTCATCCAGAGTTATCATGGTATTTTTCTCTACTTTTTTTTGCTGATTTTTGGTCGGGTTGCTTTGATAAGCGAGTACCACAAAACTTCCCGTACCAACATGAAGTAAGCAGTTTTCAGGAACTGACGTTGTTTTTTTATCCATTATTTTCCATGTAATGTGATAGTAACACCGATAAGAAACGTCACCCTTAAGGCCTTTCATTTGAAAAGAGCCTCTGGCAAAAAGGGATAAATTCCAGAACCCCGTGAGCAAAAGTAAAATCATTTTAAGCTTGACTAATAACTTCATCGTTTGTCTATTTTTTCACATCTATGGTTATTAAACTCATATTCGCTGAGATTTCTTCCTTCTTGCTTGCTTCTTTTTGTATATTTTGCACAAAAATTTGGGAGTCTTGGTGATATAATTGTGAGATCTCTTTGGTAAACTTTCTCTTACCTGTGATTGTTTTATCCTTTGCAAATAAAGTCCCCAGTCCTTTTGTGGCTATTACTATTTTCTCAGTGCTACCATCTAATGGAATAACATGTGCTTTGAGGGACATATTGTCATGGTATCCAAGAGGAGCGCTAGGTGAGAAAGGTAGTTCTTGAAATCTGTTATTATTGGCGCTACAGAGGGCATATACATTTCCCAGTATATATACGCTGGCTTTATTGATTTCAAGATCTATATCTACTAAGCCTATGCTAAAGCTTTCCTGTTGAAAAAATTTAGCCTTTATCGCTGCGGCCATTCTGTCAAAGCCAAAATTATCTTTGTGATCATTTTCTGGAAAATAATCCAAAAACATTCCGCTTACAAATGATATAAAACCAGATTCAAATGGCGGTGAGCGAAAATCAATAATCCCTAAACACATGCGCCTCGATCGGTGGTTTACAAAGATATAGTCTGGAGCCGAATTCAGGTATGGAATTTTTATAGCATTAGCTGAAATTTTTTCCTGGCGAGTATTTATATCTAAAATAGCAGCAATTTCTTGTTTATCTCTTATTTTTTGGTCTTTCAAAAACTCTTCTATGCGCGAGTTTTTATGAGCTAAAAGGTCTGCATTTTTTTGCTTTAAATTATTTGTGTAACTTTCTACCAATGCTTCCACTCTGTTCTCGAGTTCTAATATCTCTAAAATAGGCGGATGGGGGAAAATAGCAAATTGATCACCTGATATCCGCGCATTGACGAGTCGCGCTGCACCACGTAATGCTTTTTTTATCCTCATTAACGGCCACTGAATAAGTGCCAAAGCCACAAACAAAAATCCGAGGAAATATAAAAAAAGATTTTTTTTGACTTCACCGATGCTTGCCAGAACTTCTTGGGAAGGGTTTTCTAGGAAAAGAACCAAATTGCTACCAGGAATCTGGGCAAAAAAGCCCAAATAATTTATGCCTTCATCGCTTACGAACTCTAGTTGTCCCTGGGAAAGCGGATGATTGATAAATTTTTGTACTAAGGGCCGACTTTCAAAATCCTTGGTTTTTACCTTGGCTGAAGAACTGTAAATCAAGTCTCCATACGTATTGGCGACATAAACCAAGGAGCCAACTTGATCAACGTAAAAATAATTTTTAAGATCCCTTGCGCTTAGTGGCGATAGTGAAAATATTTTCTCAGCGTTTTTAACTGATATCTTAGGATCTCGCGCAATCTGATTTTTATTTTCTATCCAAGTGCCTAGAAAAAGGTGCTTCCTAATCTTTAAAATAGCAAAATCTTCGTTTTCCAGAAGGTTGTCGAGACCGCTATCCTTAAGCTTTATATATTTTGGACCAGAACCACTCGCAAGAACCATGGCTCCCTTTTTTAAATCAAGACTATAAAGCAGGGCCGCATTTTTTTTGAGGAGCCGTAAGTCTGAAGCAAGACTTTGGACTTTTTTGTCTAGTTCAAGATAAGTAATGGCAAATAGATCTTGAAGCTTATTTGTCATGAGGACGCGGGTGCTATGGTAACCTGCGATCAACATAAAAATGATTAAAATAGACGCAGTAGAGCCAATTACCAACCAGTTAAGTGATGGAATAAAGGGAGCAATTCTTTTGTTCTCTGCTTTATTCACCTTTGCCATTTATCTGTGCTTTCCGCCGTAAAATTATTTGTACGCGTCTGTTTTTTTCTCGAGCTTTTTCCCGCAAGCCGGGACTCGGATTATTTTCATCCATAAGGGGATCTAAGTGCGCCACGCCACGGATATAGAGTAAATTTTCATCAATTCCGCCTGATATGAGGGCCCGCGCGACAGAACCCGCTCGCGCAGAGGATAAGGCAAAATTATCCCTAAATTTACCGCCTGTACCTGGTGGGGTGCTATCGCTGTGGCCGACGATTTCAATGCCCAAAAGATTAGGAATTTTTTTTATATCGGCTGCTAAAGCAATGACTTTTTTTTGGGAAAATTGCATCAACTCATCACTTCCTGGAGCAAATAAGGTTCGGTCAGGTAAAATGATTTCTATAAATGGGATTTCTGCTCCAGCATTTTCGTCGAATTTCTTGATGATATTAACTTCCTCCTGATCCGCGCTGGTAAGCCGTTTGTCCAAAAATTTTTTAGCATTTTCAGCTTCAGTTTCTTGGTTGACAAATTTTTCAATTTTCCTTGTAGCAGCATCGACATCTTCTCCGAGGCTTATGCGTTCAACAAGAAGGCGAAATGCGCGTAGCTGCCTAAATTCGCTGACAAAACCAGAATCAATTTCAGATGACTTATGGTGGGATTTTCCGGTAAAGGCTTCAACAATTTTCTGGCTCATTTGTTCGTAGCGTTTATCATCAGAGCGGGAAAGGGTCCATAAAATAACAAAAAATCCGAACAGCAGCGTGACCATATCGGCATATGATACTAGCCAGCCTTCGCCTTCTTCTTCTTCATGGTGATCTTCCCAGGGAGAACTCATTGCTTAGTTACCTATTTTTTTGCTTTTACTTCCCTTTGACTCGGCAGTAAATATGACTTCACCTTTTCTTCGATAAATTTTGTTGGCATTTGGGCTTGAATAAGCATAATTCCCTCGACCACGATACTTCGGGCAATTAGGTCTTCTTGGGTTTGCGCGGTGAGATTTTCTCCAATAGGGATAAAAATGAAGTTAGCAAAGACCAGACCGTATAAAGTTGCCACCAGAGCAATAGCCATAGCGGGCCCAACCTGGTTTTGGCTATCCGCGCCGCCTAGAGACTGCAGCAAAGTGATCATACCCACCGAAGTCCCCATAAGCCCTAGAGCTGGAGGAAATTTAGAGAGGGTTTTAAATACTTTCGCTTCATCCATATAGAGTTTGTAATGTGTTTTAACCCGTGTTTCCAGGAGATCCCGAAGAGCATCTGGACTTACGTCTGACTGAACCCAAAAAAGTACACTAGCTCCGTCGCGCAAAAATGGGTGTTTTATCTCCTTGATTGCTGCCTCAAAGGCACTAAAACCTTTGCGGTAAGCCTTAGAGAGTGTGATAATTTCATCGATGATACCCAAATAATTCTGCTTATTCGCTCCGAACATACGCTTAAAAAATACTTTCAGCAGAGTGAAAATACGCGACGCGGGGAAACTGATCAGCGTAACCGCAATTGTGCCGCCGATAACAATAACGGCAGCATGAGCATCAAGAAGCACCTTAAGATCTTTAAGAGACATTATTGCGGTGGCCATAAAAACGGCTGATGCAGTAATAAATCCGAGCGCTGTGGTAAAATTCATGAGTAATCTAAGCCTAAGGTGTTTAAAAATTCCCCTTTTATATCATCTTTTTATCGGTACTGCTGTTGGGGTCTTAACTTTGGGTTAGGGAGAAGTATTGGCAAACATATAAACCGATGAAGATATGACCTGATTTTTAGTCACCTACCTCAAGCAGCCTGAGGGGAAGAACTGGCATTTTCTGCCGCGATACTTTTAAGAACTTCGGGGGTGATTTCAACTTTCATTATACTCACGATGCGCTGTTTGACTTTGCGAACTTCTTCGCTACGGGTAGTTTCTTCCATAGCTTCAATACCTTCGATTTCTTCGTCAATTAACGGACGACGCCGTTCAGAGACCTGACCCAATATTTGGGTTCGCTGTTCCGGTGCTATTCCAGAAGCAAGCGCAGCAATTTCTCTGTTGCTTAGGCCATCAACTATCGTTGAAAGATTCTTAGGCGGTATTTTAAAGAATGTTTGAAAGGTGACGACCCTAGTTGCCAAATAGTCCCGAATTCGCTCGTTTCCACGAGAGAGAACATTAATAATTTGCTCGTCAAGCTCTTCACCTGCATTTTCGATAACATCTCGGTAGACCTCAAGGTAGGGACCATAGAGATCGCGTGCTTTTTCTACAAAAAGTTCGGTCAGGATTTCTACAATTGCCCCGTCCAATGTTTTATCATTTTGCTTATGAGGAACATTTAGGAGAGCTGAAATATATCTCTCTAGGTTGTTGATATTTTGCTTTTTTAGTTCCGCAAGAAGTCGCGAAATTTTTGCGGCATCAAAGTAAACAAATAAGCGTTGAAGCACATCGTCATCACATTTTTGAACAACGGTAAAAAGATCTTTTTCCTCAAGTAGAAGAAGTTTTTCAGACACTTCATAAGAAAGATTTACGCGGGATGATTCAAACCCTCCAGCCATAAGCTTTGTATTGAGTTCTTCGCCCGCTTCCATCATAACTTCAAGCTTGGTTTTATCACCATAATTGGCTTGATTCAGGAAACGTATGATAATTTCTTGAGAATAGTAAGACAGTCTCTTAAAAATATCATTTGCCATATCTTTTCCAAGTATTTCTAAACTTACGACGCCTTTTGCAATACTAACTGGATTGTTGAGCAAGGTGCTCACATGGAGAACGACTAAGGGCAAGGTTTTTTCATTTATTTTTGCGACGATTTCTTCATGGAGCTGCAAAACCCTATCTTGTAAAGTTTTCATATCCATCGAAGTCTGTGTATTTTTGCCTTGATCACCACCCCCTCCAGAGGCTCCGGCTACTTGTTTTCCCGCAGCATCATTTTGAGAAGATTCTTTTTCTTCAGGCTTCCTACCGCCAACTTTTTCTAGTGCTGAGGCAATATTGCGAATAGAGTCACCGATGCCACCAAAGGCACCACCGACTGATTTGATAGATCCAGAAAGTATTTTCATAGACAGGGTAAAAACGAGCAAAAGACCAAGGATAAGAGTGCCCATCACCACAAAAAATGGAATTTTAAATTTTTGGATAAGAGCTTCTGGGGATTTTCCTGTTTCTTCCTCAATGCTTTTTAATTTTTCCTTTGCAGTGGACAGCTCTTGCTTTAGTTCGTTACGCTCACCAGTTATGCTAGAAACTCTGTCCTCGGCTACAGCAAGATCACTTTTGACATCACGTATCTTTGATTCATATTCTTCATTGTCACTAATATTTTCGATGGCAAACATTTCAAAATTAATACTATCGCCTCGTTCCAAATTTAGACTGAGTTTACTTTTAACGAGGTTGGTTATGCCAGTTTTCGTTGTTTCCGAATATTTTTCTGCCAAATAAACAACGATAGTAATTTTAGCAACGCTCTTGGAAAGCAGTTGTGGTGGGAGGTTACTTAATCCGCCAACCCCAAAAGCTTTTGGGAGGTACGGAATCTCTTCTTCATTTTTTTCTTTTGCCGTTATATCAACGATAACCTGAAAATGTTTTTTTGGAATATGACGCGACACGATTTCTTCAACTTTAATTTCATAAAATTCGGTTAATTTAGATGCCAAAAGGAGCGTTTGGTCATCGCTAGCAGGTTTTTCGCCCTGAGAAAAAGACTCTTGAGGATTTGTCAAAATGATAAATATAAGCAAACATGCCCAAGCATATCGGCTAAATACTCGATTAAAATGTGTAAATTTTTCAGTCATTTACTTCTTTTTTTGGTTCCCTCTGATTCACATAAAAGCTTTTTCGGAAGAAAAAAAAAGATATAATAGAAGCTAGAAATGGAAAAACCTAAAATTTTAACAAAAATTGAGTTATATGAGTCAGATACTATTTTTAGGAGCCTATCTTCTCGTAATTTTAACCTGTAGCTGTTCTGTTAAAAAAATCACTTTTTTTTCTAATGAACCGGCAAATGTCAGCATTGTCCCTTTTGCCGATGCCAGTGGGGAAGGAAGTTTGGTCGGTCAAGCTCCGGTAACAGTAACCGTTGACACCATTAATCAGGGGTATATCAAGGTTTGGGGAGAAAACATGGAAACCCAAAACTGGATTATAACCGACCTGCTAGGCGAAAATACCCAAGCAAATATCAAGCTAAAAAAAATTGAATCTGGTGAAAAGAATGATGACAAAGATAAAACGGATGAAGAAAAAGATAAAGAGGATGAGAAAAAAAATCAGGATGCTAAAAAACAAGGTGAAGATCGTAGTATTGAACAGAACAAAAACTTTCGGCTGATCCTAAACGCTTATCAAGCCTTAGCCCAATCTCGTTGGCAAGAAGCTCGTGATTTATCTTCGCAACTCAGTAAAGCTATGCCAAATATTGCGGCACCACATATCATTACTGGGCTATCTTTTTTAAGCGAGGGCAACAGAGCCGCAGCGAGCAGCGCTTTTAATATAGCAAAAACCCTCGACCCAACGGATGCAGATCTGGAAAAACTCATTAGGCTGAGCCAATGATGCATTATCTTAAACGTTTTAAATGCATATTGGCTAAAAAATCCTATCAGGTCGCCATTTGTTTTTTTGCCCTTTGCAGTTTTTTGAGTTTCGCTAGCTCTTTATCAGCCCAAAATAAAAGTCCCGCAAATAATCCTAACAAAGAAGCGCTTATCAGCAATGATATCGCAAATCCTGATGTTGATTATGATATTGCCTTCGTGACTGGAGGCAATCTCACGGTCATCACCGACATCAAAAACAAAATATCAAATATCGGCGGTTTAGTCCTTGGGGTTCAGTTTTATCGCGATTATTCAAAACGCTGGAGTTCTTTTGCCTCACCGCAACTCGTTATTGATGCTGTTACGCGCCAAGCTACCCGAAAGGGCGGTGAAATTGGGTTGCTCTATCATGTCCTGGGTGGGGGACGACTTTATAAAAGGGACTTTGGCATCGCAAAAACAACCGTGACGAATGGACATTATTTAGCTCTAGGCATGCGCACGGGATACTATATGTATACGGCTGTACCTATAGAGCCCGGAGCGCCACTGCTAAAAGGTTCTACTATAGATGTAGCCTTTGGCCTCGATAGTGGCTTTGAAATGACCAAGGTTGGCTACCTTGGTTTACAGCTATATGCGGGTATTGTCTCTTTTCCTACGAGTGTAGAAGCGATTTCTGCGCGCCCCTTTGATGCTTTGATTTACTGGCGAACTTTTATTTGAAGCTCCCTTCCACAAAAAAAGCCTAAAATTAATTAAATTTTGTGGTTTTCTACCTTTTTTTGCTTTCTTGAATTAAATTTCAATCGGTGGTAAAAATGAAGGCCCGACGGCAAGGCTGTGTGAGAGTCTTTGACCTTAGGCAATCATAGTTTGGTGATATTTTTACCAAGCGCTTTTATATTAACCCATGTGCTATGGAGACCACCCCAATGTCTGATACGATCCACGTAAAAATGCAAACGCCCAAAGGCACCATCAATTTGAAGTTATTTGCAGAGAAAACGCCCACTACCGTGGCTAATTTTTTAAATTTAGCGAAGCGCGGCTTTTATGATGGCCTAAATTTCCACCGCGTTATTAAGAACCCACCATTTATGATCCAAGGGGGTTGCCCTGAACGATCTGGCAGGGGCGGTCCTGGCTACCGTTTTAAAGACGAATGCCGCAGCGATCTTAAGCACGATAAACCCGGCATCCTCTCGATGGCTAATGCCGGTCCTGGAACTAATGGAAGCCAGTTTTTCATTACCCATACTGCTACCCCCTGGTTAGACGGAAAACATACGGTTTTTGGTGAGATTCTCGGCGAAGATGATTTAAAAGTGGTCAATGCTATTGAGCAGGAGGATGAAATAACCAAAGTAGAAATCGTAGAAGAAATTGAGACCTTTCTTGCCCCAATGGCGGATCAACTTGCTGAGTGGAATAAGATATTAGAAAATAGAAAATAAGCGTTAAGTTTTTCACGCGGGGCTCATGTTTCCGCCCCCAAAAATTTTCTTACAAAAAAAAGCCTCCAAAACACAAATTTTGGAGGCTTTTTTTATCCCCAGCAAGCAAATAACTGCTGGGGATTTTTATTCCAAGTGATACCCCTCTAAGAGGTACCCAAGAAATTAGAATGCGAAATTACCACGGACTTGAATGCCAAGGTCACTAACAGTGATATCACCTGTTGTGTCGTTTTTGTCTTCACCCCAGTTATAGTCAATGCCTGCACCAACGCTTGCTGCAGGAGTTACCATATAATCAGCCGCTACATTTAGGCCCATAGTAGCGATATTGTCTGTGTTACGTGTTGCGTCAGTATCAAAATATGCTCCAGCCCAATCCAAGCCGCCTTCGATTTTAAGAGCATCCATATCCCATTCTGCGCTAGCAGAGAACATGGTTTGGTTTTTAAGAGGCTCTGCCTCTGTATCAATATTGCTCCAGCTTTTTTGCTCAATGGCAGCGCCCAGAGCAAGCTCAGGCATAACAGCGTAACGACCATGAACAGTTATAGTAGCGGGAACTTGTACATCAAGATCTGTCTCTCCTTCACCTTTTTCATTAACAGCATTAGTGAAGTTTAAACCAGCTTCCCAGCCTTGCTGGGCAACAACAACGGCAGGATTAAAAATACCATAATCACTTTTAAGAGTCTTTGCTCCAGTAGCATCCGACTCTACGGTATTGTTGATGATCACGTAACGTGCAGCAACATGGACCATATCCATGGCAGAATAAATTACCGTAGGAGCAATCGTCATTGTCGATTTATCATTTTTTTCTGTACCCAATGTAGTTTTAGTTTCATTTGTACCAGACAGGTATTTAAAATCTAATCCTGCTTTTATTGGCAAATTAGGTGTTGTGTAAATACCAGTGATGTTAAGTGCTGTTCCAGTCACAGTATCTGTTGCCTTATCCGCTGTAGTTTTTAATTCTGCGTCACCTGTAATAAAGTCCAAAGATACGTCAGTTTTGCCCGCTGGAACTTGGTACAACTGAGCAGGAGAAATCATCACTTTTGAGTGAAGGTGATTGTTAAATGTTTGGTGTACAGGTGCCGTTGCTGTTGCGGAAACACCCGTGCCATCGGTCTCTGCAAATGCCATGCTTGCGGTTAGCGCTGCAATAATAGCACCAGCCCTTAAAACGTTGAGTTTCATTGTCGTCTCCAAAAAAAAGGTTAGTTACAGACCTTTGAGATTACTCTTTATCAATAGATATCGTCCCTAGGTCAGAATTTACTACGATAAGAGAGATAGTCTCACACCGAGTTAAAAACTAAGACTATAGCTTAGTCATTCATTCGGGAAGGTCAAGTGATTTGACTATTTGGCCAAGTAAATTGGCCTGGATTTTTTATACTAACACTTAAATATTAGATAGTTATAAATCTGGGGAAAATAATTGCACGCCAAAAAGGCCTTTGCTACCTCGGCATACACCGACACCAATGCGGTTAAATACCGGGGAGATCATATTGGCTCTGTGCGGAGCGCTTTCTTTCCACAAAATAAACATGCGTTCTGCAGTAGCTTCAGACTCCGGACGATTTACCATAACGATATTTTCGCCTCCAGGGGTATATCCAGCGGCTAATATGCGCTGCTGCCAACCTTCATGACTCAGCACGCCAATCTCACCTAGTTCACAGGCCCTTTTGTAGGCCTGGTCAGCTAAGGCAAAATCCCAAATAAGAAACTCAATATTTTCATTTTTGCGAAGTTCATTGATGCGGTCAAATACGATATGACTCATATCACAGTGTAGTGCCTGAGCACTTTTGGGACAAGCGATGGCGCTCGAACTTCTGAGAATAACATTTTCGGCATTTGGGTGCACAGCGTCGCTTGGCGTTACGTTTTCTTTAGGTTGGGCGGACTGTCCGCAAGCGGTGAGTCCCAAAACTAAAAAAAATCCCCTAATTGTCACCAGCGAAAGCGCTTTGATCATGCTTTAAATCCTTCCATACCTCTAAAGTAAACGGTACCGTGCTATGCCCCTATTTAACATTAAACTGACGGTTAGCCTGATAAATCTTTCTCACCATTCGCAGTGAGGTCTAAAAAAAAATCTTCAATGCTTCCTATGCGCTTTGCTTTAATTAGGAAGTAAAAAAAACATCGGCTTCAACACCCCTAAAATGAATTGAAGACTATATGTTGCTAAAATTATTTTGCTCTCTAAGGTGGAAAATAACTTTTTTCCTATCAACTGCATCTATATTAAATTTCATGGCCTTTCGCTAGACAAAAAACTACAATTTGGGAAATACGGATGTAAGATTAAGCAATTTTTGATAAATACGCTTAAATTTGCTGCGAAATAACTTACAATAGATGTTTAACTTTGCTCAAAGGGGGATAAAATGAAGCGCCGCGATAGTTTTAAGACCATGAAATCATTATCGGTAGGGGGGAAAAGCTACCAATATTTTAGCTTAAAGGCCCTCGATGCTCAGCTACCGGGGATCGCAGCAAAGCTCCCCAAGTCTCTGAAAGTCCTTCTTGAAAACCTGCTCCGCCATGAAGACGGTATTACCGTCACCAAAGAACATATCGGAAATTTTGCCCAGTGGCTTACAGAAAAAAAATCGCGCAACGAAATCTCTTACTATCCCGCAAGAGTTCTTATGCAAGATTTTACCGGTGTTCCTGCCGTAGTTGATTTAGCATCTATGCGTGAAGCAGTCACAGCTCTCGGCGGTGATCCGGATCAAATCAATCCCCTTTCCCCAGTCGATTTGGTTATTGATCATTCTGTCGCCGTCGATAATTTTGGTACTGCTGATGCTTTTAGCAAAAATGTGAGTTTAGAGTTTGAGCGCAATGGTGAGCGTTATGAGTTTTTGCGCTGGGCACAAAGTGCTTTTAAAAATTTTAAAGTTGTCCCCCCAGGCACGGGCATTTGTCACCAAGTTAATTTAGAAAATTTAGCCAAGGTGGTTTTTGCCCAAGAAGTTGACGGAAAATTGTGGGCATACCCGGACACATTGGTGGGTACTGATAGCCATACAACAATGGTCAATGGCCTGAGTGTTCTGGGCTGGGGCGTCGGCGGTATTGAAGCAGAAGCGGCTATGCTCAATCAGCCTGTAACCATGCTAATTCCTGAAGTAATCGGTGTGAAACTTGAGGGAAAACTCAGTGCAGGTGTGACGGCTACGGATATGGTTTTGACTATCACTGAAGCTTTAAGAAAAAGAGGCGTAGTCGATAAATTTGTCGAATACTTTGGACCCGGTTTAAAAGGCTTGAGTTTAGCTGATCGCGCGACTATTGCTAACATGGCTCCAGAATATGGTGCGACCTGTGGTTTTTTCCCCATTGATGAGGAAACCTTGAACTACCTTCGTTTAACGGGACGTTCTGCCGAGCAAATTGCTTTGGTAGAAGCCTATGCCAAAGAACAAGGGCTGTGGTGGATTCCTTCTGATGCTGACCCTGTATACACTGACGTCGTAACAGTTGATCTCAGTTCTATTGAACCCTGTATTGCCGGGCCCAAGCGCCCCCAAGATAGAATAGTCCTTAGAGAAGCGCAGCAACGCTTTGCCCAGGATTTAAAAACAACGTTTAAGGTTGAAGAAAGCGCGATAAATAAAACAGCATCCGTAGAAGGCGCTGATTTTGAACTAAAACACGGTTCGGTGGTCATTGCTGCTATTACAAGCTGCACAAACACCTCCAATCCTTCGGTCCTTATTACAGCAGGCTTGCTCGCAGAAAAAGCCGTGGCACTGGGGTTAAAATCAAAACCATGGGTTAAAACCTCATTAGCCCCTGGCTCTCAAGTTGTGACAGACTACTTGCATGCGTTAGGTCTTGATAAATCGCTGGATGCCCTAGGATTCAATCTGGTGGGCTATGGGTGTACGACCTGTATCGGAAATTCTGGTTCCTTATCTGATCCCATTTCAAAAAGCATTAATCAAAATCAATTGATCGCTGCTGCGGTGCTCTCCGGTAACCGCAATTTTGAAGGCCGCATCAATCCTGACATCAAAGCTAATTTTCTAGCATCACCGCCCCTTGTCGTGGCATATGCCTTAGCGGGAAATGTCCTTAAGGATTTGACTAAAGAGCCTCTTGGTATGGACACAACGGGAAAACCTGTTTTTTTAAAAGACATTTGGCCTAGTCCCAGTGAGATCAATACGGCCATGAATAAAGGACTGAGCCCCGAAATGTTTAGAACAAGGTACGCTAAAGTATTTGAGGGACCGGAAAAATGGCAGGCTATTAAAACAACAGGGGGAAAGAGTTTTGTCTGGGCTGATAAAAGCACTTATGTACGTAGGCCACCGTTCTTTGCCAATATGCCGAAAAACCCTCCCGGAATAACTGAGATAAAAAATGCCCGGATCCTTGCCGTTTTTGGTGATAGCATCACAACAGACCATATTTCACCTGCAGGCTCAATCAAAGAAGACAGTCCCGCAGGAACCTATTTAAAAAATCATGGCATCGCCAAAAAAGATTTTAATTCTTTTGGTGCGCGACGCGGTAATCATGAGGTAATGATGCGCGGAACGTTTGCCAATATTCGGATTAAAAATAAAATGCTTGATGGTAAAGAAGGTGGTTTTACCCTTTTGATGCCAGAAAAGAAGGAAATGTCTATTTATGATGCCGCCATGGAATATCAGGAGCGCCAGCAAAATTTGGTGATCTTTGCCGGGAAAGAATATGGCACCGGATCGAGTCGAGACTGGGCAGCCAAAGGCACATTTTTGCTTGGTGTAAGAGCAGTCATTGCGGAAAGCTTTGAAAGAATCCATCGTTCTAATCTCATTGGTATGGGCGTACTGCCGCTCGAATTCAGTCCGGGAGAATCCGCGGCCACCCTAAACCTAAAAGGGGATGAAGTCATTTCTTTTGAGTCTTTATCAGGTCTCACGCCTCGCGCCGAGATATCTTTACAGATCGCGAGAGCTGATTCACGCAAGGAGACGATTAAAGTACGCTGCCGCGTCGATACTGAAAATGAGCTGAGCTACTTAAAGAATGGCGGAATTTTGCATTATGTTCTGAGGCAACTTGTTTCTTAGCGATTTTTTGAGGCTGGGCCTCGGTTTGGCCCGCCTCTTTGAAACCCGCTAAATTTGTCAAAGCTATTTGGCAGCAAAAAAAAAGCACTTTGGGTAAAAATTTTATGGTTGTTTTACTTGATTTTGCTTTTATTAAGCTTTAACGTATTTAGATGAGGGTTTTTCACTATTAATATAAATGTTTTTTAAGGAAGAAAAGTATGGCTCCCAAAAAGAAAGTCAAAGCAAAAGCAACTAAGGCTGCTCCTAAAGCAAAGAAAGCAACTCCAGCAAAGAAAGCATCTTCAGCTTCTCTTTCCGTCAGCAAGAAAGCACGCACCAAGTCAGAAATTATGACAGCGATTGCGGCAGCAACGGAAATCACAAAAAAAGATGTTGGTGCAGTTCTTGAGAGTCTTTCTTCTATGATTGGCTTAGATATCAGCAAAGGTGCCGGTGTATTTACCATCCCAGGACTGATGAAAGTCATGGTAAAGAAAAAGCCAGCGACTAAAGCACGCAAAGGTGTTAATCCTTTTACCGGTGAAGAAATGGTAATTAAGGCAAAACCTGCGCGCAATGTCGTTCGTATTCGTCCATTAAAAGCTTTAAAAGATTTAGTATAAATCTTAATTGAGCAATTAGAGTTTTAGAACCGGGTTTAGCCCGGTTTTTTTTTATCCAAATGAGGTCGTTATGAATTCAAACTCGGGAAAGCCTATACAGGTTTTTGTTCCTGCCACAGGACTAAATTATGAAGGGCTTTTTTGGGGAAAGAAACATAATAAACCAATTTTGTGTTTTCATGGCTGGCAAGATAATTCTGCTTCCTTTATTCCGCTTGGGCCTTTATTAGCGTCAGATTATGCTGTTTGGAGCTTTGATTTGAGCGGTCATGGTAAATCTGCTCATATCGGCGTTGGAGCAAGCTATAATTTTTTAGATTGGGGTCTCAGTATTTTGCACCTCGCAGATGCGCTCGGTATCGATAAAATTACCACGGTTTCTCATTCGATGGGAGCGGCTTTATCGGGGCTTATGGCGAGTATGTTTCCTGAGCGTTTTGAGAAACTCTGCCTTATTGAGGCGCTTTTTCCGATGGGACATGATTTATATTATTATGAAAAAAAGGCGACAAAATTATACCAGTCGCGTATGAAAGAATGGCCTGTTAAAGAGATCACGAGTGAAGATGAAGCTGCATCACTGCGGAGGGCTGCCGGAGATATGTCCCAGGCAAATGCCAAACTCATTGCGCAGCGAAATGTAAAAATTCATCCCCGAAAAAAAAATTGTTTCACCTGGGCAATCGACCCACGCATTAAAATCCCCCTTGGTAGCCTCACCTATGCTCAGCTTGACTATCACCTAGAGCGATTAAACACTCCAACGCTTGTGATTATGGGGAAAAATGGCGCCGAGTTTGTCAAAGAACAAATCGAAAACGCGAAGTTCAAAGCCAAATCAAATATTCAGCATACCGTCCTCAAAGGCGGTCATCATGTTCATATGGATGAAGCTGAAAAAACTGCGACCTGCATTAAGAGTTTTTTAGAAATCACCTAGGACGATAACTCTGATAAAACTATCAATCTTCTCACTTTTTACCATTAGATGTTGGTTTCATGATAGCGCAAGTTACCCATCTCAAACCTAATATGTACCGGGTTATGCCGTGGAAAAATGGCGGCGGCAGCACAACAGAAATATACGCTGATCCTAGCTCACAAGACTTTGATTGGCGCATTAGCATGGCAAAAATCAATTCAAATGGACCTTTTTCCCTTTTTCCTGGAATTGAGCGCATTATCATGAATCTATCCGGCCCTCATATCAAATTGCAGCATGAGAACGGTAATTCTGTTCTTTTAAAGGCGCTGGAGCCGTATAATTTTAGCGGCGAGAGAGAGACTTTCGCTACGATGCTGACAAAGGGAGAGGCAACTGATTTCAACGTCATGACAAAAGATAACAAGGTTAAGGCGACATTGTCGGTTGAGCGTGGTAGATATCCAGTCCTGGATAATGCGCACGAGATTGCTGACATCATTTTTATTTATGTCCTAAGTGGGGCAATCACCACCAACATATGGAGTTCGCTGATTTCTGCAGATGAGAGCTTAGTGATCCCCACCACAAAAATAAAAAAATTGGCCCTAGAAACGACCCTAGCTGAGACGGTTTATTTTTTGGTGAATTTTAATTATGTCTAGTCAGCCACTCTGCCGACTAATAATATTTTTTTCTTGGTTTTACACATTGCCGCTTCACTCCATTAACGCAGCGGTAAAATTAAGCAGTCTCCTCCTGCCCTTTTCTACGGGCCGAAGAGGGGCAAACGTCCTATTTTGGGGTAAGAATATTAAAGACCAAATGCTGCCAAATACTTTGCGCTTGGCCTAGGGTAATGGTAACTTTTTTAAAAAATGGAAACGAATCTTTCTGGTCTGTTGGTACAATCCACAATATATTGGCAAAATTTCCGCTGTGCAGCGTATTTTTTTTGTCATTGAATAAATAGGGTAGGAATTCGTTGATCACGGTAGCCAGAGTTCCCCTATTTTTTTGACCAAGAGCTTTCCCCAAATCAGGTACTGAAAGAAGTACGCCGCTTTCCTTAATAAAATCCATAAATGTAGAGAATTTTTTTTGACTGAGTAAACCATTTTTTTCACTGATAAGCAGATCAAATACTAACCCTAATGCCACCGCTTCCCCATGGCGAATTGGATTGCGTACTTTTTTCTCTTGAGAGAAGGCTTCCAAGGCATGGGCTAGGGTATGTCCCATATTTAATGCATCTCTTATATTGAGTGTCTCAAAAGAATCTTGCGCCACGATGCTAACCTTAGTATCAATTAGGGTACCCAGTAGGTTAGCTAAGGCGGTCCGGTTGTCCTCTTTTAAACTTAGCGCAAGCTCTGCCGCCAGGGGTTCGTTTAAGCCAAGAATTGCATGTTTTAGCCCTTCGGCTCCGCCGCTTAGGATCTCTCTTCTCGGGAGAGTCTCCAAAAATTTTGGCGCTACAACGATTTTTTGAGGATAATAGAAAGTCCCAATTTGATTTTTTCCAAAAGGAAAATAATTAATCCCCGTTTTTCCACCCGTGCTCGCATCGATCATCGAGAGTAAAGTGGTGGGCAAAATGGTGACATTGGCACCAATCAAGCTGGCGGCAAACATGGCAATATCTGAGGTGATGCCACCGCCGACAATTAACCAATTTTTAGGCGAACCAAGGTCTAGCCAATGAGATAAAATCCGGGAGACCTGACTCCATGATTTGTTTTTTTCTGTAGGCTCAATGACAATAATTTGCCCGTTATCTTTAAAAACTGACGCATAAAGGTCTAGAATATTTTCATCAATAACCGTGCACAGGTCAGCCAAAGAATTTATTTGGTCCTGGGTATACCCCAACGCCCTGGAGACGCCCACTGAATTTAGTGCCTCACCCGAAGAAACGATATCAATCTGGCATTCTCCGGCGGGGGTCTTTAAAGGTGACCAGAATGGATCCTTAGTATGACTAGTCACACCTCGTTTAAATAAACCCATGGCAAAACCAAAGGCAGGCAGAAGGTTGGCTGGAATGCCCTGTAAATCCCAAATATAATGGCGGGTGAGGCCACTTTTAAAAGCTAGATCCAAAATAGTAAAAACCTCGCTCGGCCATTTGAGTTGTTTGGCAAGGTTTAAAAACAGAGCCTTCCTAGGTTTTCTAATGTCAGAGAGGCGCGTTAGCCAAGAAAACCGCTCTGTTTCTTGACGGGTAAAACTTGGCTGCTTTGACAGGGTGGGCGTAGCCCATGGCAGGGTTATTGATTTCATAATTAGTTGATTATAAATAATATTTTTATTATTTTTTTACTCCTCACGCGCCGCCCCTCATGCAAAGTTAATTTTAGCCGAAGAAGATAGTAGTACTTATAAACATATCTCTGAAGTCACACAACAGGATATTAATATCATGATCGATGATAAAACGTTTCGCAAAAAAATAGAAAATATAACACGCGAGAAAATAGCGCGAGAAAAAATCGTCAGCCTTGCTGAATTTCGTACCGTAAAAAAAGAAATTGAGGTCCCCAATATTTTGGTGGTCGATGATGACGAACTCATGCGTGCGGCTTTAAAACGTCTACTAGAGAAAGCGGGGTACAATGTCCTTACGGTTAAGGATGGCATTGAACTTTCTGCTGCGGTTGATACACGAATTTTGAACTTAATTCTTCTCGATATCAATCTTCCTTGGGTTGATGGTTTTGAACTCGCAGGTCTTATAAAGTCTCATCGCACCCTAAAAGATATCCCGTTATTTTTTGTCTCGGCACAAAAGTCACCGGAAGACATAGAAAAAGGACTGCGCTTAGGCGCTCAGAAATATATTGTCAAGCCGTTTGATGTTGATTTCATGTTGGATGCCATCCATAACACCTTGATTAAAGCCGGTTAGATTTGCTACAGATAGATCACCCTACCGGCTCTTCAAAAAGAAAGGAACGCATTTTTTTAATGGTTTCTTCTATCTGACGACAATTTACCGGTGCAACAAATAAGGTATCATCACCCGCTATGCTCCCCAGTATATCCGCTGCGAAATGATGATCGATATATCCCGCAATAAACATAGCAGATCCGGGACGTGTTTTTAAAACGATAATACTCCCATTGTGACGAAAAGAAGTCACTAATCCAGCAAGACTTCCGTCAAACCGCGCCGTAAAAGGGGTTGCGGGTTGGAGTAAATACTTATTTCCTTCAATGCCTTGTGATTTTACCACGCCCATTTTTTTAAGCGCTCTTGACACCGTTGACTGAGTGACATCAAACCCACGCTTTTGTAGCACCTCACACAAATCTTCTTGGGTCCCTTTAAAACCGGAGTTGATAAGATTTCGTAAGACCTCCTGCATTTTTCTTTTTTTGGCAATTTCCATCAAAGACTCATTTTCGCAGCTTATCGGTTTTAAGAAAGACACCCAATGCATATTTATGCAAAATAATGCATATTATGCAAAATGACCATTGTAAATTTCCATGGTTTTTGACATTGTTATGAGCAAGGGATCCACCAAATCGAAATAAGTAGCGTGAATGGGTTTATCTCTGAATTTTAATTATCACTGTTATTTTTAAAAGCAAAGGAAGCATAATATGCCTCAAAAAATACTCTTAGCCTATTCAGGCGGCCTTGATACCTCAGCCATAATTCCGTGGTTAAAGGAAACCTATAATGCGGATATTTATGCGTATTGCTGTGATGTGGGCAATCTTCCTGACGAAAAGATATTAAAGGAACGCGCTTTAAGGCTTGGAGCAAAAGAGTTTTTCTTTGAGGATAAACGCGACGACTTTGTTCAAGATTATGTTTATCCCATGGCCCGAGCCGGTGCCACCTATCAAGACGACTATTTGCTCGGGACCGCGATTGCAAGACCTTTGCAAGCCGCTAGAGTCGCTGCGGTTGCTAAGGATTTGGGGGTGTTTGCCATTGCCCACGGCGCAACAGGTAAAGGCAATGATCAACTGCGCTTTGAAAAAGCCTGGGCCTACCTGGCTCCGGAAATCAAAGTCATCGCACCCTGGAAGGAATGGGACTTTAAGGGACGTCAGCAACTCGTACAGTATTTAAAGTCTCACGCCTATGAATACCAAGGGGAAATCGACCCTAAATATAGCGTCGATGCTAACCTTTTTCATCGTTCGTGTGAGGGCGGCATCCTCGAGGATATCGGTATGCCCTTTGATAAAGAAGAGGTCTTGGAGTTAATCTGTCCTCCCTCAAAAACTGATGCAAAGGCATCGGTTGTCATAACGCTTGGTTTCGAGAAAGGTTTCGCTGTTTCTCTTAATGGTGTCCCGTTAACACCGAGAAAAATACTGGAAACCCTCAATGATCTCGGCAGCGCCCAAGGCA
This sequence comes from Oligoflexia bacterium, assembly GCA_030432875.1. Classification (GTDB taxonomy): domain Bacteria; phylum Bdellovibrionota_B; class Oligoflexia; order Oligoflexales; family JAGOVF01; genus JAUILP01. The sequence goes on along the minus strand of JAUILP010000007.1, from coordinate 44,998 downwards.
TCGGTATTGTTGATTTGGTCGAAGAACGCATGAACGGCATAAAAAGCCGAGGCATTTATGAAACACCTGGCGGCACTATACTTTATGCAGCAACCAAAGCCATTAAGCAGATTTGTTGGAACCGCGACCTTGCCTCGCTGGCGAGTTCTTTGGCTGACAAATACGGAGCCTTTATCTATGATGGACTATGGCATACTGATGCTAGACTTTCACTCGAAGCGTTTTTCAATCAAGCATCGACAAACTTGTGTGGAGAAATTGTTCTAGAGCTCGTGGGTGGCCATATTTTTGTTATGAAACGGCAAAGCCCCTATTCTCTATATAATCAGGCCTTGGTGAGTTTTGAAGAAGACACATTTGATTTAAATAGTGCCGCCAAAGGCCACTGTCATATTGAGAAATATTCGCATTGGCTCGCCGGGAAAGTCATGGCGAAATAGTAGATTCCGTGGTAATTCTGGGGGGGGGATCCCTCGCATCTTGTTAGAGGTACTTTCTCCTCAAGACTGCGGCGCTTTACAGAGAAAACCTACCATATTTTTGAGAACCTTATGCAAATACTCAGCACCTCGGTCAATAGTGAAAAAAACATCGAACTTGTTAATTTTACCCAAGGATTAGATGTTGACATCAAGTTCTTCAGCCAAGAAATTGCGGTGCAGTTAGCCTGGGCAAAAGGGTTAATATCCTGTGGATATTTATCAGAATCAGAATGGCAGAGTGTCAAGACCACCCTAAACAAAGCAAAAACACTTATAGAACAGGGCGCGTTTGACTGGCGGATTCAGGAAGAAGATATTCACATGAATCTCGAAAGGTTTGTCACAGGCGAGCTTGGAGAACTCGGTAAAAAAATCCATTATGGTCGTTCCCGCAATGATCTCATCGCCACCTCGCTGCGATTATTTGTCGCAGAATGTGCGCAGAATCTTGTCGGACTTACTAAGGAACTCGGCAAAGTCGTGGTCAACAAAAGTGAGGCGTGGCTTAAACACATTGTGCCCGGTATGACCCACCTACAGTCTGGGCAGCCTATTCGTTTAGGACATATGTTTTCAGCTCATGCTTTTGCTCTTTCACGTGACCTCCATCGCTTTGAATCGATAAAAAGCATTTGCCTAGAGGCTTTACCTCTTGGAGCAGCAGCTTTTTCTGGAACACATCTCCCCATAGACTTAGACTTGATCGCCAAGGAACTTGGTTTTCAGCGCAGCTGTCAGCACTCATATGATGCCGTGGGTGACCGAGATTTTATGCTCGAACTCCTAAACGCTCTTTCCTTGACGGCAGGCCATTTAAGTCGTCTTTCCAACGAAATCATGTTTTTATCTTCTACAGCAGTGGGCCTACTGCGACTTCCTCAGAATTGGTCGACAGGCAGCTCAATTATGCCCAACAAACGCAATCCCGATGTCCTTGAAATCACCCGCGCTAAAATGGCGCGTGTTATAGCAGCGGCAAGCGAGGGAGCAAATTTGGTAAGCTCAGTGGTACCGAGTTATGGTAGCGACCTCCATGAACTAAAACGTACCGTTATGCGCAGCTTTGATGAATCCGTGATTTGCCTAAAAATATTGGCGCCGTTTTGCCATGAATTAGCGGTAGAAGAAACCGCTATAAGCAGTTTAAAAAACAAAGGCCACATTCTTGCGACCGAAGTGGCAAATTCCCTTACGAAAAAGGGGCTAGGCTTTCGTGATGCTTATAAAAAAACAGCCGAATTTGTGGCACTTGCTGATAATAGGAATCTCCAAATTCATGAGTTAGAAGAAGTAAGAGAATGCCTCGGAGGTCATAAGCTTAATTTTGAATCAGCCGTTGAACTTAGGCAAAATAGTGGCGGAACCTCATTGCAATCAGCGAAAAACGCTTTGGCAGAGATTAGGCAAAAGCTTATTTAGCTGACATGCTAGTTTTTTTACATACTTGGTTTTAATGCGCATCACAGGTCTCTGATGCTCTGAGATCGGGGAGCGGGCGTATGAGATCAGGGTCTTGGCGTTTAAAAAGTTTAATAAAACGCTCTAATCGTAAAAGTTTTCCTCTAGCATTTGCAGCAAAAGCCAAAAAAGCCTGACCTTATGACGCATAGGAAAAAAACAGATCCCCATATAGTCGAGAACGATTTATTTTTTTTTGGCTTAATTATTAAATATTTACAGTTCAACGCCTTTTCTGATCCGAAAATAGCTGATAAAATTTAAGGTATAACTTTAAAAAACCTTCTCCTTACCGTTTTTGAATCGCAGGATTAACCATGATGGCTTAGAATGCGCAAGACCCATTTTAGGAAACTTAATGCTAAAAATAGCTACACTCTTTTTAATGTTCACCATTGGATGTTTAGCCAAAAAATCGGCTCAGCATGCTGAGGCCCAGCTAGAGATTTCAAATTTGCCCCCTTCAGCAGATGCTGAGGCCGAAGTTGGCTCTAAAAGTGCTGGGAAAACACCTTTTTCATCAGGCCAAGATACAAGCATCAAAGTTTATAAACCGGTAAAGGCTGCACCTAAAAAAGATATTTCCCCTGCCCCTGAAGAGGGTTCAAAAAATGCCCCTCCAACTAATTATACAGACATCATTCCACGTTTAACCGAACCAGAAGCATTAGATGAAATTAAAATGCAACTTATTAAAAATTTTAGAAGCAGCTTTTTGCGATTTCACAAGTTAGTAAACAACCAAAGTGATATTTCAGCTCGTTTATCTCTAGCGCCAGAGTTTTTAAGCGTCCTTAGTCATTTTATTAAATTACGCCCAAATAACCTGGAATTGATTAATTTTATAGATAACTCAGTAAAAATTATTTTTTCAGATGGCTGTCTTATCGAAAATAAAAGCGTCGACGCCAAATTGATCCCTGATGGCACTATTTGTATTAGTCGCAATGTTGTTTTAGCCTTTCCCGAATCTATGATTGAGGCGAAATTGATTTCGCTTTTATATAGAGAAATTGGACGCTTGGCAGGACTGACCGCGAAAGACTCGGTCATTCTTCAAAATGGTTTTTTCAAATACAATGACCTGGTCAATACAGAATTTACCTTACAGCGAGACTGGGCAGAGCAGGTAAGTCAGTTGATCTCGCAGATCGACGAAAGTTTATTTACTATATTTTCTGGAAGCTTTCACAATGTGACAAAGACATCACTTTGCGGCAAAATTATGCGTGATACTTTCCAAACAAATTGGGGTTTACTTCTAAAGCCCAGCTTATTTATCTCACTAGAAAAAACGCAAAAGAACCTAGCCCTTCAGCTAGAGCTATTTAAAGATTTGGTCACTAAATTTTGTTCTGAAGATCCTTCAAACAATAACATTGAAGAAATCTATTCCTCTTTAAATACCATCAGAAATGATGCTTTAGTGCTTTTAGAAATTTCTGTTAAGCGACTTAATGACACAGAAGAAAAAGCTTTACCCCGCCTGTACTATTATAAACTTTTAAATTCTTATGTCACACGCCTGCCAAAAGAATCTTGGAACGCTGAGGCGACCGATGAAACAAAGCTAGAAGATATTAGCTGTTTTTTAAAATCGGCAAATGAAGAGGAACAACAAATTGATTTTTTAGGCACTTTAGGCGGGATCATACCACTCCCCGGACTCCCCACCACCCATTTAACTTTTTTGCGCAGTTTCGCGCTACCGCAAATCAAATTGGTTTTACACTTTTACCGATATTTTAATGAGGTTGTCCTCGTTTTGGATGGCAGCAAGTTGAACAATATTCAAGGTATCACGGCTCAGATGCTCCTTACAGATAACGGCTATCTGGTCCATAGACTTAATGAGCAAGTGCCCCTATTTACTTATGCTCTGACTACTATGCAAAAAGGGTTTAACACAGAAATGCTCATTTCGGGCCAAAGTGACCTAGGACAGGTGACGTTCCGGTGCTCGATATAAGCTTAAAAAATCCCATGCACCAAGTGATGCCGAGCAATCTCAGGATGCAATAGGATAGCGCCCCAATCTCAGAGCACCAAAAACCCGTGATGTACATCAAAACCAAGTCTGTTAATTGAACTCAAATGAATTATTGGCTAAGGTCCCGAAACATTGGCATACCAACCTAATTTTTGCCGAAAAGAATGCGGAGATAACGCTTTCTAGTACTGCTCTGTTAAACTTTAGAGAACAAGGCGCGAGGATGGGGGAAAAGCGGAGTTTACATTGAGGTAAATGAGCATTTTTCCCGGGCGAGCAACACAGGTGTAGCCAATTTAACGGAGTAGTACTAGTCACCGGTATAGTCTAAACACGCTTCCCACGAAAGTCCCTTTGTAATACCTGCCTTATATTTTTGGCGGCACGATGTATAAATCCGCCAATTATCAGCAACTTTGCACGCTTTCACATCTATATCAGTTGGGTACCAGTACTGGATAATAATCTGATAATACCTATCTCCATCAATCTCAGAGCATCCAACTATTTTTGCTTTATCATTTTTCTCGGCAACGCCAATATGGCTCATTTGGCCCTTGGGATCCATAAAAACAGACTGAACCGTAAGGGCATCATCCCAATTGCACCCCAAAGTCGTTTGCTGGTTAGTCGCCATTACGGCTTTTACGCTAGAGTCAGCTTCGGCAATGGGGAAACTTTGCATAGAAGCCGCCACAGCGCACTTTTTGGTGGCAAAATTATAGAGTTTTCCGCTTTGATAACAGGTCAGAATGTCGTCTGGCCAGGGGAACTCGACAAATTGATCGGACGAAGAATTTAAAAGGCAATCCTCAGGATTTTCCGTGCTACGAAAACCGTTTTCAACTCGGTCTAAAGGAACATCCGTGTCTACGCCATCAGAGTCCCCCCCACCATCACCATCTGGATCAGATCCGACGCCACCCTCATCGCCACCAGCGGAACCTTTATAGCCATTTTCTGGATTATAATCTTCTGGAGGGGCCGTATACTCATCGCTTGCGCCCTCTGGATTGCGTCCGACAAACTGAACTTGATTTTTGCTTTCTTTGGCACAAAAATTGGTGGCTAAACCCAAAGTAGCCAGTACGGCAAGCTGAGAAAAATTAGTTTTCTTAAATAAAAAAAACATACCCAAACCCCTTAAGGAAAAAAAAATCATCAAATTCTTATCGGAGTCTGGATCTATAGGCTTAAGTAAATATTTATAAACTCTGAGGAATATTGCTATTACGTGATAAATATGGTGCAAAATTAGCTATGATACTTTGGCAGGTCCGCTTATTTTATCGCCACCAACACTCAACTCCTTCACCTGGTCATAAAGTTGAAGGGCATTTTCCATGCTTAGGTTATTTCGCGACGCATTAGGAGCCTCACGAGTAGCGTCCGGAGAATGGCAAAGCATCTCCATAGTTTTAATGGCAGCATCAAATTCGATTTGCGGTAGCACATAAAGCCTATCCCGAAGCCTAAGTAAATCGTGGGTTTTTCGCGCAATCTGCCGACTGTCTATTTGGTCGCGAGCCACCGCTTCAAAATAAAGCCTGATGTTTTGAATGTTAATATTATTTGCAGGAACATTATACATTTGCTAGCCACCCTACAGTGCTGTTTCTTTCCTTTTTCGGGATGAACCTAAAAAACTTGAAATATACTCTGCTAAGGTTTTGCGTTATCCTGGGAATTGTTTTATTAAATCTTATTATTACTTGGACTTAGGAGAAGATGTGCACAAGATTTTGATAACCAATAATTTAACTAAGCGAAAAGAAATCTTTACCCCGGTAAATCCCAAGCAAGTCAAAATGTATGCCTGCGGCGTAACCGTTTATGATCACTGTCATATTGGTCATGCCATGCAGGCGATTTTCTTTGAAGTTATCCGCAATTTTTTAGAACATCTGGATTTTGAGGTCACTTATGTGCGCAATTACACGGATATTGATGACAAAATCATCAAACGCGCGCAAGAAATGGGTATATCCCCCCTAAGGCTTTCAAGTGACATGATCGCTTCAGAAAGTGAGGATATCAAAAATTTGGGTTTAAAAGGCGCCAATTTTACTCCCAAAGTCTCAGATTATATTCCTGAGATTATTGCTATGATCACAGGGCTCATCGAAAAAAACGCCGCTTATCCCAGCCAAAGTGGTGATGTCTATTACCGCGTTAGGCAAAAGAAGGATTATGGCAAACTTTCTAACCGCAATTTAGATGAACTTATTAGCGGCTCTCGTGATCTCGTAGAAGGCGAGAAAGAAGACCCTCTTGACTTTGCGCTGTGGAAAAATGATCAAACAGAAGATGCCAGCTGGGCAAGTCCTTGGGGCGTGGGTCGCCCGGGATGGCACATCGAGTGTAGCGTCATGGCAAAAAAATTTTTAGGCGATACCTTTGATATTCATGGTGGGGGGAGAGACCTCATGTTTCCGCACCACGAAAATGAAATTGCCCAGTCTGAATCAGCCAACACCGCACCATTTGCTAACTACTGGATCCATTCAGGCTTAATGACGATAAATGAGCAAAAAATGTCCAAGAGCTTAGGCAATCACATCAGCATCAAGGATTTTTTACGAGACTGGCCCGCAGAAGTTTTAAAAATAGCCGTTCTGAGTCACCACTACGCGTCTAATATAGACTTTAGTCAAAAGGTATTTCAAAAAGCCCTTGGCCGTCTGATATATTATTATGAAACGTTACTGAGGCTTGACGCCTTGGGAAACACCGCGGTCAAAACAGCGCTTCTTCCAGGATTTTCACCGCAAGAGATAGAAGAGTCTTTTAAAAAATCAATGTGTGAGGATTTTAATACAGCAACCACTCTAGCCCTCCTAAACAAAGAATTTAAGAAGGCGCAAGAAATATTTTCAAAAAAAATCAGTCCCGAACGAGACGCTACTGCAGCACAACTTGCGGCAAAATTTCGTGAGCTAGGCGCTGTTTTAACGCTGTTTCAAGAAGACCCGAAGATATTTGTGGCGAATCTAAAAGAGCGGTACCTAAAAAAAATAAATATCTCTGCTGATGAAGTAAAGCAAAATATTGTGCTGCGCAATGAAGCCCGTCTCAGTAAATACTATGCTCAGGCTGATGAAATTCGCAACAAACTCATGGCCTGGGGCTTAATACTCAGAGACAGCCCTGAAGGCACAGAGTGGATGATAGATATTAACCAAATGGAGTCTTAGTCCCTATTTGGAGAGAGTGGTAAACAAAGATGAATGATGAATTTATTATTAAAAATATTGGCGAACTCGTTACCAATTGCGGTGCTTTTGAACAGGGCAAGACTGCAGGGCTAGCAGGCAAAGACGCAGAGAATCTTTTGCATATTAAAAAAAATGCCTGGATTGCCTGCCAGCGAGGCAAAATTGTGGGACTTGGGTCTAGCGATGTTGAGGCGCAGTACTCTACATGGCAAGGAGTCGATGCCCGTGGCGGCCTGGTTATGCCCGGATTCGTCGATAGCCACACGCACCCTGTTTTTGCGGGCTCGAGGGCTAGCGAGTTTGTTCAGCGCCTCCAGGGAAAAAGCTATCAAGACATTGCGCGTGAGGGAGGCGGCATACGCTATACTGTAGAGCAAACGAGAAAAGCATCTGACGATGAACTCCTAGAATTGACGCTTAGGAGACTCAATCTCATGCTGGGTTTTGGCATAACGACTATAGAAGCTAAAACAGGTTATGGCCTGAGCATAGCTGAAGAAATACGGCACCTAAAAATACTAAAAAAAGCAAAAGAAACATTTGCCGGTTCGCTATATATTACCTGTCTACCTCTGCATGCCTCTTCACCTGAAATTCCTGATAACAGAATGTATATCGATGAGGTCGTAAAAAAACTCATCCCTCTTGCCGCAAAAGAAAAACTTGCTGATGCTTTTGATGTTTTTATTGAGGCTGGTTATTTTAGCGCCGAGGAATGTGATAATTATGCCAGGGCGGTTATAGATGCTGGTCTTGATCTGCGCATACATGCTGATGAATTTAGTGCCGCAGGTGCCGCCGAATTTGCCGGAAAATGGCGTGCAAAATCTGCGGATCATCTCCAGTTTGCCAGCGAAAAAGGTCTAAAAGAAATGGCAAAGCATGACTGCACGGCGACCATTTTGCCAGGGACTTCGCTCTTTACAAAAATTGGGTTCACCGATGCGAAGAAAATTAGTGCTTTAGGATGCGAAATTGCGGTTGCGAGTGACTTGAATCCAGGCTCATGCCAAATCATGAACTTAAGTCAAATTGCTGGTATGGCAGCTGTACATTCGGGCCTAGATCCCGCGCTTTGTCTTTTGGGGGTGACTTATACCGCGGCAAAATCTTTGGGATATCAAGCAACCAAAGGATCATTGTGTGTGGGCAGTGATGCTGATATAACGGCTTACACATCTCTGCTATCGTGGCAGGACTGGCTCTATGATTTTGGCCAGACCCAACCCTCTGAAGTTTATGCGAGGGGAAAAAAAATCGATCTCTCCTCGCACAATCAAAAGGATAATATGTAATTTATGATGAATATCGTCACCGTTTTTGAAAATGAAGACTTTTTAGTGCTGGACAAGCCGCATGGGGTTCTGAGCGTGCCAGGACGCATGGGAAAAGATGATGTGCGTCCCTGTCTTTCCGAACATCTAAAGGAGATCAATGCGATCAAAATACTCCCCGTGCATAGGCTAGACTATGAGGTCAGAGGACTTATCCTATTTGCTAAGAATGCAAAGGCGCACACCACCGCAAATACCTGGTTTGAAAAACGCCTGATAAAAAAACAGTACAAGGCGCTAAGCTCGGGTGATGCTCCAGAAGACGCTGATAAGAACAAAATTCATCACTGGGAAATGAAAATATTGAGAGGAAAAAAACGCGCCTATATTCATGAAATAGCGGGAAAACCTGCGATTACAGAAGCACGATTTATAGGAACACGCCGCCTAAATGAAGAAAATTTTTTGGCGTGGGAAATTACACCCTTAACAGGTCGCTCTCATCAAATTCGTTTTTCCCTAGCGCATCATGGTTTCCCTATAGTCGGGGATAGTCTTTATGGGGGGAAACCAGTAAATTTTTTAAAAGAAAATGAAATTGCTTTAAATGCTATTTCACTAGACTTGAGTCAGATCAATCCAAGTTTGCGCTTCGGTCTCCCTGAAGCGCTTAGCTTGAAAGCCAGCTGGGATCAGATTTTTTGATCATTGTGATTGGAAACCACTCATTTTCCTTCACATTTTTTGCCTAAGCCATTAACGTGGAAAATAGGGATAAAGGTGTAGGCCCGCCAGTTTTGGTATATTTTCATTATGTTGCCTGCAAACGATAGATTCCGAAACATTCTGGACTCTTGGTTATTGGATTTTTATGCCTATATTTGGCGATTTTTGCGTGCTCTGCCATTAACAGTTCTTAAGCACCTGATTATTTTAGAGGTATATTTGCGGTTCGGTAAATTCCCTTCTTTCAAAATATTTTCTTCCTTGAAGGGGCAAGGATTACTTATTTTCCTGCTTTTGTTCTGCGCAAACCTAGCCTTAGGTCAGTCGATTTCTGATATTTTTTTAGATGCTGATAGCACTACCGTCAATAAACAGGGCAAAGAACAGCTTTTTGAGGGAAATGTCGTTGCCATCGCGAGCGATATTTTATTAGCGGCGGATCACATTGAAATCAACAATGATACCCGAATTTTGCGCGCTAAGGGTCATGTTTTACTTGCGACGAGGTCCATAGTATACAGCGGTGATGTGCTGACCTATAATATGGCAAACGAAAACTTTCAGCTCATTAATGCGCAAATGGTCGTGGGGGATACCAGTCGACAAACGGCGATTATCAACGATCTGTTGGGTATTTCACCTGGCGAATTGCAGTATGAGGCCGATAGAAAAACGCAGTTAGCGAAAGTTGCTGCTGAGAAAATAGAGCTTAAAAATAAAACAATCAAAAATTATGGCGTCAATTCTCAAGAAGACCAGAAGGCTCTTGAAAAATATTTGGCTCTTACAGAAAAAGAGCGCTTAATCGCGACAACACCTAATCCTTTTGCGAGTTTAGCTAACCATAAATCTGGCAATAAGTTAACGGCGCGCCGGGAGTACTGGGAAAGTTCACGCAAGAAAAAAACTCCCCTTGGGTTTGCCGGACCCGCATACTACTTTAAGCTGCATGGTGATGAGCTTAAGAGAGAAAATGGCAATGATTTTTTTGCCACCAACGCCTCCTGGACACCTTGTTTTTGCCAGGATGATGACAACCCCGCTTGGGGATTTTCGACTTCTTACGCCTTTGCTCAAAACGAGGGCTATCTTTCCCTAAAGCATGCCATCTTGCAAGTTAAAGGCGTTCCGATTCTTTATATGCCTTATTTAAAAATACCCCTAAAAGGCCAGAGGCAGTCCGGTTTTTTGCTCCCCTATTTTAGTCACGACAGTGAAACGGGAACCATGTATTCACAGCCGATATTTTTCGCCATAGCCGATCACTATGATTCGACATTTAAGATAGATTATCTGCAAAACCGCGGCATAAAACTGGGTTCAGAATTTCGGTTTGAGCAAACACGCGAATCAGGATGGCAGCTACGCGTTGAAGGTTTGCATGACCGCAAGTGGGTCGACGATAGAGCGCTACGAGAAAGCCTTCGGTATTATCATAGTGAAGGCTTGGCTTATGCTTTTAATCCAGATAATCCCCCACCAGCTACCGAAGGACTTGATGGACGCGATCTGGTTCGAGCTAAGCTCATGGACCGCTCGTACTGGGAAAACCTCAATTGGGGTGTCGGAGAATGGGGGCAAGCTATTTCGCCTGCTCAGTGTCTTCAGTACAGCGCTGCTTTGATGCGTGCTTGCCAAACCCTATTTGACGATCAGTTCAGCGCCCCCGATAATGTTTGGCGGTCCCGCATTACCTGGAAGGGTTTAACTTATCTTGCCCCGCGTCTAAGCCTTGTGAGTGAAGGTGATTTACTTTCAGACCACAGGTATCTTCAAGATTTGTATTTAGAAAATGAAAAGGATGATCTAACGGGCCAAGACGCCTTTGATATTTTATTTTATCAAGATGATGCGCGTGCTTACGCAAAATCTAAAATGAAGTTTCATCTCGATGGGCGTTCTTATTATGCCAGCACTGGGAGCAGTTTTGCTGATGTTCTTGACACCAATGAAAAATTTCAAGGGCAGCAAATGCCTTTTTCATTAAAACTCAAGAGCCGTTATTTTAACCTCATGCCCAGTAGCTTAAATTGGCCCAGTTATGTTCAATTAGGCCTAGAAACCCAAAAAATTTCCGAATACCAAGGTTTAAATCGCATTGTTAGTCTCGACCCTGAAAATCCCGGAATAGCCGAACGCATAAATATTTCTACGCCTGAGGACGGTTCTTGGAATCGCTTTCATGGTGAGATCATTACCCCCCTGGTGTCAAAAAGCTTTTTTGTCATGAATCATTTTGTCCAAGCTGAAGATAGACAGATTCAGTTTGGCGGTGAGGCCAAAGAAAAAGCCGAACTTAAAACCGTCGCCCACGGGATTCGGTTCTACATGCCTATTGATGGGGGAGCTTATTTGGGAGAAAATTATGAGATCAACTCCAGTGGGCAGGGGGTTTTCGCACAAAACTTTTTAAGGCATCTCATTGATTTTGAGGTTACGGCAAGCTTACGGCCTGTGGTCGTCACTGAGGGAAGATATTTCGATGTCATAAAATCTAACGCTGAATATTCTTATTATCAAAGTGATTACCAGCTACCGGCGAAAACATTAGGATTAAAATTGACTCAGCGGTGGGGTATCTCAAAAAAACAATGGAAGAAAAGTGAAAATGGCGTTGCTACACAAACAGAACCAGAGAATGAAACGAATTTGGCAGAAAATCAAGACCCGGAAGTTGCCCTAACGCCCGAACCCCTACTGTCAGAGAGAGAAAAAGTAGAGCTCGAGTTTGAAAAAATACTCCACCAAGATTCACAAAACCTCAACCACGATATACTGGCTTCGGAACAAGAAGATTTCACCTTAATGAGCAAAGCTGATACCTATTTTGCCAGTTGGGAGCTATACACCCAATATGATCTCGAGAAGGAACGCCGAAAAAAAGAACAGCAAACGGTACAAAATCCAGAAGACTTATTTCCCTGGACCCCGCTTACGTCAACTTCCACTCTATCGTATGCTCGGTGGCTAGGTTACAACCGTGTTTTATACGATATGGGTAAACGCTTTACACGAGAGCTTGATTTTCGTCTTTCAACACCAAGTTATTTTAAGTCCCGATTTGTATTTGGATATGAAATTGATAAAATTCGCGAAGAAACCAGCTCTTTACAAAGTTCGTTTTCTCGTAGCTATTTGCGTTCCATCGGATTTTATAGTTTTTTGATTCCTGATTGGTCTACTCAGCTCTTTGTTCGTAAAAATGAGAATGATCAAGGTGTCAGCACCATTAGTAGCGAACTAAAAGCACAGTATAACGATCCTTCCCGGTGCTGGGGCTTATCACTGCGTCGCAATGAAGATATTACCGCCCGGGGACGCAATCCGAGTTATCTCGTAGAATTAAACATCGCCTTTCTCGGAAAATCTCGCAATCTTCCTGATATCGGAGCAGGTATCGTCAGAGAATTGCCAGAAAGTCAGCAGCCACCAAAACCTTAAAATTTTTTTACAAGATCAATCAGGCTTGCGCATTAAATTTAGCGCCCCAGTAAATCGGAAGCGATTCTATTGGCTAGGTCTTCAGATGCAGCCGCAAAATTTATGCTATTACTCTCTTCTGAACGGAGATGAATAAGCTTTTTATTTTGAGTTAGCCCAATTTTGTATTTTTTTTGAGTACTATAGCTTTTGCTAAAAACTTTTTTCTGGGTATGAAGATCCCAAAGCTCCACGTCAATCCCTAGGGTAAAGGTTTCTTGCTGCGCAATGCTATGAGACTGCGCTAAGTTCCGTAAATACCTTGGAGGAGTCGGCTCCCCAGTTTCAAATGGCCTGGGATCCTTAAACTCGTTAATAGTGCTGGAGCGACCAAATTGCCGTGTACTATAATTTTTGATGTGTACGCGCAAAAGTCCTTCGGCATTGTCAATGCTCGTGAGCACAAGATGTCCGCTGCGGGCGAGGGCGACCTGGATCTCATCCCAGAGTATATCATGAGGTATTACCGAACGCGACGTGTCATAAACGGCCTCTACGGCTATTTTGGAAATACCTTTTGGTGGCTTATAGGCATAATTTGAAAATTGATAGGTACAAGAAAAAGGTGCCAAAACGCAAAAAAAGCCTATAATTGCCTGTAATTTTTTTTGTTTATATGATAGCATCAACTCACACTTATAAATTTACATTACCGGTGATATCAGACGAGGGTGATTGCAATTATGGAATTACGTGAGACCAAATTATCTTCCCCAGTTGTACCATCTTTTTCTGCCGCAACTCAACAGTTTAACTACTGGGTGCAGGAAAATAATATAAAAGAAATTGTCGATATTTTTGGGCTGCATTGGCAATTAAATATTGTCTTAACGGTTAAAGATCCAAAAGGCCCCCTTCCCTGGGAGTTAAAAATTGGCATGGAAACCGAGGTAAACCAAGATATTCTCCGCAAACGCGCTATTTTTACCGACGAAGAGGAACGTGACAAGCGTCTGCTTCTACTGCTCGGTGATGAAAATATCAAACTTCACGTTAAGCCCAAATTTTTTCAGCTAAAAGACCAGGAAGAAGCAAAAAACACCCTCCTGGAAATTTTACCCAAGCTCAAAAAAGACTTTAATTATAGCGGAATAAGAGATGTTGTCCGAAAATTGGTTGCACAATGGCTTGATCTTTCCCAAAAATTTGTGATAGGGAGGTAGCTATGGGGAAAACTTGCAAATATGTTGATTTTTTGAGAGTATAAAAGGTTTTGTAAAAAAAGGTAGGGAGAAGGAGCTCTTATGATTGAAATAATTCCAGAAATTGTTGAAGATGCTGTTGTTTGTAATGTAATTGGTAGTTGCACGCGGCACGGCGAATGTGAAACCTGCAAAGACATGGTTATTGGTATTCATAACTGGCTGGTGGCTACGGATCAAAAATATCTTCTTATTGATTTTCAAGATGAAAAAGATGTATGTGCTTGTATGCTCGAAGAGCTTTTACAGCTTCGCAAACGCATGAACATGCCCTTTGTGTTTTCGGGTATGATGGAAAAAGCCAAGCAAACCCTGATCTCACTAGATTATCGTGCAGAAGCCACCGTATTCCCCATTCCTGAAGATGCCTTGGACATACTTAAAAATACTTTAGAGGTAGAAAGCTTATTAATAAATATTGAAGAAATTTCCTTCGGTAAGCCCGTTACCCTTATACGGAGCCGTTATGCGCTGCGCGCTGACGATGATGAAATCGAAGAAGCGCTACCCGAAATCGATGATGAAGAAGAAGAAGAGCGAGAGACCGCTTTTTAGATAAAGCGCTATTATGAAGTGATAAGCGTGCATTTTCAGCCTAGGCTTAAGAAATGCACGCTTTTTATTTTTAATGTCGGCTCTAAGCCGCGAACAAACACATTCGCGGCATAATCTTGATCCCCTGTTTTAGCGTAAGTTAAATTTATTAATATTGGCGTTGCCCACTGCTCTGAAGTTACTGAGCATAAAATTAACTTCGTTATCAAAATTATTGTCTCTTACCGATCTTGTCCCAGGACGGGGGGACCAAGCATTGATATCGGCTTGTGCATAGGGTCTAATAACATCAACGATCCGCGTCGCGTTTAACCAGGCAGTCACCTTGTCAGGATGCATTACGTTTACAACAGCGTCTCTGTAGAGCTGTTTGTAACGGTTGATATCTTGACTGCGCATACAGCCCTCCGCCCAGGCATCACCCCTATTGCGTTTTCTCCCCCAGGGCTCATCAGTTGTGATATCAGCAAAATCACCGTAAATTGACCCATCAGGCATATAGCCCATCGTGGCATCAGCGTCCCAGTGCCAAAAGTAAAATTGGCCGCCATTTTTTTGGAATAAAATATAGTTCTTGGTAATCGAGTCACGGTCATAGAAAAAGTGATTGATATATTGCCACCGATAATAACTATCGATGTTTATTGAATTACCCCCATGACACATACTATTGACAATATTAGCTCCCATCTGTCCTTCAGAGCGCACCGCGGCTTGCTCTTCGGCTGTCTTGTTTAAAAGATCACTCTCCTCAAAAAAGTTGTTTGCGCCACAGTTACCCCAATCGCAGTCACTTTCATTTTTAACAATTTGGGATTTTTTACCACCATTGATTGCTTTAGCACCATCTTTATAATCTTCAAACAGAATATAGAGAGATTGACGCACCTGAGCGGGATTTGAAATTTTTTCGCCACCCCTCTTGCTAAAATCTCCAGCGACTTTAAATGCTGCAAAATCGACGTTTGAGGCATACCCCCCGGTGAGGATTTGTGTGTTGAGAACGATAAACTGCCTTAAAAATGTTGGGTCATTATAGCTTGCATTAAGGATGATTTTGTTATGCCGCATGCCAGCCAGCAAGGGCCCTTCTTTTCCCGAAAATTTTACACTAAAAGATTTTTTAGGAAACTGGCGCGTAAGACCGCCGCGAATTTTTACTTTACCTTCAAAAGTTTCATTATTGACCACAATAGTGAGTTTAGGCCCATAACCATCACTGTCGCCCGCAGCACACTCAGGGCAATCAGTTGGTGAAAAATTATTTCCCACCATAGCTGGGGTAATCGCCCCGTTTCCTGACCCAGGATTTGCTTTAAGAAAAAAGGCCAATGTGTTCACTTTAGTTGGTGTATAAGTGACTGCGTTCACCCCACTAGAGTTTTCAGTTGCGTGCGGCCCACTACAGGCAAACATAAAAGCGAGTAATGAAAAAACTGGTAAATGGCATCTCATTGTGTTGTTCCTCAATTGATTGATAAAATTTTAAGCCAAAGCCCACCCTGACAATTTCCATATCAAGCTGAGGAGGAAAAGTAAACAGCTAAAACCCCCGAAATCATTGAGTTAGCCATTCACAGTACTCGCTTACAACCTCATTTTTACATTTAAGGAACTGCCATTTTTAATGTGCTGTATTCACTGGATTTTTGTATATAGGCAGCGACAAGCACTTGATGCTTGGCACTTTTTCCTTACACCCCGCTACTGGCAAGCCTGATATCAACACGCACACAAACCCTAAAATGCCGCATAAAACATCAAAGGCTTATTATCCCGATGTTTTACATTGCCCCTGAGGCGCGGGAATGTACATTTAAAGAACGGGGATCAAATAAAATTTTATGATTTTTTGGTAAATTTCCTATATAAAGGGAATAATTTGTTAACTCGTCATTATCCTAAGGTTAAGCATGCCCCTGCATTTTCGCATCGAAAACAACGCTATTGTTATTTTGGGTAATACCTTTGCGTTTAAGGACCATCTCAAGGAAGTTGGCGCCATATTTGATGGTCAGCGAAAAATTTGGGTTATCAGTGACAGCGTTACCAATCAAGAAAAAATCACCGCGCTCTGCCGCGCCACCGGTGGCGGCCCTATCGGGGGGGGGGCGACAAAATCTGAAGCCTCAACAGGGTTAACGCGAATTCATGCGTCAGGGCATACGCATACATTAGAGCAAGCCAAAGCTTCTATGGATCATAGCTCGGCGGCCAAACCTAAAAAAGATCACGGCTTCACTTCCGGGCAAACTAGGCTAAGAAACGATGCGGTATCTCTCTCCGCAAATGATGAGCTGCAAGAAAAAACCTGGAGCATTAGAGAATTATTAGATCACACCGCGGCTATTATCAGCCGCCATTTGCCAGCATCGCTCTGGCTGGTCGGCGAAATCCAAAACCTAAACATCAGAGATCAGGGTGTTTTTTTTAGTTTTGCGGAAGAAAAAACGACTACATCCTACCAAAACAGGGGAAGTCTCACCATACCCGTGACTATTTGGAACCAGCAAATGGCAATTTTGAAAGCCAAATTAAAAAGCGATCTTGCCCTTATTCTCAAAGAAGGTCAAAAAATTCGCGCTTTGGTTGGGACCAGCTTTTATCGTGACCGTGCACAGCTAAGCTTGAATATCCTTGATTTTGATCTCGCTTTCACCAAAGGAGATCTCGCACTAAAACGCGAAAAATTAGTAAAAGAACTCAAACAAAAAAATCTCTATGATAAAAATCGCAGTTTACGCCTCCCAAAGCTTATCACCCGCATAGGCCTCATTACGGCTAAAGATTCGCGGGCATACTCTGATTTTATTGATCAACTGAAAGGGGCAAATACCCTTGTTGAACTCGATTTCTTTTCGGCACCGATGCAGGGGGAAAACTCTGCAAAAATGATTTGTGAGGGTATAAAAACCCTGGTAACCCGAAAGGTTGATGTCATCATCATCACTCGTGGCGGCGGATCTGGTGCCGATCTTGAGTGGTTTAATGATGCGGATTTGGCTTATGCAATTTGCCAGTCGAAGGTCCCAATTCTTTCCGCAATCGGCCATCATGATGATACCTGTATTGCCGAGGAAGTTTCTTTTCACCGAGAAAAAACTCCTACTGCAGCCAGTGATTTTCTTGCCAAAAACCAACTTGCCTTTCGAGAACAGCTAAAAGCCTGGAGTCTTGGGCTAAGTCGCTTGCTCGAAAAGTGCTACCACGATGCGAAAGAGAATAGAGCTCAGCGTTTAGATAATTTAAGAAAAATGAGCCTACAAAATCTTGAAAAAAAAGCGGTCAAGCTTCAGTCCCTACGTTTTAACCTAGCCGAAAAAACGCAAACACAATTGAATGCCGGAACCCTTTTGCTTGCCAAACTTTTAGCCCGCACCGAAGCCGCGGCGCTATCGTATTTTGCCGCCAAGTACGAAAAAATAAGATCCCTAAAAAATCTTCTCCGCACAGAGGCCATGAATGTATGGCAACACAACAAAGACAAGCAGAAGAACCTAATGCTAAAAATCTCCCAAATTGATCCAGGACCCTGGCTAGAGAAAGGTTGGACAGAGCTAAGAAATAAAAATGGTGAAAAGATTTTTTCAGTGAACCAAGTTCTCGTTGGCGATAAAGTTAAGGCGACACTCAAAGACGGGACTCTAAACTTAGACATAACAGGAACTATACATACATCTAAATCATCTGACAAAGGAGAATCACATGAGTAAAAATATTAGCTTAGGGAAAAAATCTTATGAAGAGATGTTAACGCGCGTTGACGAAATTATCATCAAGCTTAGTGGCAATGATATTCCGCTTGACCGCCTTGTTTCTGAAGTCGGCGAAGCCCATGAACTAATCAAAGAAATGGGAAAACGTTTGGATGAAACCAAGCTTAAGATCAATGATCTTAATGGTGAAATTAGTCCTGCGTAATTTGCTTTTTAGCAGGCTAAGAGAAAATCCAATAGGTGCCATTATGATCATTAGGGTGAAAAATATTTTCTTATAAAAAAACCTAAAGATTTTTTAGCATCCGACATAACGACGAATTGATTTTAAAAATTCTGAATCTTGCCTGATTTTTGCGCAAATTGGTGGGTACTGAAAAGCAGCAGACGCTGTGGTGCCCTTAAGCCGAAAGAGAATTGGGCCGTCTGTGAATTTATTAATAACTAGGTAATCTACATCTAAGCCTCTGCTATGAAGTTCTTGGTTTAATGAGGCAACATCAGTATTCTCCTCGATAAAGCATATCTCTATTAAAGGGAGTGTAACCGAAGTCGCTAATTTATTATTAAAAAACAACTCCTGCCAATAGCTATTTGAATTTCTTACGCAAGTGTTTACTTGAGACTTTGAACTTGAGGATAAAAACAATGTGAATTCTTGACTTTCAACACTCTCTTCAGCATATCGCCCTGGAGCTGGTCTAGCTAAAGCAGCCAGGACAACATCAACCCCTATTAGTGGAATCCTCGGGTTATCTAAGCCTATTATGACCCAATCGAGTATCCCCCCTATATTTACTCGGTCTCTCAACAACCATATTGAGGATTGTTCTAACTCAGCACTTATTATGTTTATAACATGTGAAAGGGGAAACTCGGCATGTGAGATCGCTTCAGGATTTGGGACAACTTGGCTATTTGCCTCCAACATATTTTGTTTTAACTGACCTGGATCAGCCGCAAACTCTTTTGAGGTCCCGCGCGAACAGTTAGTAGGAAAAGTCATAACAGCAAATAATAGAAATATTTTTTTAACAGTAAACTGATTCATAACTTTTTTCCCATATTTTTTTTGATCAAAAATCCAGCCATTAAACTTTTTGCTCTCATGGCTTGATTAGCAAATGTAGCCAACATATGCTATTAAAATTTATTAAAGCTGATTTCTAAGAAATCAGTCTAAGGAAAATTACGACTTCACCCTAATATGTTTAAGGTTCTTTAACACAGAGGCGTTTTGAGATTTGGGAAAAAAAGTCTATTGGTTGTGGGGTTTTCGCTCGAATTTGGTCATAAGAAGATAAAAACACGGCACGACTACTAAGGTAAATGCTGTCGATACAAGATTGCCTCCGATAATGGTCCAACCCATGGGAGCCCGAACCTCCTGCCCGACCTCGTTACCGAGTACTAAAGGAACAGCCGCTGCTATCGTCGCTATCGAGGTCATAAGAATTGGTCGTAGCCTAATAGGACAAGCAAAGAGAAGACTGTCTTTAATAGATTGGGTGGGACTACGAGACCTTATTTGATTGGTAAATTCGATCAAAAGAATAGAGTTTTTCTTGGCAATACCCATTAAAACAATGATTCCAATCATGCTGTAGAGATTTAAGGACGTATCCATTAAATACAAGGCAAAGAGCGCGCCGCTTATACTAAAAGGGAGCGCCATAAGTATGGCGATGGGGTGAACAAAAGAGTTAAACTGCACGCCGAGAATCATGTAGGCGATGATAATACCTATGATAAACGCAAGCATCATGCTATTAAAGCTTTCATTAAGGCCCGCTGCCGCACCTTCTAAGGAAAAGACATATCCGCTTGGCAATATTGATTCGGCGAACTCGCGTGCCTTTTGTAATACACTTGCCTGCGACTGCCCCGGCGCGAGATTGCCAAAGACACCGACCGACCGCTGCCGGTTTATGCGCGTGATTGACTGAAATGTTTGCTGCTTTTCTATGGTGACAAGTTTGTCTAAACTGATCAAGTTACCAAAATTGTTGCGCACATATATCGAAGTAATATCCTCTGGCGTGCCCACGAGTTCATCTCTGATTTTAATGCGCATATCATAGCGTCTTCCATCAAAGGTAATTTTATTGATGCGCAGGCTTGCTAAAGCGGCACTCAATGTTTTACCAATCGCACTTGCGTTTACCCCATATTTTTTCATGGCCTCACGATCAGGCCTCAGTTCTAACTCTTTAACGCCCAGTTTAAAATCAGTGTCCATATCAACGGTAAGCCCAGCATCATTAAGATGATTCATAATTTCATCAGATTTTTTTTGCAAAATATCCAAATTAGGCCCGCGAATATTAAAGGCTACGGGCTGAATTTTTCCGGACGTGATATTTCTCGCTGATATATCACGCAAAGATATGCGCGCTTCTGTTATAGGTCTTAGTTTCTTACGCATATCTGCCATGATTTGCAAGTGGTCCTGTGTACGCTCCTGCCGTGGTTTCAAATAGAGGGGAATAAAAAATTGATTGCTCTCGCCGCTAGGGCCGCCAGCACCGACTGAGACAAAATAGCTTTCTACCAAAGGATTTTCTTTTATGATCTCTTCAATTTTTAGTACGACGCTATCCGTTTTCTGTAAGGAAGTGCCAGGAGGCAAGCTTCCACTTATGATAAGAATATTTTGATCTTGGGAGGGCACAAATTCTCGCTTTAAGCCATTTAAAACCAAAAGAGAACTAGCAAAAAAAACAAAACCCACAAAGACCGTCATGGCAGGCCAACGTAAAAAATGATGCAGAAATCGGCTATAAAATTGTGATAGACCATAAAAAAAACGTTCCACTTTGAGTTCAATCTGTGAGGTTTTGCCACTTGCTCCTAAAAAGGCATGTGCGCGCATCGGTGTTATCGTCACGGCCTCAACCAATGACAATAAAACAGCGGCTGACATGGTGATACCAAATTGGTAGAAAAATTTTCCCGTCACCCCATCCATAAATACCGTGGGAATAAAAATCGCCACAACAGCGAGACTTGAAGCTACTGCAGCAGGAAGAATTTCTTTGGCACCGTCGTACGCAGCATTAAAAGGATTTTTTCCCATATGAAAATGCCGGGTGATATTTTCTAAAATCATTATGGCATCATCAACAACTATAGATATGACTAATGTTAGAGCGAGAAGGGTAAAAATATTTAGAGTAAAACCCGCATAATAGATGATGATAAAAGTTCCGAGAATTGAAGTGGGTATTGAAAAAAGAATATTTAGAGCACTTTGCCAACTCGCCAAAAATAGCAAACACACCAGTATGGTAATGAGGGCGGCAAGCCAAAGTTTATGCGTTGTTGATGCGACAACAGCCTCTGTGGGTCGGGTAAAATCAACATTGAGCTGTAGTTTATAGCCCTCTGGTAAAGTGACCTGTAAATCCTTAATTTTTTGTTTGATCAAATTTGCGAGCACAACTTCATTGCCACCACGCTGTTTTCTAACACCAAAGGCGACAGCATTTTTACCGTTGCTGCGCGCGAGACGGGTTATATCCGAAAGACCATCCTCCACCAGAGCAAAATCACCCAGAGTATACTTAACGTCCTGAATAAGCTGGCCACCGCGGCGGAGTATGGGGAGTGCTTTAATTTCGTCTACGCTAGCGGCTTCACCGCGCCAGCGCACCCGGATTTCTTCACTTCCTTCCAAATATTCACCCGCGGTTGTCTCAAGATGCTGTGAGTCAATGGCATCCGTCAGGTCAAGAATAGTGAGCTGTGCTTTTTTGAGTTTACTCAGGTCAGGCCAAATTCTTAGGGTTCGTTCGCTAAATCCGCCCAGCGCAACCTCTCCCACACCGTCAATAAAACGAAACTGATCGAGGAGAAAATCATCGGCAAATATAAGCAGCTCGCGTAAAGGTTTATCCGCGGCTAAGCCAATATACATAATAGGCTGCTCTTCGGGATTGCGTTTACGCAATACGGGAAGATCTACCCCTTGCGGCAGCTTTACTTGGCTTAAGGCACTTTGAACTTCTTGCAAGGCCAAATCGATATCACGCGATATATCAAAGTCGAGAGTTATACTTCCTGCGCCTTGGCTTGCTTTAGAGCGCATTTCTTTTATGCCCTCGATATTGAGGAGCTTCTGTTCTATTTCATCGAGGAGTTCTGCTTCAATAACTTCGGGCGCAGCCCCCTCATTAGTTATGTTAATTGAGAGAACGGGAAAATCGACATCGGGCATTTGACTTATGCCGAGACGGTTTAGGCTGATGGCACCGAATACGATAAGCCCTGTCATGAGCATCCAAGCGAAGACGGGTCGGCGTAAGGAAAGTCCAATCAAATCCATTTTAGGATCCTCCGTAAACAAAAAGGCGGCTGCGCGCTTCTAGTTTTCGCATATTTGCGAGTATACGCAGCACTTGAAGGCGAGCTTCGATGGTTTCTTGCTCAAATAAAATCAGCTGTGCCGTGGTAGACCGACCAATGCGAAGTCTTTGCCGCTCTTCATTAGTCTTTTGTACCTGAAGTTCTTGAACTTCCTTAGCTAAAGTCAGATTACTCTCCATGCGGTTAACCTTGTCCCTAAGCAGTGACCACTCCGCTAGGCTATTATCTTCAGCAAATTGTGCGGTAGTTTTCGCAGCATTAGCATCGAGCACCGCAGCGCGTTCAGCATCACTCTTAAGACTTGCATCTAAAGTATGGGTAAGCATGAGTCCAACAGTCCAGCTTTGATGTTTAAAACTGGTGGCTTCCCTAGTGGTAGGAAAAACTTCTTTTTTTATGCCATTTTGACCATACTCGGCAAATGCAGAAACGTCGGTTTTACCTTCAGCGCGAATTTTTTCCACCTCAATCCAGGACTGAAGCGCCTTTGTTTTGGAAACCAGGGCATCAGCATAAATTGGTGAGGTGACTTCCGTCCCGAAATCTGATTTTAAACACAAGTTTTCTAGATTTCTCTTGGAGAAAAAATCATCTGAAATGACCTGCCAGTCCTTGAGGTCGGGCAGCTTAGGAAGCACTGCTTTTAATGCCGTAAAAGATTCTTCAATCCCGTCCTGGACAGTTTGCATACTAAGGCTTCGTATTTTTAGTGCCGTGCTTGCGTTAAGGACATCCACTTTTTCGGCGGCTCCGTTAGCGTAGCGATTTTTTGTCCAGCGCAAAAACTCTTGGGCCTTTTTCACACTTTCCTCACGAATTATTTTTTCACGTAGTGCAAACACCAAGTCCCAGTATTTGAGTTCAATATTATAGAAAAGGCTCTGTTTTTCGGCTTGCAAAATAAGAGTCTGAGCAGCAATTTCAGCATTTAAGGCACGTGAATTTATAGCAAACTCTTCACCCGCGTAATTTTTAAGAAGGGGTTGCTTGATACCAACCTGCCATGAGCTCTCGTTGAAATGCTGTGCCGTACCCGGCTGCTGATCAATAAAAGCCAATGAACTCGTAAAATTTAATTCTGTCCCCAGATTGAAGCTTTTTTTCCACCCCAAATCTAATGTTTGGCTCATGGTTTTTCCATAAGGGGTGATGCGCTGCAAATTTTGATAACTTGTGGATGCACCGAAGTTAATTTCTGAAGCAAAAACACGTTGATCTTGATTTTTTTTTAAGTTTAGTGCCGCGAGGCGCTCTGAAATTGATTTGATTTGAGGATGTTCTTGCTCTGAGAGGCGAAAAACATCATTTAACGAAAAACTATAAGCTACCCCTGAAGCCCTAAATAGCAGGAGACCCAGTAGTAACTGAAAAAATAGGACTAACATCTTGTTATAGTAGTTACCCAAGCTCATTGCCTTCCTTTGCATCAAGAATCATTTTTTTAGAGGGAAAAAAGACCAGAAGTCTTATCTATATTATTAAAATTATTTTCTCATTTATTATGCGTGTATATATTGCAAACAAGGTTTTGATTGCTATGATCTTACTCATTATCACATTAAAAAAAAACTATAATAAGTAGAATATGATGGGTGTAGTATTTCGGTTAGACAATCCGAGGTTTTTTAATTAAGTCTGAGGTGGCCTGACAAATTTTGGATCAAAGTTAATTAACAATATTTAGAAACTTAAATGTATTAGAGAATTAAGGTGTTTATCTCCCTAGCAATGCCCCATTCCTCCCTCTCCTGTTCCCCAAAGAGTACACTTTCCGCTTATATCCCCAGTTTTTTAACGTCAATCAATGTATTTTATATTATCTAAGTACCGCAGTCGTTCCTCAATCGGAACTTTTTAAGATTTAATTTTTGCTTTTTAAGGAAACTTACAATGAAAACAATGCTACTAACTGGTGCTTTTTTGGGACTTATGAATTTTAGCGTAAATGGCTCATCACAAACCTCAGAATTTCATATTTTGCCTATTGAATCTAAAACAATGACTGGCTATGCCGCCAAGAATTTAATGGAAAGTCTCAAAAACTTGGGCGCTAAAGAAATTGCCGGAGGCATGCACCATGCTTATTTAAATCTGACTGATATTTCTTGCCTCGAACATGTAGCAACGGGTTATTTAGAATGTTCTGCTCTGCAAAATCAAGATGAACTGGCTCCAGGACTTGGAGAAGTAAAACTTCACAGTGAAAATACTGAAAAAATACAGCCCTTAATGAGATTTTTAGAAAAAAATATTAGAGGCTTTACTATCGATGCGCGGTTGACAAACTACACTCTAACAGACATTTCTTGCACATCAATAGCTTTTCCGATCGGCGATGAAATAGACGGGGGTATCTATATAAACGATAAATATGCCTGCTCCATTTCTGGTAACCTAAAATCTTCAGAGGAAGTTTCCAGTGACTGCGAGTTAGTTGGAGCTATTGACCATGCAGTGGACACAAGCTTTGGTTTAGTCATTAATGGAGAAATACTTATAGGGAATTTAAATTTTGCGAAAGTGGTTCACGGTGCTAAATCTCGATCAGTAAGCGCTGTTCTTGATTTTGGTAAAGGAGATATTTCAGAACTCGAGTTTACTATCGCTGATGGCGGAATTTCTGGCCAAAGAATACGAAATGGCGTCGTGACACATAAACTCTTTAGCCGCGATATTGAAAATGCTTATAAACCCACTGAGTGTGTATATAGAGCAAAGATGAAACATGTTAGCAATAAATATATGGAAGAAGAAATCGCAATAATTTTCTAATGCTTTAAAAATATTACTCATGAGTAGAAAATATGAATTTCAGAATTAGAATTGTAAAGCAAAGATAGGGGGTTACTCGGGGAGATCCCTCGCATCCCGCTCGGGACAAGTCCATGGCGCTTTTCGCGCCATGGACTAACTACATTTTAACGAAAGGTTACGAAATGAAGAAAGACATTTTCTTAAAAGGCTTTTTGGTTTTGGCATTTATGAGTCTCCTTAACTGCGGAAATGATAACCAGGAAACGAGCACCGTTAAAACGGATATGCCTACTGTAGGAGAAACCAAGCAAAAAACCGCGGAGAACATAATGAAATTTGTCAATACAGAGCTATCAGGTGATAATTATCTATATAGAGAATTGTCAGATGGGAGAAGAATGACTATAGGCACTACCCCTACCGGATATGAGTGTCAAATTATGAAATACACGGGACCGCAATTTAGTTTGTCACTTTTCAACGACGAATACATAGAATATGACGAAGATGATGTAGGTTATCCGGGGCTTAATGGTCTCGCGAAGTTTCAATTCAACGGGGACTATCCTTTATATTCAGTATCAAAAACTAAGATTAGCAACGATGAACTATTTGTTCTCGTGGAGCAAAAAAGTCTGTCGGATTTTGGATCAACATCTCTTTATGAGTTGACCGTAAAAATCTCTCACGAGAGTGACGTCGATAAAATCAAAAGCATCAAAGTTCGGGACGGCCAAATTGGATTATTTTGGATCCGCAATTTTGGATCAACCATAGAATGCATTTTGAATTAATTACCTATTTCGTCTCAGGCGCAAACAGTGTACCCGGGAGAATGCAGGCCTATTCTAGGCACTCTTGTTGATAAACACTTTTCCCGCACCGCCTTTTTGCCACCACAGGAGTAAACAGCCTGTGCCCGTAAGCGCAAATCCCGATGCTGTATAAAATGCGACGTCAGACCCAAAAGAGGTCATAAGCCAGCCGGTCAAAAAGCTTGCGGGAAGTGCGGCTAAGCCAAGAATAAGCTGCATTGCCCCAAATCCTGTCCCCCGCTTATCTGGTGGTAAGAGGTCTGCAAGTAAGGCTTTTTCTGTCCCATCTGTAAATCCATAAAACGCGCCATAAACCAGGACCGTTACGGCAAATCCCGACGCCGTGCTCACATGCCCAATACTCATGTAAACTCCGGCATAGAGAAGCCAGCCTAGAACCAAAAGATGTATGCGACCTATGCGGTCTGTTAAATACCCAACCGGAACAGCAAGAAATGCGGCAAGCAAATTGAATGCGGCGAGTAAAATAAGAATGTTGCGAAACGATATCCCCAACTCATGAGCCCTCAAAACCAAAAATGCATCACTTGAATTGCCTAGGGCGAATATCCCAAGAGCTAATAGGTAGCCTCTAATTTCTTTGGGAATCTGCCAGGCTAAATATGTTTTTGCGGATGTAGCCCGAGGAATAGTGGGAATGGTAAAAATAAGCAGCAGCAAAGCGATAAGACCAAAAGGAATGGCAATAATCAAGCACTGGCGAAAAACCTCAGGCGTCATCGGACCTTCACCAATCCCCAAGACTAAAACCACGGCGATACCAGTTACCGCCCCTAACGTATCTAAAAATCTTAAAATGCCAAAAGCACGCCCATTAAGCCCGGATTTTGTAGCATCTGCCACCATGGCATCTCGAGGCGCTGTACGCATGCCCTTGCCTACCCGGTCAGATATCCGTGCTAAGGCAAATAAAAAAGGCACATGTGCCGCAAGCAAAAAAATACGCGACAAAACAGAAAAACTATAACCAAACACCACCAAGGGTTTACGTGAAGCCATTTTATCGGATAACCATCCCGAAAATCCTTTGAGCAAAATACTCACGGCTTCGGCCATTCCTTCGACGACACCCACAAAGGTAGGCGTCATCCCCAGAGAAGTTATGAGCAGTAGCGGCAAAGCACGGGCAATTACCTCACTGGAACAATCATTAAAGAATGATACCCAGCCTAGTCGCATGGACGTAGATATTGGTTTTTTGGGTTCGCTCATAAAAAACTCGGCCTTACACAATACTGTTTACTTTTAGCGGGATATTCTCAGGAGGCGTTACATTAAAAACATCTGTTCTTCGCCACCTTTGTGAGGGCGAATTAGAAACGCCTGCACTGACTAAATACGCGATACTAGAGGCGATAAGACCAGGAACAACCAGTGCGGGATTACCTGAAGCCTCGGCAATAAAAACGGCGGAAAAAAGGAGACTGTTATAACTAGCGCCAGTAAATGCGGCGATACCAATAAGCGTAAATAATCCAGGTTGACTGGGGTGGAAATAAATATCACATACCGCGCCGAGAGCCGCACCGATGGTCGCCGATGGAACAAAAAAACCGCCCACACCGCCCATCCCAAATGTGATTGCGGTGGCAAAAAGCTTCATAAATAAAAGCGCGATACACATTTGAGCGCTATAGCCACCCGCAAGCAGAATATTTGAAACCGCAAGTCCTGAGTGTAGCGTCGTCGCCTCGCCCAAAAACCCCAGCATTCCGTAGGCAATGAGCGACAACAATATACCACCAATAGCATGATGTAAGAGAAAAATATGTTTTGTCGCTGCGGACATTTTTTTACATAAACTGAGCACCCATAAAAAAAGATGCGAAAAAAGTCCCGCAAGAATGCCCACAAATACGCAATAAATCAAATCACGGAGATTTATTGTATAGGAAAATTTAATCGGAAAATACGGCGTAGCATTGCGCAAAAAAACAAAGGTGACATAGCTTATCGCGGAAGCAACAAGTCCATGCAAAAGAGCCTCATGGGCTAAATCCTTTTTATAAGGTGACTCAATTCCCATAATGGCACCCGTGAGCGGCGCTCTAAAAATTGCGCTAATACCTGCCGCAGCTCCTGCTAACATAGTGATTTCAACACGGCCATGCCATGGTTTTAAAATGGGAAAGCGGTTTAAAATACTTTGGCTGAAAGCTGATATAGCACCACCAAGCCATTTGCACGCCCCTTCCATCCCAGCACTGCAACCAAAACCCATGGTCGCAACTGAGGCCGAAAGCTTGGGTAACACCCGTTTGTAATTCAGTCCCTGCTCTGGGTTGTGATAGGCCTGCACAATTTCATCTGCCATAGCAGAACTAGGAACACCGAAAATTTTTAGAATAATACCGGTGAGAAGCATCCCCACCAAAGGCAATACACATAACCACTCAGGCGCAAAATTTAGGGTGAAATTTTCCCAAAGAAATGTATTTACGACATAATCATATCCAGCAATCGCTGCACCCACTAAAAAGCCAATAGGAGCCGACACCAAGATGAGATGCAGCGCTATCTTGAAGTTTGGGTGTGACATTTTTTGGGCAAAAAATTTTTTAAGAACAGAATGATTGCCTGCCGCAGTCATATGCATGTGTTCCTTAAAAGCGGAGGATGAGGTCTATGAGAAAAGGCTTTTTTGCGGACAAAAAAGCCTTGGTACGGGTCCTAAATATTTTTCAATTGAACAAAGTCGAATAAGTCTCGTGGGGCAAAGACCCTATCACGAGACATCTAAAATCAAGCGCTCTTATCCCATCATTTTCTTAAACTCTTCGGTGAGTTTTGGCACAGCTTCAAACAGGTCAGCAACAATACCATAGTCAGCGATAGTAAATATGGGTGCTTCAGGATCGGTGTTGATAGCGACGATGACTTTTGACGAGCGCATTCCGGCCATATGCTGAATAGCACCGCTTATGCCACAGGCAATATAAAGGTTGGGGTTGACTGTTTTTCCGGTTTGCCCGACCTGCATATCATGAGTAGC
The DNA here is from genome assembly GCA_030432875.1 of Oligoflexia bacterium. Classification (GTDB taxonomy): domain Bacteria; phylum Bdellovibrionota_B; class Oligoflexia; order Oligoflexales; family JAGOVF01; genus JAUILP01. Next base: position 15,953 of record JAUILP010000007.1, on the reverse strand, counting down.
ATATCCTGCATCTACCGCAGCGCGTGAAGCACCAACGGTAGCGCCAATAGCGTCAGCGCATTCAAAAATTATTTTAAAATTATCAGCACTTCCTACTGAACGACCACCAGAAACGATGACACTGGCTTCAGTTAGGTCAGGGCGTTCGCTCTTACCTTTGCGAATTTCTACTGTTTTTAAACGCTCATCAGCAAAACCATCTGCGGCAATACTCTGAACGCTCGCACTTCCCTCACCGCATTTTTTCGCAGCGAAAACATTCGGACGAATAGAGACAATATTGAGTTTTCCTTTTTTCATCTCCATGTTTCCGATGCACTTTCCGGAGTACATCGGCTTGGTGGCAGATAATTTATCCCCAGAAGCTTTTAAACTTGTGACATCAGTCAAGATACCAGCAGAAAAGCGTGCGACAAGCCTAGGCAGAAGCTCACGCCCCATAGGGGTCGCACCGGCAATAATAAGATCAGGCTTAAAGGTATCAACAGCACTTCCTACTGCTTTTGCATAACTCATGACGTTGAAATTTTTGAGTGAGGCATGATCTGCCACAAATACGGCGTCAGCTCCCCAACCTGCTATCTCTCCTGCAGAACCACCGACGGCGTCACCGACCAAAACTGCTGCAACTTGAGCGCTAGATCCCGCCATGGTATGGGCTAGGGTTAGAGCTTCCCATGCGATTGATTTGATTTTTCCTTCACGTTGATCTATATAGACTAAAACTTTCATAATATTTGTCCTTCCCTGATATTTTTATCATTAAATAACTTTAGCTTCGTCTCTTAGGAGTTTTGCTACTTTGCCTACCATAACCGCGACATCTTCACCTTTAAAGATTTTTCCGGGTGGCTTAGCTGGCGGATAATCAAAACTAGCAGCGGTTACTGTAGAATTAGCCATCATCGTATCGGGGGCATGACCAAAGTCACTGGGTGATTTGATATCTAGGGGCTTCTTTTTAGCTTTCATAATACCTGGAAGTGAAGCATAGCGCGGGCTGTTAATTGTTTTATCTGCACCAAGAATAAAAGGCAGCGCCACGTCATAAACTTCGACTTGACCGCCTTCAACGGATCTTTCGACAAGAGCGCGCTTTCCTTCTAAGGTAAACTTAGTTGCCACGTTGATATGAGGCCAGTCAAGAAACTCTGCTGTCATGCTAATCGTTTGGCTGTCATCTTTATCGATAGCTTGTTTGCCACCAAAGACCAAATCAGGGTTTTCTGCTTTGATGACGGCGGCGAGGAGCTTAGCAACGGCAACAGAATCTGCGCGTTCGCAGCCTTTATTGCTCACAAGAATACCTCGATCAGCACCCATCGCCAGAGCCTTTATCATGCGTTCTTTCGCAGTTTCTGGACCAAAAGTACAGACTACGACTTCAGTACCAGCATCTTTGTCTTTGAGTTTAAGAGCTTCCTCAATGGCATATTCATCATAGGGGCTGATGATATATTTGTACCCTGTCTCATCAAAGCTCATCTTGTCGCCTGAAATTTTGATCTTGGTTTCTGTATCCGGGGTTTCTTTAAGTAGAACTAAAATCTTCATTGTGGACCCTCCTCATGTATAATAATAGGTCTTGAAAATATTCTGAAAAAAGAATAACAAAAAAAATTTTTTTGAAGGAAAACGACTCCAGAGAAATTTAGTTGTGCAAGTAGATTAGCAACCCCTGGACCTCTTGACAATATGAATGTTTGCCAAGAATTTTTATATTTAAACTACGCATAAAACTTAGGAAGTGTGATAGGGTTCAACTCATAGAACTCGTTAAGCTGCACATGAGCTGCTTCGTGCCTTCACCAAATTCAAATTCATGCCCTTCCGCCTTCAGCGCCATTTCTAACGCAGAAAAACCGGAAATTATGGAAAATATATCCACAAACCCAAGATGGGCAAAACGGAGGATTTTTTCTTTGAAATGGTCTTGGCCCGCCGCAAAATTCATAGAAAAATTTTGGCGTAAATAACCCGTAATACGGCTAGCAGGGAGATGCTCGGGAAGCGCAAGTGCTGTCAAACTATTTGAGGGTGCCTGAGAAAACAGGGCTAAATTTAAGTTTTGTGAAGCGTGGCGTACACTTTGGGCAACATGCGCATGATGGGCAAGGATACGCTCAACTCCTCCCTGCTGAACAAGAAGAGCTAGGTTAAAGTGCAGTTGTTCCACAAGACTCGTCGCCGGAGTCCAGGCCGTTTGCCCTTGCCTCTGCTCCCTGCGTTCTCGTTTAAGATCAAAATAGAAGGCGGAGCGCTCTGTGGTAAAATTCCAGGCTCTAGGGGAAGCAGCAATAAAAGATAGGCCCGGAGGAATTGAAAAACCTTTTTGACTTCCTGCTACGACCACATCAATTTGCCACTCTTCCATTTTCATGGGATGCGCGAGTAGCGACGAAATAGCATCGATAAAAATGAAGCCCTGAAAGGTTTGGCGGATTTTGGGAAGCAAATTTTCTAGGTCATAATAGGTTCCCGTCGAACTCTCATGCGCCTGAATGAAAATATGTTTTATGGCCGGAAACTTTACCAGTACAGCCAGGATTTCTTCGCTCTTTGGTTTATGTCCCCAAGGGATATCGAGTACCCGTGCCGTAAGTCCAAAGGCCTCGGCTAATTTGAGCCAGCGCTCACCAAATTTCCCGCCTTTTACAACCAGGACTTCCTCGCCAATGTCAGTAAAATTGGTGATAGAGGCTTCCATTGCCCCAGTTCCCGAAGAAGTCAAAATGAGAGGGGGCTCAGGAGTCCCGAATATGGGGGCAAGCCACTGCCTGGTTTCCTCTAAAATTTGTGCAAATTCTTTGCCACGATGGTAGAGATCATGATGCAAAATACTCGCTTTAGTCGCATAGGGAACTGGAGTGGGGCCTGGTGTAAATAGACGCGGAGTTACAAATATTTGAGACATTTGAGAGCCTTTTTTACATGAAGAAGTCGATTCTATCACATAATATTTTCGTTGCGGCAAAATGCTGCGTCACATTCAGCTACGATATGACTTTCTACGCGCAAAGCAATGGGTTTCTTTTTCGTCCCATAGAGAGTGCTTTTTCTAATAGCGGGATTCCAAATTTTTAAGGTAGCTACGCTGATCTTTAGGGATTTTGCCAGGGAGGGAAGCGTGACTTTACGGTCAATGAATAGTTTATGATCTGGTAATGGTGTGGCTCCCAGTTGATCAGACCTAAAACCATATTGTTCTGGGTTTTGACTAATAAGAGTCGCTGCAATAAATTTCGGCACGAATTCCCGGGTTTCTCTGCGCAGAGCTTTAGTGTTGATGATTTCCCAGTAATCCCTGGTACCAGTCTTTCTTATGGCATTACGAACTTTACCATCGCCAGCATTGTATGCTGCTAAACTCAGGTGCCAGTCGCCAAACTCCTGGTATAGGTTACTTAGTAACTTGCAAGCAGCCTCCGTCGCAAGCTGGGGGTCACGTCTTTCATCTAACCATTTGTTAACCACAAGTCCATAGCGCCGCGCCGTTCCCCTCATTAGTTGCCACATCCCCGTCGCACGGCGATAGCTTCGGGCATTATAACTAAAACCAGACTCAATCATCGCTAAATGAATGAGTTCTTCTGGTAGGTCATATTTTTGCAGGGTTCTTAGAATCATCGGGCGGTAAGCATTGCCGCGATCAAGCCACGCTTGAAAGTTGCTACCATGCTTAAACTGAAAAAAATCAATCCATTTTTGTACGGCTTCATTTATGGGAAGCGGGACTGCAGATTCGTTGTCTAGCACCAAATCAATCTGGCGCACAAGCGACTGGTCGCTATTTTCCGAGGACATCCTTGCTTCAGTCACTAATGCTGTTGACTGGTTTCCAAGAGGCGCCTCCTGAGTCTTTTCTAGCATAAAAAGGTCAAAATCCTCTGACATAGAATAATGAGATGAGCCGATTATTTCGCTCATGTTTTGGGATGATCGAATTGGAAGACACCCAAGGGTTAAAAAAGACAGAGAAACAAAGGCATTTATTCGGCGGGTTTTATTAGACAAATCGCATGTTCCTTAAAGATTGGGAATAAAGGCAAAAGAGTTTAGTCTAATTTTTCAAAGGTCCATGAGCAATGGGTAATTATAAAATCAGATTAAAATCAAATGGTTGCAAGAGCTTATTTAAGAGGCTGCAGGCTATAAAAATAATGTAGATTTGAGGTAAGATCAATGTGCCATGGCCTGAAGCTGGTAGATAAAACTGCCTTTTACATAAAGTGGCTGAGTGGCGATCCCACTTGGTAGGGGCGAAAAAGGAGAAGCGACTCTTATGGCATCGACAATAGCGGTATCAAGAATAGAATAGCCAGAAGATTTTAAAACCCTAATTTTTGTCGCACTGCCATCCAGATTAATACGAAACTCTAGGGTAACCTTACCTTGCATGCCGCGCATAGATGCTTCAGAAGGATAATTCCACACAAGCTCTATGGCTTTTCGTAGGCTTGAAAAGTAACCGATGTAGCGGTAACTCGTAGTATTTATATCTATATGATTCCCGACTTTGTAACTCTCATCCAAATATTCTTGATAGCCCGCACTGACCTGATCTTCAAGTTGATTGTAAGCTGTATTGAGCAGTTTTTCATAATCATTGCGTGATTTGCGGTTCTGGGCGCTTGGCTTTTCTGAAAATGACAGGTTACCCGTATCGGTAATACTGATTCGGGGCTTTTGTGCCGTCTTTTTGCCGGGATTCGCATCATTTTTTTGCGCAATTTCTGTCTTTTTAGGCACTGTTATTTGAGGGACCTGGTCACTTTTTTTACTAACCTTATCCGCTCCCCCTTCACCCGCATCTAAACCTTTTTTTTGGTTAAATTTGGGATCTATGCGTGTTTCTTCCTTAGCAATATGATCTTCTACTCCCAGAGCTTTTGCGTCTTTGGGTTTTTCAGTTTTTGCCTGCGGTGTTTCAACAATCTGTTTATCTTCATCAGAGTCTTGCTGATCCTCGGTTTTTTCTAAACGCTTGTGTGTTCTTTTGTCTGCAAGGCGTATTTTTACCTGATTTTTGACCAGGTTTTTACGATTTGCCTTAATCCCTGGACTTGGGAGTGAGGATACCCTCTCTAAGGAAACAAAATGAAAGAGTAAAGAAATGATAAAGGCAATAATCCCAACATATATGCTACTTTCATATAGGGGATTGCTGCGTTTAAGCTTTTGAAGGTGCTTGGGCATTCTTCATCTTTATATTAAATAAAAAAAGTTGCTGTTTTATTGTTAAATAACACCTAAATTATCTGATAATCGATTTCAGGAATATTTTTTATTGAGCCATATCTCATTTTGCCGTAGCTTGCCAACTAATAATATATCGGAACACTGAAAGAAAAATTTATGCACCTTACACAAATTATAGATAACACTATGAAAACAAATGCTAAAATAATGTTTTTTTTACCGCTGCTGGTTATTTCCTTCCTTTCGTGCACTAAAGATGATGTTGATCCCACCGATCCAAAAGCCGCTTATGTCAACGCAAAGGAGTATTTTGACGACGAATCTTATGATCTTGCCATACAAAAATTTAGAGAATTTAAAGCCCGGTTTCCCTACAGCCAATACGCCGCTGAAGCAGACCTGCTCATAGCTGATAGCGAATTTGAACTGAGTCAGTTTATTGAGGCCGCAACTTCTTATGAGCAGTTCGTCAAGTTGCACCCACTTCACCCTAAACTTGATTATGCCATGTACCGGGTTGGTTTGTCATATTGGCAGGAAGCCCCAGACACCCCAGATCGCGACCAAGATTTTACCTATAGTGCTATTAAAGCATGGGAAGATATGCTTCAGCAAAAAAAAGACAGTCCTTTAGCTCCAGATGCACAGAAAAAAATAATCGAAGGAAAGGATCGCCTTTCGAAGACCTACCAGTTTATTGCCAAATTTTATTGTAAAATGGAAATTTACCATGCGTGCGCCTATCGCTATGTAAAACTAATGAAAAAATTCCCAGAATTTAAGGCACTTAACTATGAAGCTGCGTTGATGACCGCTAAAGCCTTTGAAATGCTGGCTAAGGGAAAAAGCAAAGACCCCGAAAGTGACAAGAATTTTTATTACCGTGACCTAACCCCAGAAAAACTGCAAGCACTGAGTGTTGAGTTTAAAAAGAAAGCAGAAGAATTTAAGTAGTTTATATATTTTATTAAAATAAACTTGATTTTTTAATGTTTTTTTATTATTTTAATGGAAATTTTAAAAAAAGAAGTTTTTATGAATAAAAAATGTAAAAATGTTTTTCCTCTGCTGCTTCTAAGTCTTTGTGGCCTATACTCGCTGGATCTGTTGGCGGGACAAACTGCCACCAAAAAACAAAAACCGAGGAAAACGAGGTCTTCGGCCAAATCCGTCTTGCTCTCACAAAACACTCCTGTAGAAAACAATCGAACTGAGGTTGAAAACACTTCTAACCTCCAAACTGAAAAACGCCATAAAGCACCATCAACCGCAGGTGTGCGGGACAACCTCCCCCCGCTAACGGCCTCAGTGAATAGCGCAAATATTTTTAGACCCAAACAAAAAAAAATCTACTGGCAGTTTCGCTTTGCCTCCGGGCTCGCGACCTTTCCTGATGTGCAAACACCCCAAAATCTCTATTTGGAAGAAAATGGACGGGCTGATGGTTCCGTGGTGGGATCAGTCAGCAGCCAGCATAGCTCTATCCCGCTCGATGTAACGGCGATTTACCACTACAAGCTCAATCAAGACTACAAATTTTCTAGCGGCTTTGATTATCTTTACCTCACAAATTATCGCGGCAACCCAGATACAGCTCATTCTTCCTACAGCAGTACGGACTTAAACTTCAATATTGACCGCGAATGGCAGCACTCCTTTGCCTCCGTGATTCCAAGTCTTGGCCTAGGACTAAACCTGGGAAGATCACGTTATATGAACGTATCCACAGGCCATTTTAATGATGCTATTTCCCCGGTATTAAGAGCTTCTGTGGAAAATAAACGCATACCGCTGCGCTTCACCTTTTTAGGAAGTTATGCTCTTTGGTCTCAGTTTAAATACTATCCTGGAAATATTGGCACCGCCACGACGCTAAGCGGCACAAAAGTTCAGCAGTATGCGTTAAAAGCTGGGGCAGAGTATCAGATAACATCAGATGCCAGTATCGATTTGAGTCTATTTCAGCAAGTCACCAAAGTGGATATCGCTAATGTGGCAACATACAAGCGCTTTGGTTTGACTGTTGCAAGTTATAGCGATAATGAACATTTAAATTTGGCCACCCTATCGGTACAATGCGGCGTTAGTAAATTCTTTTAAGAATTTTAGATGATTGAATGACAAAGCACAAAAGCGTAAAATAAATTTCACCCTTGGCTCATCTCGACCCAAGTTGGGTGAATTTCTTATTTATGCTTAGGTCTGCGCCCATATGTCCGTTGGAAAATCTACTGCTTTTTTTGCTCTAGGCACTTTTCTCAGCCGTATCACGGGACTTATTCGGGACCGCGAGCTTGGCGCAATTTTTGGCAGCTCTGTTCTCGATATTTTTATGGTTGCTTACCGTATCCCCAATCTTTTTCGCGATATGCTTGCGGAAGGCGCACTTGGATCGTCGTTTACCAAAGTTTATGCCGCAACCAGTGCAGAGTCCCCAGAAAAAGCCGACCGGCTTATGGTGCAAAGCATCATTCTCAGCAGCTTATTTGCTACAGTAGTTGCAGGCATGGGTATTTTAACCGCACCTTTTTGGTTAGGTCTCAATACGCTTATGGGCATCGGCGAGGGAAGATCAGATCAGTTCCTCGCAGACTGCTTAAGCCTTACAAAACTCCTCTTTCCTTACCTTGGTCTCACCATGATCAGCGCAGTCGTTTCTGGAGCCCTGCATAAGCATAGCAAAATGTTTTTGAGTGCCATTTCTCCCATGGCACTCAACTTAGGCTTTATAGGAGGAGCTTGGTATTTAAAAGATTTAGCCGCACCAGGAAATAGTGGCGATTTTTTTTATGTTACGCCCACCGGACTTTTTGGCCTTACTATCGGCGTAATTGCGGGAGCAGTCTTACAACTTCTCTGGCAGCTTTGGGGACTTAGAGCATATATTAGAACTGTGTTTAAAAAAGGCTTCTCCCTGGAGTTTTGGAACGGTGAAGTTCGCCAAATTTTCGCCTTGATGATCCCGATGGTCATTGCAGCAAGTTCCGCACAAATCAACGTATTAGTGAATACTAACTTTGCTCTGACTCTCGAAAATGGCAGCGTTACCTGGCTCAGCTATGCTTTTCGCTTGCTTCATTTGCCTGTCGGGATATTTGGGGTTGCGATCGGGGTATCCGTTCTACCTAGTTTAGCCAAGGTCGCGGCAAAGTCAGGTGGCAAAGCCAATGCAGAAGTAAGCCACCAATTGCAAGGAGCGGTAGAACTGATTTTATGGCTTATGGTTCCTGTTTTTATATTTTTATTTTTAAATGCCCCTTCTCTTGTAAGACTAGTTTATGGCAAAGGAGCTTTTGGTGCCTACGACATACAACAAACCGCCGGAGCATTGAAGGCTTACGCATTTTCCGCTATAGGCTACGGCCTCATTAAAGCACTGACCCCCTTTTATTATGCTATCAATAAAACTTCCTATGCGATGCGGGTGAGTTTGATCGGCATAGGCATAAATCTCATCGCCAATATATTTTTTGTCAAATATTTAGGTATGGTGGGAATTGCCTATACCATGTCGGTCCTTTTAGCCGTAAATAGCGCCCAGCTTTTCTGGCGCACCCGGAAAGAAGGCGTTCTTTGGCATGATAAAAGACTCCTTCGCCATGCCAGTATGCTGGCGGTAGCTGGAATATTATATCTCTTGGCACACTATTTTATGCAGATTTCTGAGCTAGTGGCAAAATTGACATTTAGCAGCAGTCTTCTGCAATCTTTTTTAACCATATTAATTGAAGGACTTCTTTTAGCTTTTATTTTTATCATATTTGCATTGCTCAGTTATGGAACCAGCTTAAGAAATGTTTTGCAAAACACGCGAAAAGTATTCCGCAAAGTGGGATAATGAGATCAATATGAACCTTACCTAATGAGCCTCTATGAAAAGCCAAGACAAAACGTATCAGATATTTTTTGTGCTCGTTTGATTTTTTTGGACATACGCAGTTCATGCGGTTTTAAAAAAGTCCATATCCGGTGGACAGATGTCCACCCAGATGTCAAAATATGATTTTTACTAAATCATCACTTTTTTATTTAGGGTTACATGACTGCCGTAAATAACTCTATAAAATTGTATATTGTCAATTAAGACATGCCTTAGAGGCATCAGGAGACACAAAAATGGCGAAAAACTCAGTCTTAAAAATTATTGTCGCGGTATTTGCTGTCTTTGCTGCTGTTTTTTTTGGCATCAAAAAATATAAAAAAGAAAAAATATTATCTTCACTGCGGGAAATACCAGAACTTTCAGAGCACTCCTTTACCAGCAAGAGCTGGAACTCTATTAATGTAAAGATACAGTTAAAACCAACACCCAGAAAAGTTGGCTGCATTGTTTCAGATTGGGATGGTTTATACTATTCTTTAGTTTACAGACCCAAAAACAAAATGATCGCGACCTTTGAGCGCCTTGATAAAAGAGGGCGTTCGCGAAATACGTTTAATATTACCCTAAAAGATATAGACAATCCGATGAATTTTAATTTTTCCCTACCAACCTCTAATGAATTGGGGGTGTGGGCTTTTTTTGTCTGTAATGATAGTAAAAACACACGCAGCTGCGCTCACAAGCCTATCAAAGATTCGGCAAAAATTATCGAAGAAGTTTACAAAGGGCGGATTAATGCCCACAATATTCCTGAGGTTAGTAAAGATATAAAGGAAGACCACGTCTTTGTTTATGATTTTGGCTTGTTGATTGATAATTTATTTTTTTATCCCAAAGAGCAAAAACGGGATCTCACTAACTTAAAAAAAGGACTTTTTAATCTCACTGCCTTTGGCCCATACAGTAGCTCGGATCTATTTGTTAAAAATCTAGAAAGCAATAACAACAAAGTATTATCCTATCCCTTCGCTAAACAAGAAAATTCCAATTTTCTAAGTATTTCAATTCCCCAAATTGACCGCAAAAAGTGCAGCCTGTTTTTTAATTTTTAAGAACTTTATTAAAAAAATCTGGATATGGAATAGAATCGACTATTAAGTCAATCAGCATCTTCTAAATTATTTTGTTAAGAGACAGAGCCTTCTATAGGATCCCTGTTAATGAGGACGAGTAAAAGAACATTAAATGCGATAAAATAAAAATTGAATATCTTTGATCAGGGGGGGCATCCGACGTCATGCACTTGAGTAAGGGGTGCTCCAGCCCCATCTAAACCTGAAGAGCCAGTCGTGGACGGTACATTTTTGCAAATTGGTTTACAGTCCCAGGAAAATCCCGTAATCACCTGATTACTAGTATCGGGGCACGTTTGTGTCACATTTTGCTCCCAACATCGGGTACGCAGGTTTAGATAGGTTTCATAAACGTGAGGCTTAAAATTTATTAAATCATCATTTGGATACAATGGCACAATATGCAATTCTCCCGCCACGGCATCTGCTCCTGGACAGGATGTGCCATCAATACAAAGAGCAATTAAGTTAGCGTAAGCGCCGATAAAACATTCTTCTACATTTTCATCACATAGAAACCCATTTATATTATATTTGACGGGGTTATTTGCTGTTCCAATGACAATTTTGTTAGAGTCGCCAGGGTCCTTTATCGGAATACTGAATTGACTGGAGGCACGACATACTCCTGTTGGCGTCAAGGTCAAACAGTCACTCGCGCTTGTCCCTGATGCAGATAGGGCTAGTGCAAAACGGTTGCGCAGTAACGAGCTTAAATACCCAACATTAAAAGTAGCGGCACTTCTAATTTTGGCCTGTTTACTTGTTTTTGCATTGATACCAAGAAACTGCATGGCACCAACACCTACTGTTGCTATAATCGCCACGCTCACCATGAGTTCAACCAAGGAATAGCCATGGTATTTATTTTTACCACCAAGGATCATTCATAACCTCCCCGCTCGTATCGTGATATAAAGGCTTACCATCCTGACCATCGACGCCATCAATAGTGACGCGTTTTAGATCGCAAATTAGTTGACCGTTGATCATGCGCGTTGGCAAATAAGGAAACTGAGATAAATCGGTATCGACGATAGGATTTCCGTTAGTGTCGACGCAGCCCTTTTTACGAAGTCCATAATCGTTATCTAACGACATCCCCCCCGATATTTGTGCGTATATTTTGTTTGTATTTTTAAAATAAAATTTCAAATTGACGCTTATGTAGGCTGCTTGATCACATGAGTATCCACTAAGACAGTGCGCCGAGCCCTCTGTCGTCACATAATAATACGCCTCTGCGTCCTCTGTTGTTGGCTGGAATTTTTTGGTAAATTTTTTACCCGTCAGTACTTTCCCGGTTTTTGTTGAAACCGTTAAAGGGTAATTAACCCCGCGACTACAATCCGGGGTACCATCTGCATTTTTGTTGATACAGGCGTCAAATCCCTGGATATTGAGCTTCCTGATATCCAGCAAATAACTGCGAAGCTCACCCGCTATAAGAAAACGGTTATATTCAGATTCAGCGACCTCATTGGCTTTGATTACGTTCAGAAGCATACTTTGGGAAACTAAAACGACAACGCCGCCAATCGCAACCGTTACCATCATCTCAACAAGAGTAAATCCTCGTTGAGAAGCATCTTTTTTACACAGCATCTTCAAAAGAAGGTTAAAGTATTTCATGGCAGCTTATCCAGTTTTTCTTGCAAATAGAGGTCTCCAGTAATAATCCCTTCAGAGAGAACAAAATGATCCGCATCGGAATCGCCCAGCAGTTTGATATTGTAAACCACCGGCAAATCCAAAGATGAAACCTGGCGCACGCTTAAAATCTTTTCTTTTTTATGTTTTTCAACAAAAACATCCATTAGGGGTAGCAAATGCTTAGCTTGAATGATTTGGGAGTCCCCAATAAGCATAGGATGCTTTTGCGTGACATAAAGGGTTTGGGAGTCCGTTTTCACTTCTATAAGTGGTTCATATTCAGGACCGACTGTTTTGTAAAAAACCTGCGTTGCTCTTTGTGTTACAGGATTCCACACCATATCGCCTGGTTGGACGAGTTCAATTTTGTTTAACGTGCCATCAGCCATCATTATGTTGGTCCCTTCCCGAAAACACCCCAGAGCATTGGGACAAGTCCCATCACCTTGGCGAAAACCATAATTTGGTGCTACTTGCGGGCACCCGGGTTTGGTAAAATCAAAGGCATAAAGATCGTGGGAGTATTCCTTAACAACTTCCTCAATTTCCTTCCCATCTTTCCAAACTTTTTTAACATATTGTCTTATAAAAGTACCATTACCAGACTCTAGACAAAGGATATAGGTTGGTTTTGCTAAATAGTTTTCCCAATACCACTTTGCATTATTATATAACAATGTATGGGCAACTTTCTGACCGACAGGACACCTTATCTCTTCAGTGCTATAATCTTTGCCACAATTTTTAATAGAGGCTAACGAAACTTTATCCGGAGAAAAAGGATCACCATTCCAGTCGTAAGGGCGGCCTTTTTGCCCCTGATAACCAACAGGAGGCATGCGAGAGGCATAGTCTATGCAGGAAATATCACCAGTTTCTGAGATTGAGACTAAAGCGCTACCATCAGGGCACTCAAAACTCGTGATTTGCATTGCATCAGAACTTTGATCGACGATTAAATTGCTATCATTGTCCGTTATTTTCCAGTTGATGCCGATATAGGAGGGCCTAGGACAATTTCCGGCACTCCCAGGACAAGCGGTGGTATAAAACACTTCCAAAGTTTGTGTACACTTTTGAAAACTATTACAGCCAGCTCCAAACATGCCAAGGGTTTGGGGTGCAATTTGCCTGCCCCAGGGAGAATTTAAGGTAAGAGACTGATTATTTCTTGCATCACATCCAGTTCCCTTAAGGCAACTTTTTAAGTTACTTTCTAAGTTGGGAACAGTTAAAAGTCCCGACGCTGAAGTGAGAAAACTCGATAAATTATCGACAAGCACTAAACGTTCCTGCTTAGCTTTTATTTCCTTATAAAGCTTGATTTTCGTCGAACTACTCGAGGAAGCAATGGCAACAAAAGTTCCTAACATGCCCACCGCTACTAACGTTTCTATCATGCCAAAGCCTGAAGAAGCACTAACTTTCATAAAAACTATTCCTTACCTTAGAAAATAGGTTCTTCCTTTACCTACTATTCGGAGAGCCTCCTTAAAATCTTGAGAAAATAAACCCATACCCCAGATTTAAAGAGATTTGAAAAAAAAATTCCTCACCAACCGTTTTTATTGCTCTTGATTATAGATGGTTATAAAAAACCGGCGCATTCTGGAAAAAAACCCATCACCGCCATCGCTAATATTATTTCTTAATTCAGTGGCATTCACGTCTGGCAAATAACGCATTAGTAGTTATTTAAAAAATCTCCCGCAAATTGCCTATTTTTTTGACACTTGAATACAACCCCATCACATTTCAAGAATTACCCGCCAAAAATCTCCCATGTTAATAGATAAATATGGCTTTTCTCCTGAGGCATAACCCTTGCAAAACCTAGACGGAATAACTCTGTTGACTGCGGATTTTTTTTGATCTTTCTGTGGAAGTTGCCGATGAATAACCGATTTTTTAACACATTATTTTTTTTGCTGTCTTTAAGCGCCCTCTCTTTTCTTGGATTAAAGTCCCAGTTTGTTGTAGACAGCAACCCTCATTTCTTTAAACCAGGGTTAACGGAACATCAAGTTCTCGGGCTTAAATATTTTTCCTTCGTCAGCAATACACGCGCTAAGAGTTTTAAAAAATTCTACATTCAAGCGGCTCTTCATGGAAATGAAAAGCTCACGACGGAGTTTGTATACTGGCTTGCTCAAAGCTTAAATAATGGCAGCAGCACACTTCTAGGCTTAAATTTAGAAACTTCAGGAATCCAAATAGATTTAGTTCCTATTGCCAATCCTAATGGATACAAAAAAGGCAGTCGCTACAATAGCAATCACGTCAACCTCAACAGAAATTTCCCTGTTTTTTGGGGTTTAACCCAAGAAAATCCCGGACTTTATAGCTTAAGCGAACCGGAAACCCAAGCAATAGCAAAAATATTCGCCAAAAGCAGCTACACCGCTGCGATTGATATTCATGGTTTTACCAATATGATCGTCACACCATCTCATTATAAAAACTCATCCACATATGAAAAGTGGCTTAAAGCTGTTGAGAAAACGACCAAGAAACACCTTTCTGTTTATGCTGTAAAAAATGGCAAAGATTTAGGGGATGGCGGAGCATTTGAGGACTGGGCTTTTTGGCAAAAAGGAACACCTGCTCTTTGCCTAGAAATGATAAAGTCATCACGTTTTATAAGCAATAGCGCGATAGGGGAGCCCAAAGAAATCATCGATACGTTTAAAATTTACGAAAATTATATTCGGGCTATTTTTTCTGAGGCCGATCTTTTAAATTCTGCTCCCATGAATACGTCATTAGCTGATGATTCGCATCCGAGTCAGAACATTAGTCCTGGAACACTTTTCATGTCTCAGGGAAATTCATTAGAAAAAGACTCTACTCAGCAGTTATCACTTAAGCAGCAAATATTCAAAGTCCCCAGTAAAGACACAATTCATTAGATGATACATACCCGCTGACCGATCTCATACGCCCGCTCACCGACATCAGAAGCCCGGTATGCTCTGACATATCAAGGAAGTTCTATAACCGCATCAGATATTCTTTAGAGACTAAAAACATGATTAGAAGTGAGCTGCACTGCTTATATTACACGAGAGAAGCTGACATTTTGGTAATGTCAGCTTTATTTTTAACGTCTTTTTTTCTCTTGAGAGCGAACATATTCGATAAAAGAAGCTTTGTCTTCCATCAAGTTATGAATATTTACATTTCTTCTATTTTGATTATTGCCACCTCGGTGATTTTGCTGCTGCCCACCGCGACCACCCTGCGGCCCACGATAATTTGATCCTTGGCCACCGCCCCGATTATTATTGTAGCTCCCTTGGCTTCCTTGGCTCTGTGGGTTACTACCTTGGCGCATATTGTTGCGGCGATCGGCGATTTCAAAAGCTCTTAAAAGAAGTCCTTCTGCAATAAGCTCCCGGGCAAAAGACTCTACTGTAATACCTTCCTCACGAGCGACATCCCTAAGTTTTTTGCCTAAGGAACCTGACAGATCAAGAGCTATGTTAAAAGCTTGCTCAGTTTTAGGAGCTAAAACTTCGTTTACGTTGTCGCGATGCTTTGGATGTGGCACATGCTGCGGCGGCCTATTTTGGCTAACTTCATCAACCTTGGCGTTAAGTACTGCAGGAACTGCGGGTTTATGTGAAAGCACTTCTTTTGCTGTATGCTCAGTCCCTACCACTATGGGTTTTATTTCTGCAATTATCGTTTTCTCACCTTGCGCCACCTCATCTTGAACTGATTTTTTCAATTCACTCAGTTGGGGAACTAGCGGGGGTACGGTAACGGAGGTTGCTTGAGGAGCTTTAGGTTCAGTTGTTTTGGTTGTCCTTCTTGGCATTTTGGGCTTAGGAGCAACGGCGTCTTTCTGTTTTTTGAGTGTCACGAAAAAACCTCATTAAAAAAATTGGATTGATTGTGCAGCAGCGCTGCGAAAAAAAACATATTGTCAGTAGAGAAACTTTATAAGTTAGGAAGTCAAAAAATTGATGAGTTCTCTAACTATCCTAAGAGTAAAAAATATGCAACTTAAAAAATTATTTTGGGACGGCTGCCCAGGGTCCCGTCATTCTCGCGATGCTCGAATGACGGGAAAGGTTTTGGTAGAAAGATTTTGAAGCCAAATCTTGATTATTACACTTTTTTTTCTTGAATAGCTTTGGATG
>JAUILP010000177.1 GCA_030432875.1 Oligoflexia bacterium | reverse complement strand
AACATCAAGGGGCATATGATGGTTTCTCCGCCGAAGGGGAAATGTCTTTTGATTAAATATAATGAGAGTATTCAGGATTTTCGCATTTGTTCGCCGTCCCCAATTAATTTTTTTCTTAAAGACCTTGAGCCAAAAAAACTTAGCTTGAATTTAACGGTAGTCTTGCCCGATGGCTCTGACACCCGTTTGAGCTGGCCGACGCCGCACTCTTTAGGGCGAGCGATTAGAACTGACCTGGATACGGCTCAGCCTCTTGCTATCCACCATTGCTGGCTTTCTAAAGCGGAACAGGGTTTGTCCATTCTCAATATTAAGTTCTTTGATGATAGTGTTTGGACTTTTCGCATGCCTAAACCGTCTGAAACAAAAAGGGTCTATGATGCCAACCATAAAAATCTCATTATGGCAGCTGCCGTTGTTAAGGGGCAGAAGGTCTTTCGTGAGATTGATTTGGCTAGTGGAAAAGTTTCGACAGTTGAAAAAGAAATTAAGCTTGACTGGGATATGCGCGGCGAAGAAATTTTCGAAACGAGGGGGGCTCGTCTAACGACCGATTTTGGGAGTGTGCCGAATAAAAAGTCCATTTGCCGTTACCAGTATGGCAGTAAGACCAAACCGGATGCTTTGGGTGAAATTGAGTGTCACAGTGTTGCTGTTTATCAAAAATTATTCTTGCCACTTAAATGCTTGGTACACTAACGTAGAAAATATTTGTGATCACTCGTTTTTCTTCTCTAAAAGGCCGTCTCTATCAAAATCAAATCGCACGGGTAGCAGGTCTCCCGTCAGGGACTCTATAGCGTCCACCTTACCGTTTTGGTCAATATCCCAAAGGCGAAAGCCGCGATAGGTTTTGGTCTCCCCTCCAGCATAGTGAGCTAATATGCTGATCTCATATGAGTAAATATTGGGGTTCCGGGTATAGCTGATCTCTTTTTCTTCCCTAAGGCTATAATACAGCAAATCATTTTTTTGCGTTTTTTCATCCCTGGTTTGGCAGGATAACGCACCCCAATAAAGTAAGGTAAAGCCACAACAGATGCTTATTTTTTGTACTATTGTCATTTTAGTTTGTTCTTCCTTTATACCGACAATTTTTCCGTTGACCTAAAATCTCTCTCGTCTTTTCTCCCAAAAAACGCTACTTTATGCTGGGTACTTGCTAAAATTTCAAGGCCATGTTACTTAGGGTGCTTCTCTTAGGACAAGAAATAACAGGCAAAATCTCGATTAATTCTGGAAGAAAGATTTTACTTGAATGTCCTACGGGTTCCGAAGCAATCTGTCTTAGGGTGTATTTCGGTAAAATACGAAACAAATTAATGTTTTATTTAAAAGTGTGCTAAATTATGCATGATCCTAAATTTATTAGAAATTTCTCGATAATCGCCCACATTGATCATGGGAAATCAACCCTGGCTGATCGTCTCATTGAGTTTACCGGGTCTTTACAAAATCGCGAAATGAAGCATCAGGTTCTCGATAGCATGGATCTTGAGCGCGAGAGGGGCATTACGATTAAGGCCCAAACGGCGACCATGCATTATAAAGCAAAAGATGGGCATATATACCTTCTCAATCTTATAGACACCCCTGGGCATGTTGATTTTAACTATGAAGTCTCCCGTAGCCTTTCCGCATGCGAAGGCGCCTTAGTCATTGTCGATGCCAGCCAAGGTGTAGAAGCGCAAACTATTGCCAATGTTAATATTGCTATGGGTGGTGATCTTACGCTGATTCCGGTTATCAATAAAATTGATTTGCCTTCAGCTGATCCCGATCGCGTGCGTTTAGAAATAGAAGATGAACTAAGTATTGACTCAAATTTGGTTGTTCTGACTAGCGCAAAAACAGGTGTCGGGATTAGTGAGCTGCTGGAAGCTATCGTAAAAATTGTGCCACCCCCGGCGGACACACGTCAGGAAAGGCTGCGCGCGCTCATCTTTGACAGCTGGTTTGATGCCTATTTAGGGGCGATATCTCTCATTCGCGTTATGGATGGGATGGTGAAAGTTGGCGACCGCATAAAAATGATGTCTACGGATAAAACATTTGAAGTTCAAAAAATTGGGATTTTCACTCCTAAGCCTGTAAATCAAGACGCGCTTCATGCTGGTGAAGTTGGTTTTATTGCCGCAAATATTAAGGAAGTTGCCGATACGCGCGTTGGGGACACCATCACATCAGCGCAGGACTCTGCTACGGTGGCCTTGGCAGGTTTCAAAGAAGC
>JAUILP010000096.1 GCA_030432875.1 Oligoflexia bacterium | reverse complement strand
CCATCCTTGATCGGTTAGCATCATCCGTAACATGTTTCTCAAGCTTCCTTTTGTTTTTTAAAAAAGATTGTCGTGAGAAACTGTTTTGATTTCAATAGTTTAAATTAGATGTGAGTACAGGCCCTAGTTACCTTTATCTTTTCACGCAGTATCCTACGGTGCTCCCTTGAGAAGTGATAAAACCAGACAATTGCCAGCCATTTTTACCGTACTGGTTGAGAAGATCTTTAATTTCTTCGAGATTGTTGGTCACTAAGGGTTCGCAGAGGTATTTGTATTCTCTGATATCAAAAAGATTTTTGCCGGGGATAATTTTACCATCGGGGCTACGCTGATCACGTCCCGTAATACATGCTGATGGCAAGCTCATGACAAATAGACTCGCAGCAAATAACAAATTTTTAGAAAATGCGTACGACCACGCGACGGTTTTGCGATTGGTTTTCATCAATGGGTTGTCCATTTTCATCCCGATTAGGTTTAAAAGGCCTGAATTCTCCATAGCCTCTGATTTCACAGTTGTCCTTGCATATTCCTTCTTTGTCAAATTCCTCTAAAACAGCCATAGCGCGCAGCAGAGAAAGATGCCAGTTTGAGCGATAGGTTGCCGTATTGACGGGGTTATCATCGGTATAGCCTTCGATGGCAATTTTTGCATAGGGGGGGAGACCCTGAAAAATCTGAATAAATTCGTGAATAATATGGATGTTTTCCTGTCTAAGTTCATGCCGTCCAAGGTCGAAAAGAAATTTATCTTTTAGCACTATAGCGATGCTTTGATTATCTTCCGCCACTTGAACTTTGTCCCCTAGTTGGGCTTGTTCAACTTTTTTAATGATTTCATCATGGATTTTGGCGATCGAAAACGTACCTGGTGTGGGTCCCTGAAAAGCTTCTTTTAATTTTTCAAACTTAATAGAGGAAACATGTGAGGTAGAAATAAGCAAGGTGAAAAATACCAGGAGATTGGTCATCAAGTCACTATAACTTGTCAACCAACTCTCTTCAATTTTAGAAGTCTTGCGTAAATTAGGCGAATTTCTCTTTAAAGCCACGTTTTTTCCAGTGCGTTGATTAATCTTCTTTAGTTAAATCACGTAATTTATTTTTGAGGTAAAAGGAAGGTTTTTTATCTTCCAGGGTTGATAGCCAGTAATCTATATTTTCATGATTTTTTATGCTCATGTCTTTGCGTTTTTCAATCTGCACAGCTATGGGGATAAAAAATAAATTTCCAATGATAATACCGTATAGAGTTGTAATTAAAGCCAAAGCCATGTTTGCGCCCAGGGAATTAAAGTCATTCATATTAAGAAGCATTTTGATGAGACCGATGACGGTTCCAAGCAAACCAAAAGAAGGAGCTAAAACGGCGAGCTGACGCACTACAGAAATATCATAATCAAGTTTGCCGACTATTTTTCTTATCTTATAATCTAAAATAGTTTTTATATCGTCGATAGGAACTTTGATTTCTAACTTAGTGGCAACAATTTGCCAAATATGGGGAAGATTGTGGCTCTTTACATACTGGGTAAAAGATTGTGGCCCTTCTTTCAAATAAAGATTGAGCATTTCTTCAAAAATGGTTTCCGAAAAAAACGTGCGCTGTTTTTCTCGGGTTACCGAATAAGCAAAGAAAAACCCAAAAAATCGGCCATAATCAATAAAGTCGACAAGGAAAAAAGAAATACCGATAAGACAGCCCATGACCAGCAGAGCGGAGGGATAATGCAGTACCGTTGAGGTTGGCTTGATATTTGTGTATACAAAAACTGAGAGATAAATAGATAAACCAACAACTACTATGCCGATAAGAGACTTTAAAAAAGAATTAAACATAGACTGCTTACTTACCTCAAATAATGATATTTTTAATATCAGTGCGGCCAGTATTTAGGTATTTTGACCCCAAACCTTTCCCCACCGCTGTCCTCTATAGCGATTTCGCTCAACTCTTATTTTTTCACCACAAAGTCACCTAAACTTCGTGTTTTTTCCTTACCAGTACTGATAACGCTCAAAAATTTGTCGGTCTAAGATAAACTTGCCCAGTAGGTCTTTAATATTTCTGTTTGCGCCTTTTGAACTTCTTCAGGTTTAACATGATGATAATGGGATTTTAAACTATCAACGAGCTTACCACGCATCTCTCCTAAAGACTCTTTTAAAGTTGGCGACATGGGCTGCCTTAAAAAAGCTTTTGCCACGGTTTCATTAGGAATCTTTTGCAAAAGAACAGATAGAGAATCCTTTTCAAAGGCGACGAGTTTTTCCCAAGTAACCAAGTATTTCTCATAACTCGGATTCAGAGGATATTTTTCGGCGACCAATTTCTGGATGACCTCAGTAACTTGATCATCATTTTCAAGCATTTCTTTTTCGACTTCTTGAATATCTGTGACCAGTACGCTGTAGTTTTCTTTTATGCGTTCGTACTCTTTGCGTAACTGGGCGTCAAGGACGTCGAGCTCCTGCTGGCTAAATTTTGCTGTTTGGATGTGTTTAAATACTTCGACCTTATCATTCACACTAAGTTTTTCGGTCAAAGCCTGTAACTGAGGGCGAGAAAGGTACTTAGCTAGCATAACAACCAACCGAGGCCGGGCCGCTTCGCCAACACTATCGATAAAATTAGCTAACTGAGCTTCGGTTAAAAGGGGTAAATAACCAAATTGCTGAGTAACGATCTTTTCCTGAATGGTAACAAAGCGCTCTAGGTCATTTTCTATGTAGGTCAAGCCTTTACTAATGGCCGCTAGATTATCGCCTTCAGGAACTTTTGCATAAAAATTCATGAGTTGTTGGAAATATGCGTTTATAGCAGGTGTTTTGGCTGCGGAAAGTATGATTTTTTTGCTTTCAGGATTCAACTGTTTAAGAAAACAGCTGACTTCTAAGGGGTGCGTCGATCCATAAGAAACAATTTTATTAAGAACAGTCTCAATGGCCAACTCGTTTGCTTCCGTATCATCTGGTTGGACAGTGGCGCCCGTTTCTGCTGATCGAGCATTACGCGCCTGGATTTGTTTTAGTTTTCGTACCAAACCTAAAACACCCAATAAAAAGAGAAGCAGAGCACCACCAATATAAGCTAGGTCAATAGCGGAACCGCCACGTGCTTCGATATAGCGAGTAAACCAATTGCCGATTGCCTCATCTACGGGGACTTTCTTTTCAACAAAGACAAGTTCCTTGACTTCTAACTTGGCAACTTTTCCATAAGAACTATCCAGATCTTGCTGGACAATTGTTTCTACCAAGGTTCTTTGATCCGCAGGAATAGACTGATCCATCAGAAGATGGACATTGAGCGTGGAAAGCTTTAAATATTCGTTGTATTTGAATTTACTGGAATTTGCTGACTTTACTTTATCGTCTGCCCCGTCTTTTTTACCTTCGTCAAGAGCCTGGAAACCAGGAAGGGATTTTTCCAACTCTGCTTTTTTTTGCTGAATCCCGTCTAGTTGCGAGGAAGTTTCACCTTCAAGGATGACTTTCTCTCGGACTTTATCGAGTTTAGCATTGACCACGATATTGAAGAGTTTTTCATCAATGACTAACTTCACTTTTTCTGTGAGTTTATTTTTCACCGATACTTCATATTGGTTTTGTTCTTCCAGGGTTTGGGCGCTGCCCATTTGAACCCAGGAAAAGAAAAACGCTAACGCGACGATGATGTTGAGTGTTTGTAATTTAGTTTTCATCGGGGGCCTAACTCCTTCTGTGTGTTCTGGAGCAATTCTATAATATCAGGTTGATCAGGATTGACTTTTAAAGACTCTTGCCAAAGGGAAACGGCTAAATCTTTTGATCCAATGCGGTAAAGCAAAGAGCCTTTCATGCTTTTGATACGATAAAATTCAGGGTCAAGGTTTTCTGCTTGATCGATGAGGTCCCAAACCTTTTGAAATTCTCCCTTGAAAAAAGCTTGATTCGCCTCGAACATCAGCTTGCGCGCCTCAATTTTTTCATCTTGTGTGGGAGCCTTACGCGCTTCTTCTTCTTTGGCGCGTTCGCGTTGAATTTTTACAAGAAAACTCCCGGTGCTATTAATTTCTTTGGGAGTGATATAGCGGGTTTTCTTATCTTTTTCAATCAAGATAAGATCGCCCTGGTTGTCAATGACATCTAAACTTTTTGGCGTGACAGGATCTGCCGCAAACACCCCACTCGCAGAGCAAGCAAAAACGAGGCTAAGTAAACTCGAAATTTTAAAATGGCGACAAATCATGGAAATTCTCCTGAAAAATTGGCTGTTATTCTTTTATAATTCAACCCCAATCCCTAGAATAACACGGGATGGTAGTGGGTCATTGTTCTTTAAAAATGGTTTTCCCTTGGGGTTATTAATATCAGTATCATCCTTGGGTTTACTCATAAATTGGTTAGCATGCAGCGAAAGGCTAAACACAAAATAATCGCCTAACTTTGCTTTTGCTCCCACGCCTTCGGCTATTTGCTGTTTAGCGTTAAAATCTGTGACGCCAAGCAGCACCATGTAACTCAGTTCCACATAATTCCAGTAAGCCTGGAAGAATTCATTATGGTTTATCTCAAAAAAAGCACTGTAGGTCTTGGCACCAACTAACTCAGGTGTCTTATTGTAGATACTTACGTCAATACCGGCAGCACCAACACCGTAAAGCTTTTGTCCCACATAGACTCGTCCCGCTTGAGGATTGGGCATATCTTTGCCAGAATAGGAGACAACCTGATAGGCGGCTCCGAGAAGCCACTGCGAATCCTCATAGGCGTTTAACACGGTACGGTATTCCTCTGACCACTGGACCATGCCATCAACATCAACAATGCTCATTTGTAACACGAGCTGTTTCCCAGCATACACTACATTAATGTCTGCGTAGTTACGGGCTTCATGGCGAGCAAGCAGCTTTTTTAACTCGTCTTTATTGGGGACGCCTTTTTTGATGAATATTTCGTCCCCGACGGCCTCAGCCTGAATCGCTAAACACTCGACACATTGAATCATCCGTACTGCCGTATCTTCGTTATCTTTAGCTGTTTGCTCAAGTTTCTTAACGAGATAAGATTTGAGGGTGTCGGGGAATTCGGCGGACTGGTTATAATTTACGATAACGAGTTTCTTCGTGACCGTAGAAATATCAGGAAAATCCTTGGCTAGATAGCCAACAACAACATCAACCGCTTGATAAAGAGATGTTGGCGACATTTCTTTTTTCTTGCCAGTTTCTTTCGCTAACCCCACGGAACTCATGAAAATCATAGCACTCGCAGCCGCAACAATTGGGCATGCCCACAACTTTTGGTAATTCACAAAACGTTTCAACATATCCTTAACCTTTACATTAATTTAAATGCTCAGATTAGTGTGGCATTTTTCCAAATAACTGCAAAGACAAATTATTCACAAAACTTTTTTTTTGTTCTGTATTGGCCCATTGACCAAGATTTCACTCACTCATACCAAAATACCGCTTGATTTTCAATATAAATAATGAAAATATTATATTTTTTTCATTTTTAATGAAAAATCTAAGGTTTTTATGAGTTTATCAGGCTTTTTTATTAAAATTAAAGACTGTCCCCAGAATGTCTTAAATTCTTTTAGTTTGCGGCGCTATGAACCGCTAAGACAAAAAGGTGAAATCCTTCTTGATAGCGAAAAGGTCATTAGAAGAGCTTTTGTTCATGGGCTCAAATTCCGAGCGATATTGGGGACCGAGTCTCACCTTATAAGGCATGAAAGTTGGTTGAGCGCTCTTGATTCCTGCGACATATACTGTGCTAAGGAATCAGAAATTGCCGAGATAACGGGACATCGCCTGCATCAAGGGATGATTGCGCGTGCTGTAAAGCCGCGAAATAGGGATTTGGGTGAACTTGATGGACCAATTTTAGGTCTAAATGCGGTCTTAGACGCACAAAATGTCGGCATTATTGCCAGAAGCTGCCTGGCCTTTGGTATATCACACTTGCTTGTTGATGAAACCTCCTGCTCGCCTTACGTCCGGCGCAGTCTGCGGGTTTCGATGGGGAGCGTGTTTCCGCTAAATATTCGGGAATCACCAAATTTTCTTGATGACCTAAGAGTTTTGCGTGAAAAATCTTATGACATTATTTCGTTAGAACTTTCTCAGGATGCTTTGCCACTGCCGCAGCACCAATTTTCTGATCGCAGTTTATTGATTGTTGGCAATGAGGATCAGGGGGTATCTTCTACTATATCAGAGCTGTGTCATCACAAACTTATGATCCGGATGAGCAAAAATATCGATAGCCTTAATGTCGCCCAGGCAGCCACTATAGCGCTTTACGCTTGGCAGCAGCAGCGTGGTCAATAGGGAAACCATGAAAAAAGCTATTTTCGATCAGGCCTTGATTTCAGATTAGAAAAAACACAGAAACCCACGTCAGCAGCTTTGGCAAATATGTCCCATTTTAGGGCGCAGAATTTATATTTTTGCCTCCCAACTAAAAACGCTCTTAGTTCAAAAATTATTTTGTGTAACCATCTGTTTATAAGAGGTATTTTTAGCCTGCCTTAACAATTATTAATAAATTCTCCTTTCGTGCCGATTGCGCTTAGTGAGGCAGATTTTTTTTAGTCTTTATGTGAGGGATTTTTTATGAAGGTCATACTTATCGCAAGTCTTTTTTTGCTGGGTCTCAATGTGAGTTGTGGTAACAAAGGAGGGGATAACAATAACGGAGGCGGTGGGCCAGGGGGTGACTGTAGTATGGGCGGATGTGGTCCGATGCCATCGTCTCTCAGCATCGATTTGTCCAATGCTGTTGGTTTAGCCGTTACGGACGGGGCTAATAGCACGGGAGGATCCAGTTTGTTTTTAGCTGACTCAGGGGCGGGCATTGATTCTAAC
This sequence comes from Oligoflexia bacterium, assembly GCA_030432875.1. Lineage (GTDB taxonomy): Bacteria > Bdellovibrionota_B > Oligoflexia > Oligoflexales > JAGOVF01 > JAUILP01. The sequence continues at coordinate 5,154 of JAUILP010000096.1, read as the reverse complement.
TTGATCGTAATCACTAGCGATGATAGTACGAAATCAGGTGCCAAAGAGGCGATACCAGAGGGATATACTGACAGCGATTTTCCGAGCAATAATTTTGGCGGAAAACAGCAAATCCCCAATATTGTCGCAATGGGTTTTTCCCCCATCGGAGACGTGTATGTTCTCTTTGAACATCGTTTTTTCTACCGCAAATTAGATGACCCAAAGGATGACCCTTGGGATCAAGGCAGTACCTACCAATGTCAGCTTTTTAAATCGAAACTCACGGTGAGCGAGGCTCAAAATGTTGATGTTGCTGATATGGATACGACCAACTTAGAATGTGTGAGTAATCAGCATGAAATTCCAACCTGGGACCGCAGTTCGCGGCTCATGCAGTTTTCTTCTGATGGCACTATGTATTTTCCCGCGCGCATACCTGGTAGCAATGGCAAAGAGGTCTTTTATGCCTACGATCCCTCTACAGGTGACCTGACAGAAAAAGTCAACGCCAACATTTGTTTTCGGGATATCGAAGTGACCCCGCGCGGCAGTATTTTTTACACGGGTCAAAGCAGCAATGGCTCAAACTGTAATGGGAACAGCTATTTTAGGTATATTTCCACAGCCAACTCACTCGTAGAAATTGCGCGTGATTGGTGGGAATTCCGCTACGATTCCTATGTTGATCCTGCCAATCCGGACACCGAAAAAATATTATTTTATGGACCAGATCCCAGCACATCAAGTGGTCTTCCTAGCTGGGACACGGCCTGCCTTTATGAGTTTGACCCCACGCTCCCTGCTGGAGATCGCGCTAAAAAAATCGCACACTGTCTAAACAATATTTGGAACTGGATTGAAGCAAGAGATATCACGGGATATAACCTAGAACTTCCCAGTCTCGAAGTGCGTAAAGCAAAAAAAGAACGCTGCGAGGCTGATGGCCAAGTTTTTATTGGGGGAAGCAATATTTCTCAGCTTGAACAAAATACAGCGGGTGATATCTATATCAACGGTGATCTCCGTAAAAAAATAGGCGGCGAATTCAAGTGTGATGTAGAAATTGCCTCCGCGCATTGTTCTTCTTTAGATCCTGCCCATGCGACGTCTGCAGATTGTATAGCGGCTGGATATTCCTGGACTCCTGAAACGGGTTGGTGTGATGGTTATGGTACAGATGACGCGGCTACTTGTGCTAGTAATAGCGGCACATGGCGCAAGAATAGCCAGTGGTATAATGCTGTGGAAACCGATGCTTGTCTTGCCACCAGCACCGCAGGTGACGTTGATGAGCCAAATGGCATCTATCTTTTACCCGACTGGAAGGTTCGCTGGGTTCGCTGTGATCAACCTTCGACCACAACGTCCTCAGGTGATGGATGGACCAGCACGATTAAAGGGCTGGCGATTGTAGACCAGGCATCAACCACTGATGATGAAAAGCTCTTAAAGCTTCTCTCAGAAGAAGATGAGCAAGTCATTAGGTTCTGGCATGTTAAAATTGGCGCTACGGACCAGGTATTTTATGCTTCCTTTAAAGATGGTCAGTACCTTCTCAGACAGCCAGTGGTCAATGAAGATGGTTCCGTGACTCATACCACTTTGTTAACTGATTATGAGATTTACAATTTATCTTCAGATCCTAACAATGCCAATAACTTGCTATTTGATGGGTTAAAATTCACCACAAATGCCTACCGTTTTGGTAGTCTCAATCCCGCTGCCGAAGATCCTGAAGGGAGTGTTGTCGATAAGGAAGGACTCACCGGTCAGATAAAAATGCTCATTATTCTTCCTACTCAGTAAATAGTCTATTATCCGTGAGTGTCCAATATGCACTGGGCACTCACATCACGCCTCTTCGCCTCACTAATGCTCAGTATAATCCCCCGCAAATGTTAATAAGTGCCGAAAGTTTAGTGATCGGGCTTTATGTGCTAATGGAAAATTTGTTCTAAATATCAAATATTAATAACAAAAAATATGATTCCAGGCGAATCTAGAACTTAGCCTAATACAAGTCACGAACTTGCCCAATAGCGCCTATCTATCTCCACACTACCCCCACTGTGCACTCCCGTGTACAGCAATCTCAATTCCCCATGCGTTTACTAATGACAAGTAGCAAATAAATTTTTATTTTAATCTCATCAATTGAAGTCAATTCTAAATTTTAAAGGGCTAGCAATAAAATCCCAAAAGAACATATTGGTTTTTTTAACTTGTAGGGAGGGACTCGATGCGACTTTTAGGATATCTTAGCTTTTTGCTTTTTATGCCTCTAGTTATATCTTGCGGAAAAAACGCGTTAAGAGACCGCGAAGAAGCTCATTTAGCGAGTGCTTGCGGTACTGTTTTAGGAACCTTCGATGGGGTGAATGCGTATTCTAACGGAGCGAATACGGGGACTGGTAATTCCTGCGGAGGCAGAAGTAGCTATGGGCTAAATTATCAGTGTGTTGAGTTAGTGAGTCGATATTTTGTTACAAAATATAATTCTCCGGTCTTTGGCTGCAACGCCCAGGACTGTATGGGCTACATGGGTTCTGATCAATTTTACAAAATGTATAATGGCAGCGTCGCCGATGTGCAACCTGGTGATGCCATAGTGTTTGACTCCGGGGTTTATGGTCATATTGCCCTCGTGAGTAATGTAAGTGGAAACAGCGTTACTTTTTTAAACCAAAATACAGCAAGTGCTTATGGCACAGTCAGCTTTAATGGGGGAACTCTTTCTGGTTGGGGCTCCATGACTGTTAAAGGTATTATGCGGCATGTAAATGCCACTCCTGGTGGGGGAACTACTGGCGGCCCTGCTGATACCACCTGGCGTGATTTTACCGAAAAATTCCGTTTTATTGGTACAGACAAACTTAAATGCAGCAATCTCTATATCACCAATTTAAGCGGAGATAAATCAGTACGTGTGCGACAGGCTCCGAGTAAATCGGCTCCTGTGGTCACAAGTTTGGCAGATGGGACGACCATAACGATTTCTGGGGCCATTGCGGGCAGCGATGAAACCAAAATTGTTGATCCAGATTTGGCAAACAAAGGAATAAAGGGAAGCAAAGGTGAGCCGGGGGTTGAATATATTTGGCTTAAACTATCAAGTCCTGTCGAAGGGTGGCTAAACAAGTTCTACGCAAATTGCTTATAGCTTATCCGAGGACCACCAGTTCTTGCTAGGGTCAGCAATTTCATAACCGTTAATTTTCAAGGGTAAACAATAATTATCAAAAAAAAATTGTTTTTAAAAGTCTTTTTTTATAAAAATTTACTATTAACGACAAATAATTTATCAATTTTAGTTCATTAGGTTGGTATTCTAGCGGTGGAGATGGATTTTTAGCCTAGCGTAATTCTTCAAATATTCCTAAATCCACATTTTTACGCACATTGTCCCATGAGAAGTATTTCCCGTTCATGGCAATATAGACCCCTGATGCAAGAGTCTGGGCGAAAGCTAGCGCACTCCCTAAATTAAAGAACCCATCCGAACTGCCAAATTTATAAGGAATTAAGGCTCCCGTTAATATAATAGTTTTTTCCATCTTTGCTGCCCCGAGTACTGCGGCGGTCTTTGCCATCGTGTCCGTACCATGGGTTATGACAATTTTCTTTTCGGGGCAAGACTGGCATTTTTTTAATATCAGGGCACGATCGTGATCTTCTAGCTCAAGGCTATCTTTCATCATCAACGTTTCTATTTTTGTCGCAACTTTTGAACGCCCAAGTTCCAGTATCTCGGAAAGATGCGTTGTCTTAAAATAAAGCTGACCCGCAATTTCATCGTATTCTTTGTCAAAGGTACCACCGGTAATAAAAATTCTAATGCTACCCATAAATTTTCCTCTTATCAGCACACGTGTTTTTTGAAAAAAAAAATCAAACGAACAGATAATTTATTTACCTATTCGCGCCGGAAATTATCGATTAAATATAGACTTGGTGAGCTTCCTTGTCACCTTTTTCCTGATGTTTATCCGCAGTAAGATATAAGTAGCTACAAAAAAAATCACTAAAAAAATAAGCGCAAATCGGACTAATGAAGGAACATCTGGCCAGGCACTCTGCCCAAAAATTTCGGCAGATAAAAAATGTGCTACGGTTATGGAAATGCCTGTTCCGATAATGAGGGCTGTAAACGCGGTGAGGAGGTTTTGCCAAATGCTGATACGCAAAATCTGGTGTTCGGCATAACCCAAAATCTTTAAGATATTAAAATCATTTATAAATCTCTGGGTTTTTCGGGAGATTATCGCAAGCACTAAAAAAAAGCCACTGAGGGCAGCGAGGGTAAAACTCACTTGAAAAAAAATTTTTAAAGAACCCACCAATGTTCCCATTTTTTCCATGAGGTTGGAGACATCAATGCTCGAAATATTGGGAAACTTTGTTGATAGAAGTGCTTGGAGGTCATTTTTTTGCTGGGAGTCTAATGCGGGAACCGTTGCTAAATAGGTTTTGGGGGCTTCCTCCAAAACTCCTGGCTGAAAGAGAACAAAGAAGTTTGGCTGAAAACTGAGCCACCTTACCGTGCGTATGCTGGTGACTTTGCCGAGAACACTGACTCCCTGCACATCAAAATTTAGGACATCATTAAGGCTAATATTCAGGCGTTCGGCAAACCGCTTTTCGAGTGATATTTCGGGAATCTGCTGTGAGGCAGCATCAAAAATCTGCAAATTAAGGTGGCCTGCAACAACCGTTTCAGATTTATCAGGTGCGCTACGGTATGAGAGGTTATATCCCCGATTATTTAATTTTTTCAATTTTTCTCGTTCTGTGGCATCCGCTTCGGCAATTTTTTGGGAAAGATCCTCGTCATTCAAATGGGTCAAACGGGCCCGCACCATTGGAGCCAGGGCCTTGGCCGCATAACCACCTTTTTGCAAAACCCTTACCAGTTCATCGGTCTGTTCTTCTTGCACATCAAATAAAAATAAACTCGGAAGTTCATTTTTCCCCATCGTAAGTTCATTTTTTAAATATGCCCCAAGTTGTTCGGGGAGTGTGATAAGAAAAACCGCGAGGATAGAAGCGGAAAATGTCCAAATCGCTAACGATTTTTGTCGCGTCAAGTTAAGAACCGCGAGTTTAAGATTGAGAGACGACTTATGCGCGATTAAATTTAAGCCTTTGAGGATCAGTAATGAAACCATAATGATA
>JAUILP010000176.1 GCA_030432875.1 Oligoflexia bacterium | reverse complement strand
CCAAGCTGTGAATCTTACAATGAAGAGGCTTGTGCGGGAAATCCGCAGGCAGGCTTCCGTGGGGAGTTGAGAGGATCATATGACCCTCTCTTCTTACCCGACGATTGTTGATGGTCATAGAAAGTTGAATATAAAGAATAATTCGTATAAATTTATCGGATTATCATTTGTTTGGGAATAAGATGCAAGATTCTGCCTTAGCACTTTGGATTTTGCAATTGTTCCCTTTGCACATGGTGACGCCAGTGCTATATTAACTTTAAAAATGCCAAGATTTACCTCATAGCGAGAAGATTGTTATGTTTGCAGGAAAAAAAATAGTTGTGGTGATGCCCGCCTATAATGCCAGTAAAACACTCGAAAAAACTGTAGCCGAAATTGACCGAAGCATTGTTGATGACATTATTGTGGTCGATGATTCTAGCTCTGACGACACGGTTGCTATAGCCAAAAAGCTCGGCTTAAGAACCTATCTGCACCGAAAAAATCTCGGCTATGGGGGAAATCAAAAAACCTGCTATAAAAACGCCCTTGAGATAAATGCAGATATCATTGTTATGCTGCATCCAGATTATCAGTACACCCCAAAACTGATCCCAACCATGGTCACACTGCTGACATCGGGCCTTTATGATATAGTGCTCGCTTCCCGCATTTTAGGGGGAAAAGCTATCGAGGGTGGTATGCCGCTGCATAAGTTTATATCTAATCGGATACTCACATTTGTCCAAAATTTATTAACGGGGATGAAGTTGTCCGAATATCATACCGGTTACCGAGCGTACACTAAGGAGCTTTTGCAGGTGGTCCCATTTAAGCAAAACAGCGATGATTTCATTTTTGATAATCAGCTTCTTCTTCAAGCCCATTTTTATGATTTTCGTATAGCTGAAGTAACCTGTCCGACATCATATTTTCCTGAAGCATCTTCCATCAATTTTGCCCGAAGTGTTTTATATGCGCTGGGCTGTCTTTGGTATTCCTTTGTTTATATAGCGGCGAAATTTGGCTTTAAAAATAGCAAAATATTTCAAAAATTAGATCGGAAGTCGGGACATGAAACCTGTAAAACCTCTGGATAGTGTGAGCTTATACGATAGTGAGTATTATGGAAGTGATGAGCAGGGTTCTCGTCTTTCGCCGGTTTTTAACAGGTTACTTTATCGACTAGATTACTACAAAGCCGCTTCAGTTCTCAAAAAAGTGCCATTAAAACCCAGGAGTCTCATCTTTGATGTGGGAGCAGGTGATGGCAAGTTCCTGTATTTTATGAAACAGGCTGGTCATACGGTTTTTGGTACTACCGCATCGCAGATATCACAAAAAGCGGCACGCAAAAATTTTTCCCTTGAGCTTGATTTTACCACTTCAATTACTGAAACGCTTGGAGAAAAACAGTGCGATATGCTCACCTATTGGCATGTCTTTGAGCATTTAGAAAACGTCAGTTCTCATAGTGATCACTGGCGGAATTTGGTGAAACCAGGAGGATATTTAGTCTTAGAGGTGCCCAATATTAGCTCTCTTGGCGCAAAATTAAACTATGCCTCTTGGTTAGGCAGCGATGATGATCATCATCCAAACCATCAAACGCCTGAGCAGATACGCAGTCTTCTTGTTTGGTCTGGCTTTAGGGTATTTGGTGAGAACACCTTTAGCCTTAAGTTCAGCTACGTTTTTTTGTGGAGTGCGCTATTGGGTTTTTTATTCCCCAAAAAATATAAATTTGATGACATAATGAGTCTCCTAAAAAATCCTCTCGCATCATTGCGGGAGTCACCCCTAGTGACATTAAATGGCTATTTATCGCTAATATATTTGGCCCCCGTAATCTTTCTGTTTCTCATTTGGGGAAATATTACTCAGCAGGGCGAGGTCTACCGGGTTTATGCGCAGAAAATTTAGCGTTTTTTCCGTCGCAGAAAAATACTTCCCAGGAGGTGTTTTTCTTGTCGCCGCCTTAATGTTTTCTTATTTTTCTATTCTTTATATCCAAAGATGGTACATCGGATACAGTTCTGATACGGCCCTAATAGGGCTTATGGCGAAGCATATCAGTGAACTTAAGGAGTTCCCCGTATTTGTTTGGTCAGTCGGATATCAAGGGATAATACTTGAAGCCTATTTACTCATCGCCTGCGCGGGATTTGCTCGCAAGCTCGCAAACCCGCTTCGGCGATGGGTTTAGCCATTAACCACCCTTTTAATCGCCTGATGAGCAAGGGCTTTGACTTTCTTTCTTCCATC
>JAUILP010000006.1 GCA_030432875.1 Oligoflexia bacterium | reverse complement strand
AACACCAAGGACTACGCTTCATCGATGGACGCCCATACCCCACGAAAAGGTCGACGATGACGAAAACGTGACCGTCAGCGTGATCGTAGACCACTAACTTTATTAGTCTATTTGTGCAACAACGTCCTAAAAATTTGTTTACCACCAACAGCAGCAACAAACCTTACCTTTATCAAACTGCTTATCACGCTGCTATTGGTCTGTGAAACAGCCCCTGGCACCTCAAATCTGGTTGCCTTAACCAAGAATCTCTTCACTAAAAACATCTTTATCTAACTCTCGGTGCATATCGAATTTGGGCTCAAAAACAAAAGATCGCCCCTGCTCCAGATCATCCGAATGTTTTTGTGTACGCTCAAGGATATTAAGCTTTCTTAATTCTTCAGCATAGTTTTTGATATTTTCCATGCCCTCAAGTAAATCAGAGCATAGCGACAGTTCAGCCCTTATTTTTTTAACGCCCGGCCACCCTTTCAAATACCACAGTAGATGTTTACGCATGGTGACCGCACCCAAATGGCGTGCACCATAGGCGTCTTTTTGCCAGCTTAAATGCGTTAATAATGTATTTAACCAAGAATCAAGAGAAACGCTAAAGTCTGGTTTTTTTAGGACCGAAAATATCCAGGGATTTCCCAGAGCGCCGCGGCTTATCATAAATCCATCGACCCCCGTTGCGTCGCTCATGAGCTTAATGTCTTCATAACTAAAAAGGTTGCCATTACCGATAACCGGAATTTTCACCTGTGCTTTGATCATTTTAATGGCCTGCAAATCAACAGGCACAGAATAATCATCACAGCGCGTCCGCCCGTGAATGGTCAGCCAGTCAGCTCCGGCAGATTCGATTGCCGAAGCGACTTCTAAAAAATTGCGACTGCGCTGATCCCAGCCGAGACGAAACTTTACGGAGAGTGGCTTCGCCGTTACGCTCCGCGCTTCGCTAACGATGCGAAAGACTAATTCTGGATTTTTAATCAAGGCGCTGCCGCATCCTGCATTGACCACTTTTGCTACGGGACAGCCCATGTTGATATCTATTGTATCAAAATTCATTCCATCTAAAGTCGCTATTGCCTCTTTAAGTTCTTCAGGATTTCTGCCGGTAACCTGGACGCCGAGAACTTTTTCGTCGGGATGCCTGGCTAACATTTCTAAAGTTTTTTTATTGCGATAGTTTAACGCCGTAGCGGAAATCATTTCGACATAGGTTAAATCTGCGCCATTGTTTTGGGCGAGTCGCCGCGTAGGGTGATCGGTTATACCCGCTAAAGGTGCGAGTATTAACACCGGTTCCTTGGCTAAAAATTTTTTTTGGATATCTAGCACCTGACTTTATCTCCTCTATAGCGAACGCACCACTTTGACGATAGATTGATAAACCTTATCTAAACTCTCTTTCATAATACAAAACGGCGGCAAAATATAGAGCGTATTTCCCAGAGGACGCAAAAGCACGCCTTCAGAGATAAATTTTTGATATAACACATCTTTTATTTTATGGGTGTATGACCCAGAAGCTGGACCGACACCCGTTTCAATTTCCATAGCGAGCACGGTACCTACTGTTCTTAAGTTTTTTATCGCAGAAACTAAGGCAAGTTCTGGAATAACGTCTTTGTGAGCCTCACCAATTGCCTGTATATTTTGCTGCGTTTCTGAAGTCATCAGGATTTTGAAGCTTGCATTTGCGGCAGCGCAGGCTAAGGGGCTTCCGGTATAAGAATGCCCGTGAAAAAATGTTTTACTATGATTCGGCGAGCGAAATTCTTGCTCGATGTTTTGGGTGACCAGCGTCGCCCCGAGGGGCAAGAACCCTCCCGTAATCCCTTTTGACAAAGCCATAAGGTCCGGCATAAAGGAAAAATACTCTGAAGCAAAGACCTTGCCCGTTCGGCCAAAGCCGGTAAGGACTTCGTCCGCGAGTAGGAGAACGCCATGCTCGCGGCACGTTAGCAGCATCTCACTTAGTATCTCTTGATCATGCATGATCATTCCGCCAGCTCCCTGAAGGAGCGGTTCATAAATAATCGCCGCATACTCGCTAAAATTAAGGCGAGACAAGGCCGCGCTTATTTTTTGTCTATTTTCGGCAATCGGCGTCGGCAAAAAAGTCACATCAAAAAGGAGTTCATGAAAAGGCTCATTAAACAAAGACCGCGCACCTACAGCCATAGCGCCAAAAGTATCGCCATGATAAGCACCCTCTAACGCGAGTATTTTAGTTCTTTGGGGCCTAGCATCAGGCAATGACTTGTTGAACCAGTACTGTAGAGCCAATTTAAGGCCGACTTCAACTGCTGTAGAACCATTATCTGAAAAAAACACTTTAGCAAAAGGCTTGGTTCCATAATTGATCAATGTCTCTGCGAGATCAACAGCAGGTTCATGGGTACATCCCGCAAAAATGGAATGTTCGAGGACTTGGGCTTGCCGAGAAATTGCCGCAGCGATAAGGGGGTGTGCGTGACCGTGTAGATTCACCCACCAGGAAGAAATCGCATCAATATAACTTTTGCCCGTCTGATCATAGAGAAACTCTTTTTCACCTCTAATGATGGCAAGCATAGGTGAGGGCATCCCGACTTGCGTAAAAGGATGCCATATATACTGGGCATCACGAGCAAGCAACGCGTCAGAAGTCATAAAAATTTCCTTAAACTTCGCTTAAGTGGCTGCTTTACCCTGTCAGCAAATTGAGCAATATTTTTTCTCGATAATGAAGAAAACTTTGGAATATAAGCAATGATCGAGGTTTTCCCAAGTTTTTCATATATGCTTTCACTCTGCTCATTGCGCTCGCCAGAAATTATAACACCAGCCAGAGGTAGGCCCCGATTTTTTAACGCAGCGATGCTTAGGAGTGTATGGTTAATACTGCCAAGATAATTTTTTGCGACCAAAATCACAGGGCAGCCTAATTTTTCCATTAAATCAATATTGGTTTGACTCTTGTTGAGGGGAACCAGGATACCACCCGCGCCCTCAATAATGAGGGATTTTGTATTCATGGGTTTATTAATATCTTTAAGCCTGATCCGAACGCCCTCGCGCTCCGCCGCATCATGTGGGGAGAGCGCTCTTTGCAGCGCATAGGCCTCTTGATATGCTTTGATATTACGACCACACATTTTCTTTATGGTATGAGTATCAGAGTTTTGCAAATTTCCCGACTGTACGGGTTTCCAGTAGTCTGCTTCTAAAGCATGGCACAGGACAGCGCTAACGATGGTTTTACCAACATTAGTATCAATTCCCGTGATAAAAAACCCCTTGCCACTTCTAATGCTCATTGATCAAACTCCAAAGCTTTTAAGTGTCGCAATCAACCTATCAATTTCTTTATCCGTATTGTGGGCATGAAGGACAATGCGCAAACGCTCACTATTTTTAGGGACAGTGGGACTACGAATTGCCGTAACACCGAGACCCTGGTTTCGCAGCTCTTCTGCTGCGCGCATTACCTGAAAATTACCTGGAATGAGAACAGGAAAAATAGGCCCCGGCGGCAAATCAATTCCAAGATGTTTTTGGGCCTGCCCCCTAAAATACTGGCATAGGTCCTGCAGTTTTGTGACGAATTTAATGCCCTTATTTTTAACATAATTATGGGCAAAAAATGCGGCCAAAACCTGGTAGGGCGGGGGAGCCGTTGAATATATAAAAGGACGCGCTTTATTTATCATAAGCTCTTTTATAGCAGTCGAACAGATAACAGCAGCTCCACCGACGCCAAAAGTTTTTCCAAAGGTAATTAGCAGCGTCATATTCTCAGGCAAAATATCTCCCGCAGCGCTTTCATTTTCTGGATTTGGCATCGCCGAAATACGCGGAAGTAGCTGCTCATCGTAGCTTATATATCCCTGCCGTGAAATAACGCCGTCACCTATTTTTAACCCCGTCAACCCACCTGTATGAGCGGCATCAAGAATTAGGTGAGACTCGTTCCCGGAAAATACCTTACGGTACTGCACCAAATCAAAATAATCTCCTTCCATCGAATAAAGACTCTCGACTAAAACAACGGCAAGATTATTTTCTCCAGCGCCTCTTAGTCTTCGCTGCAAATGCTCGAGATTTTGATGATGGAACTGATAAGCTTGGGCTCTCGTAAGTTTTAAAGCATCCCGCTGGGAGGCATGAACATATTCGTCATAAGCAAATGACACACCAAGATGAGAAACTGCCGTGATAAGGGCTAAATTAGCCAAGTAACCATTTGGAAAAAATAACGCCGCACCGCCCCCGTAATACTCGGCCAAATAATGCTCAAAGCGACTCACTTCCTCGTAGCTTCCACTAATAAGACGGGAGCCCGTCGCAGCCGCCAGAGCCTCGGTTCCCCCATGGCTTTTTTCAGCCAAAAAAGAAATAAGACTGCCAGAAAAACCGGGGTCGTGCCCTAAACCAAGATAATCATTGGACTGAAAATCAACCAATGTCCCGGTATTTTGCAGTTGCCGATATGACCCCAATGTTTTTAATTCTTCAAGAAATGCTAAGGCAACCTCGTCAATTTTTGTCAAAGGCTCTGTTCTCCCAGAGTTTCCACAGGATTTATGGGGGTTGTCGTTTTAATCACACCCTTATAAGAGGGGCGGGGCGTTAAACTTAATTTTTCAAAAAGAAACATATCTTCGTCAAAATCAGCGTTTGGTGTTGTAAGCAGCTTTTCCCCGGCAAAAATTGAATTAGCGCCAGCAAAAAAGCAAAAGGCTTGCTCCGCCAAACTCATTTCTGCGCGCCCTGCGGACAGCCTTATTATCGAGCCAGGCATAATAATTCGCGCCGTAGCAATAGCTCGGAGCATATCCCAAATTTCTATGCGTTTTTGATTTTCAAGTGGTGTTCCTTTAACCGGGACCAAGGCATTGATGGGCACAGATTCGGGATGTTCTGGAAGCGTTGCCAAAGTATGAAGAAAAGCTACCCGATCATCTTCAGATTCGCCCATACCAAGAATGCCGCCACAGCACACTTTAATATTGGCTTGGCGAATATTTTCTAAAGTGTTTAAACGGTCGTCATATGAGCGTGTGCTAATAATTTCCTGATAAAACTCTCGCGAGGTATCTAAGTTATGGTTATAAGCGTATAAACCCGCTTCTTTTAACCGTGTAGCTTGCTCCGCAGTCACCATGCCGAGAGTACAGCAGACTTCGACACCCAGCTGACTGACGCTATGCACAATGTCAACCATTTGATCAAATTCTTTATTGTCTCTAACCCTTCTCCATGCAGCCCCTAAGCAAACCCGTGTTGCCCCCATATCTTTCGCCGATTGCGCATATCCCATAACTTCATCTTTTGATAAGAGACTGTGTTTATTTATCTCCGTTTGATACCGCGCTGACTGCGGGCAATAGCCACAGTCTTCTTGGCAATTGCCTGTTTTTACTGATATCAAAGAGCATACCTGAACTTCATTAGCGTCGTGGTAATGTTTATGCACTGTCCTCGCTTCATAAATAAGATCAAAGAGTGGGCGCCTATATATCGTTTTGATCGCGTCAAATGTCCAGTCAGTTCTGATTTCCATATAAATTCCTTAGGTTAAGTTATTATTTTGATAAATAAGCCCGCTAGCGCATGCTGGGGCGCAAAGGCCCGATTATAAATGAGATCTATAAGGGAGTAAACTCAAGCTTTCAAGTCTTTTTGATAAAAAAAACTAATAGACGTCCATAACAAGATGAGTTGTTCGGCCAGCCTGAATCTTAAAAGAAACATTTTTAACAATAGGATCAAAGATTTTGCCCACTCGTGCCATGTGGTGGACGAGATGGTAATTACCGGCAAATAAATTCAGGCGCGCCTCATTGCCATTAAAATCAATGTCATAGGATTGTCCCTCTAACTTAAAGGACTTGGGAAGTACACGTAAAAAATTTGTTTTAACGTCTGGATTAGAGGAACGGTGTCTTATTAAGTGCAAATCTAGGCGCCCAAAAGACTCATTCACAACTGCAGAGCCGCTAGCAACTTTGCGATAAATGGATTCTGTTGTATTTAAGCTTATTTTAATAGGCTCCAAAAACCAGTGATAGATTATCTCGTTAGTAAAACCTTGGCTAAAAAAGTAAGGATTATCACCCTGAAACAAAAAAACCCTTTGCTTCTTATGGCACAAAACTTCGGGCGGTTCGCAGTCAATCGCGACAACGACAGCTGACAAATCGATTGCCGTCAGTTTTTTATCCTCAATTGAAACATCATGATAATACTGGGTGCTGCCAATTCTTATCGATAATTTCCCTGGAAGCACTATGTATGATTTGTTTAATTCATAGACCGCACCTGTTTTTGTCTCGACAAAGCTTAACTCTGACTGATGTACATCTTTAATGGCCAAACCGGTTTTGGGGGTGTTTATAACAAAATATCCAACCGTCTGAACTTTTGTTTCTAGCGGTTCAATGGTGACCGTGTTTTTTGTGCCATTGAGTTCAACGAGATATTCTCCTGGGAGAAGGAACATGGGAACACCTAATTCCTGAGACTGACTTACGGGAGCAGCAGTATTTATGCCCGACACAAAGTACGACCCTTTGTCTTCAGGGGTGCCTACGACAATAGCCCCAAGTTGAATATTTTTGGTGTCTTCAAAATGGGCGCTCAATTTTCCCATTTCTAAAGCGAAGGCGGCTGGGCCTATCAGAATATGCTGCTGGGTTGGTAAAACTTGCAAAGTTCTTCTGTTTTGCAGCTTTTGCTTAATGCCAAGTAAAGTCGAACGCTCGCACTGTACCAAGGGAAAGGCTTCTTCAAAACCAGACTTAGGCAGTTCTAGCTCTACCCCGCCAACATATAAAGTTTCTTTTTGATTTTCGCTAAGAACCAAAGCTTCGCTGCTACAGTCAGCCAGTATAATGTATTTGCCCGGGCGCAGCTTAAGGTCATGATTATATAACCCAAGTTTTTCCGCAACGACCTGAGGAGGGTTTTCACTTTTTACCTGAAAAACCTCATATTCCCCAGGCAGCTTTGACTTTATATGCAGTGTGCCATAGCTAATTTTTTTACTCTGACACCCTGAGGAAATCAAAAAAAGAAAAGATACGAAAAAATAAAGTAAATTGCTCATGCGATAAAAATATGGAAAAACTACCGAAAAGTCATCCAATATTAATCTCTTGCTAGACCCAGTGCTGAACGCGAGAAAAAACTCACATCAAAAAATCAAACGAAAGGGCAAACTGGAAAAACTTATAGTTACCCAAAGCGCCCCCAATGCGCGGCCCCATGCTCACTTTTTTCATGAACATATAATCAGCACCTGCGGCAAAGTTTAAGGCAGCACCCGTCATTTCTAAGTCAGCAGAATCAGCTGCCTCATTAACGGGATCAAGCCGGGACTGAAACACACTAATACCGGCCTCGCCATAAATTTTGATTTTTTTCTTAAGATCTTTCGCCGTGCGTAACCCAAAGCTAAAATAATTTATCACCCCTGTATAATTATTTAGGTTATAATCTGCCGTTACTGACACGGGTAAAAACCGAGCAAAACCATAAGACTGAAACCCCGGGACAAACTGCTTAGGCAGTAAATATCCTGCGGTTATATCACTAGCTCCCAGCGAGCGATAATTCCCTTTGCTACCAGATGTACTCACCCAACCAAAGGTTGTTCCTAAAAAAAGCTTGCCATCCAAAACGCCTACCGATTTAACCGTGACATCAGACTCTGATCCCTCGTCGGACGAAGCATCTGTCGTCTGATTGTCTTCTGTTTCCAATTTTTTTTCATCTTGAGCACTTGTGTCTTGATCATCTAAAGCGGCACCATCCGCGGCATTATCCATTGCGCTTTTTTCATCTTGTTCTTCAGCTTGCATAGACTCTACGTCTTTGGCAAAAGACTGTGCGCCAAAAGCACAGGTAACCGCGATAAAAAAAGACCTTAGCAACATTGTATTGATTTTGGGCATCCCCAGCTCCTTTGCCAGCTATATAAGAAATTTAAATTCAATCAATAATCGTCGATCACCGAGATTTTCATCGAGCCCAGCTAAAGTACCAATTTGCTCTTTGTAACTCACTATGCGCAGTTTCAGTAGCCTTACATCAAACTGCATGCCCGCAGTCCACTCACCTTGATGTAGGCCCGTTTGGAGTTTTAAAATTTTGCTATAACCCCACTCCATACCTAAATTTAATTTCTTTGAATAATGCTCGGGTTGATTGGTCGCATGAGCATCTGCCGCGAGTAATAGATATGTTTTTTCTGTTTGTATCGGCTTTATGCTGACACCTGTATTAACGCTAGGAAGCCGAGAATCTGGGGTGCCTAGCGCCTTGCCCGCCACATTGAGTTTTGTACTATAAGGGGTTCCACCCAGATCCATAATACTGAGGCCCAGTGTTGGCTCCATTGTTTTTATTGGGGTAAAGAGAATACCAAAATCAGCTCCAAATCCGGAGCCCCCCTCTACATAATCCCCAATTTCAGGCTCCGATGGGTCTTGACTATCACCCGAAGAAGAAAAAGCGGATATTT
Source organism: Oligoflexia bacterium (assembly GCA_030432875.1). Classification (GTDB taxonomy): domain Bacteria; phylum Bdellovibrionota_B; class Oligoflexia; order Oligoflexales; family JAGOVF01; genus JAUILP01. Next base: position 65,895 of record JAUILP010000006.1, on the reverse strand, counting down.
CTTCAATGCTAAACTCTCTGTCAACGCCTCCTCGAGCCACAAATTTCAGACCGCCGCCGATCTTTAAGCGGTCATCCCAAAAACTATGCGCATAAGCAATGGGAAGAATCAGTCTTGGGCCGAAACTCAAATCAGCAGAAATCTGCCGGTGAAACATCGCCGTCATTTCAAACTCAAGTCCTGCACCGATACCAAAACCAGGAATAATGAGATGCGGGGTCAAGAACATCGCAGCATGATGATTTTCGCCAATATGTCTATTGATGAAATCAATTGCTTCCTGATTGCCGCCTGTACTCCCCTGACCAAAGTTTTGGAGTTCATTTTTAAGTCGCCAAGTAGACTGCGACACCTCGAAACCCATTTCAAAAAAAGTCCCCGTCCATTCGGGAATTCGCGCAAGTCCTGCCGGATTATAAAATAGTGCATTATAATCATCACTAACGGCGACGAAGGCATTTCCCATCCCTAAAGGACGAGGCCCATAGTGGGTCCAATGCAGGGCCTTAGCGTGCGCTTGCCAAGCAAAGAGACAGCTCAAACCCAGCCCCCAAAAAGGTGCGCTCCTCAGTTTCTCTCTGAGACGATTTATCATTTATATTCTCCTCAATTGAATCTAACCTATTAATTTATCACAAAAAAAACCACAGCTCAAGAATATGTCTCAAATAGTCATCCATAAAAATTAACCTGGTCGGAGGGAATATTATGGCTCACCGCCTAATATCATAAGCCAATCAGCGAAATTTTTTGTTTATCTCAATTCAAAGACACGGCAAAGAAAAATAGGGGTTTATAATCATAATGATGCGCGAGAAGGATGAGATGATTTTGAGCGAACAAAAAGGGCCTGTTATAAAAAATGCCTTTATAGCCTAAAGAAGTTTTTTGGGACTTTTAGATAGCTTTCTAATAACCTATAATATAAAAGAATTTTTATGAACCCTCGACTCACATTTTTAGAGAAACCTGGTGCCTGGGTATTAAAGTAAAAAATTAAAGATTTTGGACAAGGATATTATGACAAAACTTGATGTGGCAAGTGAGCGTAAAGCCCAAATAGTACAAGCAACGGTCGAATGTATTAGCAAATATGGTTATAACAATTTTTCGATGCAGGATGTTGCTAATGCGGCGGGGGTCAGTAAAGGGATTATTCATTACTATTTTTTAAACAAAGACGATCTTTTAAAATCTGTACTTGATAAAGTTGCAGAGGACATTGAAAAAGCAATTGTCTCGGAAACAAAAAAAGCAAAAAATCCCCGCGAAAAGCTTGAAATGTTTATTGAAGTGGGTTTGAATGTCGTGCGAAAAAACAAAGAATACTACCAAGTTAATATGGATTTTTGGACGCAAATCAATCAAAACACTGACATTCGCGCGGTCATTGGTAGGCACTATGCCAAATTTCGGGAGACTGCCTCACAAATCCTGGCAGAAGGCGTCAAGGATGGTTCCTTTAAAGATGTCAATCTCATTGGATATGCGAGCATTATCATCGCAGTTATGGATGGGATCAGTTTACAGTGGTTATTTGATGATTCGGTGTTTTCGTATGAAAAAATAATTGAAAAAACTAAAAACTTGATACTCTCTGGACTAACTCCACACAATGTTTCTGCGAGTGGATCGCCATGACCCAGGCCCGGATAGAGACAAAAATCGCTAGCTATTTAACTAAAATAGAAAGCGGCAGTAAGCTTTCAAAAGCTGAATGCGATGAATATTTGCGTGAGTTGGCGCGCTATGAGTGTTGGAATTCATTTAACAAACTCATTCAGACAATTATTTTTGAACCAGGATCGAAACAAGAGCGGCTCTATTATTATATTTGGCTTGCTTCGGTTCAGTATAGCCATCTTGATGATATCCAGTCCTGTATAATAACCTGTCAGAACATCCTCGAAAAATTTGAATTGAATTATGCTGAATTTCGTCGCGATGTCCTTCACAAAATCATTGGCCTTGAAAACTGGGAGGATGAAGCAAAAATCCTCTATAATTGCTACAAATTATTCCGGCGAAGTGGTGATATTATTAAAACCCTGGAGCGACTAACATTGCTCTATGAAAAAAAATGCCCGCACGATGAACTGTTAGCCGAATCTTTTGATGAACTCTTAAAGTTTGATGAGTATAATATTAAGGCTTTGAAATATTTTAAATTGGTTTTCACGCAACAAAATGATTGGGTCAGCGTCGCAAACATTCTCAAAAAAATACTTCATGCAGGAAAAGAGCAAGAAAAGTACCGAATTGCTCATGAATTGGCCACTGTTTTTGTCTACCACGAAGCGAATTATAAAGAAGCCATTGATGTTTTAAATAAATTCTGCAAAAACAGTCCCTTAGAAACCTCTAACTTATATTATGAGGCCTATTACCGCCTCGGTGACTTTGAATCCTGCATTATGGTTTTAGGTGAACTCCGGAAGAAAACGAGCTCAACCCGTGAAAAAAACTTGATTACAAATAGATTAGGGCATCTGTATTTAAAAACCGGGCAAATTAAAAAGGCCGTCGAGATGTTTGAACAGGTCCTTGGCGTTGATCCTCATTTTTTTGAAGCCTACGAAATGCTGGTCAATATTGCTATTGACCAAAAAAATTGGCGTTACTTACTAAAAACGTTAAACCTCCTCAAAGCTCGCATAAGATCTGCTTCATTGAGAGAAGGCATTGAAACGCTTTCTGTTCAATTAGAAGGCACTCTCGATGCATGAAATATTGTGGCAAAAATCACGATATTTAAATGTCACTAGCACATATCAGCAATTGTCATTCCCCAAATCTTTTAGCGGTTTCGATGAAAGTCAGCTGGCAAAACCTCTTGTAAATTTATGTTTGCAAACCGGGTTGGTGGCTAAACATGAATTCAGCCGTATTGCCCTTGTAACGTCTTCAAATGTAGAAGAGGAAGATAATTTTTTTTCACGCTCGCTGCCCTTTAATTGCCCTATAAGCAATGTAAAAATGGAGTTTACAACGATAGTCGAAGATATTCTCTTTCATCAAAAGAGAACTTTATACATCATATCAGGTAAAGAAGAAAAAATTCCCGCCAAATCCTATCGACGGTTACTAGAAATTAATAGGGATTTAGAGTTACTTCTGCCAAATTTCGGGAAATCAGAAAAAAAGATGCTCGACCGTCATATTAAACAAAACTTTTTTACCAAAGCGCCAAGCGATCAAAAGATAATAGTCAGCCTTAAAAACGGGAAATTTCAGGATTTTTCTCTAATCCCCTATACCATTGAACCTCAGGAGCTTCGCGGTATAGAAAAACTTCTAAAGCATGAAAGTCTAAATCCTTATGATCACAATCGTTTTGCGTGGATTCAGGGTGCTATTATGGTCGAAACTTTTGCTCATGATGGGCAAAGCTTCACAAAGGAAAATATCAAAGCATTTAGCGGGGGGGGCTTAATTTTAGAGTTTTTAAAAATTCGCTCGGCTGATTATGAAATTAATCATGATTTTTTTATTGAACTCGCACATATTCTCAACGCGGCGCTCAAACCCAGCCACGCAGAAAGCTCCAGTGATATTAAGTGGCTAAAAGTGCACAGCCCCTTCAGTCGGTTGAACTATTATTTAGAAAACTTTTTTTCTCATGAACTTGCTTCTTCACCACTGCTCAATATTTCGGATAACCTGCCTCATCAGTTTGTCAATTCAAGTGGATTTCTCTTTTGTCTGTTAGAGCAAAAAATGCGCGGTGGTATTCTCATTAATTTAGAAGCTTTTCCAGAAATTAATGTGGTGATTATTAAGTAAAACTTTAAATAGGCATCTATTAAAAAACACCGCTCGGCGGCAAAAAAAATATGGTTTGATGCTCCAGAAAAATTAGCGTTTTTGCTGGCAAAAAGGATAAACAAGGATTGGCGACAACCTATACCATAAAAAAATTATCCCCAGATATTGTGGCTATTGAACTCAATAATCTTGTGTCACTTTATTCTCCCCAATGTTTTGACTTTTTTAAGGCTCTAGATTCTTTATTGCCACGATTTGGATCAGAAAATGCGCCTCCCCCCATAAAGCTCCTAGTTCTTTGCCAGCGCATGCCCTTAAATGATTATCAAGAGGAGTGGATATTCCACCTTAAAAACTCTCTTTTCCGTCAAGAGGTTTTTTCCTACTTTAAGCAAGCTAATACGGTCTTAGAAAAAATTCACCGCGCCCCCATAACAGTTATGTATCTGAGCGACGCCGAGTGCTTTGGCAGCTTTTTTGAGCTTGCTCTTGCTTGCCATATTAGACTTTGGTTCAACAAAAAACCTTTGATTGGATTTCCCGAAGCTGAATTTGGTTTTTTTCCCAACTTAAATTCGTTAGGGGTGGAAAAAAAACTCCTAAATGAAATTAAAAGCCACCCAAAACTCCCACTGGTATTTAAGGCTCGAGATGCCTTCCATAGTGGCATCATTCACAAAGCCATTAATTATACAAATTGGTATGAATCTTTGGCGGGCCTTGTACCAGACTGGCTAAATTCGGGATATCTAAATAAACTTAGGTTTAGTCACGGCCCTAACAATAAATCCCCTCGCGCTTATAAATACATTAAAGAAAAGACTATGTGGCGGCACATTCCTGATGGCGATGATGAACTCCACCATCTTAAGCTCCGCGCTCATTACTACGATCTTTATCTGGAAAATAATAGCAAAAATAAAAGCACGGAAACATCCGCAGGGGACTCCCCGGCTTTGGCCCTAGCAGCCAAACAGGTATTTGACCCTAAGTATATAAAATATCTTGAGTTCTCTACCATTAAAGACAGCGCGTTGACCAACCTTACCCATGAGCCAATTCTTGCTATTGATGTGACTCATTCCACTCTTCCCAAGGGCAGTTTGTTACGTCTGATTCAAAGTAAAAAAAGGCTGTTTTTATGCTGCCTGGAAGAGGATGACTTAAAAAAGAGCTTAGAAGTGCTATACCACAGGCTATCTTCTATCATTAAGCCGGAAAAGCTCAGTTCCTATTGGCAAAACTATGTCTGGTGGGGACATTTGGGCGAGGAGCCGCTCAAATGTCCGCGTTTATCCTGGATGGCTGAGCAAGAATTAAAGCTCTCCTTTAACAAGTCCGTTTTTAATTTTATCCATATTTATCGGGACATCAACAGCTACCGCCCAAGTATTTATGAATGGTGTTGCCCTGAAAATGATATGACTCATAAAGAAGCCGTTTTGCAAATTATGGGGTGTATTTGTAAAGATGTTATTATGACGCGGCCTTTAGGAAAAAATCAGAGAAGCGTTTCGAGTGTGATCAGAATGGCGTTTCTATCAGACATGATAGCTTTTTGCCGCATATCGCAGCTATCATTAGAAAAAATCTTAAGTGCGCTTGAAAAGACGGGGTGGGTGTTTGCAAGTCAAAGCCAGCAATGGGATGCTTTTTTAAATTATCACGGTGAAGAGTTTGTTCCGGTAGATGATGCCGAAACCAAGTTTTTTAAAGAGTTTATGACTGAAAATCCGAATTTTTTCAGCATGAACCGTTTAATAAAGGAATTATCCCGCAACGCTTCCCGAGGGGTAACGCCTCCCAACAACATGTCTGTCCACATCAGGCTATTAACCTATGCGAGCCTTATCGTCAAAAAATTAGCCCAATTGAACACAGGACTGTCACTAAATCAAATTGATTTGCTCACGTCTCGAGCGCTTGGCGTTCCTTTAGTTGAAGGAACGCCACTAAACTTTATACGTGATAGCAACAATAATCGCCTCAAAGCTTATGTTACTAAAAACTGGCCCCATTTATCGTATTTATGTTAGGGATAAAAATGCCTCCATTGCTTAAAAAAAGTTTTCGTAGACACCTGGAAAAAAATATCTCCGCGTCTGAGGCACCTCTATGTATAGGCATCGACTTGCATATTTTTAATGATTTACCTCCGTTTTTCGCGCAGTGCAGGCAAGAAAATTCTCTTGCTGATTTTATTGATGATTTTTGCACTTGCGTCTTGGATGCCATAGAGCCCCGTATCAAAATTATAAAATGGCAAAGCGCTTTTTTTGAGGCCTGCGGCTGGCAAGGGATGCAGGCATTAGAATCGGTAACCTTAAAGGCCCGCGAGCGGGGATTTTTAAACATATATGATGCGAAACGCGCGGATATTCGGTCAACCATGTTCGCTTACGGGAAAGCAGCCTTTGAAATTTTTCATGCTGACGCGATAACCATCACGCCCTATCTTGGTATCGATACGATTGAAGCCATGAGTCCGTGGTTACTTGCAGGCAAGGGGGTTTATATTGTTCTTTTGAGCTCCAACCCGAGCGGCCCTGTCATTCAAACCAAAAGAATGGAAAACCAGCTGAATTTTGCTGAATTTGTGGGCAAGTTATATATAGATCATGCGCAAAAGAGCGGCTACTTTGAAAGCCTAGGCTTCGTGGTTGGCGCTCCCTATTTTGAAGCTAATAATGCATTGGACACCACCCAGCTTCATCAATTTCCTTTGCTTATACCTGGGGTTGGCGCTCAAGGCTTTTCTCTAAAAAGCATCAAAGCCGTCCTTCCGCCACAGTCTCCTTCACTTATCAATGTTTCTCGGGACATCCTTGGCATCGGATCCCCAACACACCAAAAAGAACTACAAAAGATCACTTCCTGGAGCGGCTATCAGCAGTGGGTTTCCCGTCGACTCGATCATTACCTCGCCATGTGGAAAGAATAAGACCGCAGAGATTTTGATTCTCTTAATTATTTACACGGGGTCAGTGTGTCTTTTTTTCCATAAAACGCGGATTTTTTTCTATATTGTCGCCAGGGGAGGTATCTAATATAGTGAGTACAATACCTCGGCAAAATTTAGAACAGAGGGGTAATCACCAATTCATAAAAAGACTATTTATCCATGCAGTACCAACGAACCCTCCTCAAGCCCTTGAGATTCCGTGGCGTTGGTCTTCATAGCGGCAATATCGTCGAAATTGAAGTTCTTCCCGCTGGACCAGATCATGGTATTGTTTTTTTACGCACCGATATTCCGAATGCACCAATCATCACCGCAACACCTGCAGCAATCGGGGCCACTGAACTCAACACCACGATCGGTAGCGGTGAAAATAGCGTGTCCACTATTGAACATTTGATGAGCGCTTTCCATGGCCTTGGTATCGATAATGTCTTAGTCAAAATCAATGCTCCTGAAGTCCCAATTTTGGACGGAAGCGCAGCACCTTTTGTTGATTTTTTGCTTATAACGGGCTCTAAACGCCAAGATTCCCCCAAAAAAACTTATCGCGCCATAAAACCTTTTGAAGTGGTGCATCATGATAGTTTTATGCGCATAGAACCTCATTCAACGGATGAGCTTTTATTTTCCTGTACTATAGACTTTCAGTACAGCAAAGCCATCGGCAAACAGTCCACTGAGTTTTTGCTTAATGAGGACAATTATTTTTCATTGTGTGAGGCCAGAACCTTTTGCCACCTAAAAGACGTAGAATTTATGCGCTCCCGGGGTCTTGCTCGTGGTGGTTCCCTAGACAATGCGGTGGTGGTTGATGATGAAAAAGTGATCAATGCCGAGGGGCTTCGGTTTTCCAACGAATTTGTGCGCCACAAGCTCCTTGACTGCGTCGGCGATCTTAAGCTTTTGGGGTTTCAGCTATTTGGAAAAATCACCCTGTATAAAGCGGGGCATTATTTGCATGCCAAATTTATGCGCGAACTTTTAGAAAATTTTTCTCTCAATCTAGAAGATGTCTCGATAAAGAAAAAATAAATTCCTACTAAGCCTTTATCGTAAACGAGTCACGACTTTAAGCAAAAAAGTACTTTTTTAATAAACAACCCTAATGCGTTCTCGCCAGCTGCGCATAGTAACCATCATTTTTGACAAGCTGCTCATGCGTTCCTTTTTCTATAAGTTTCCCATCATGAAACACCAGGATAAGATCACACGCCGTAACCGTACTCAAGCGATGCGCAATAATAAGCGTTGTTCTCCCCAAAGAAGCAGTATTTAGTGCCTCTTGTACAATTTTTTCACTGTGGGGGTCTATGCTTGATGTGGCTTCATCCAAAATGAGAATCTTGGGGTTTTTAAGAATAATCCTTGTGATACTGAGAAGCTGCCGCTCACCGACAGAAAGATTTTTGCCCCCATCTAAGAGAATTTGATCAAGTCCTTTAGGCAGTGAATTCAAGGTTTTTTCAAAACCCGTCAAAGCACAAACGTTTAAGATCTCTTGGTCACTTGCGAAGTGATGTGCAGAACGTCCGACCAGAAGATTGTCCCTAAGGGAGCCGCGAAAAATCTCCACATCCTGACTTATATAACCTATTTGCTGACGCAGGGTTTCCCGGTGCCAGTGATTTAAGGGAATATCATCGATAAGCACAACCCCCTCATCGATTTGGTATAAAGCAGGAATAAGCGAGATAGTTGTGGTTTTTCCGCTGCCAGTTGCCCCCACTAAACCGACTTTTTCACCGCTTCCAATACGGAAGCTGATGTTTTTTAATATAGGTTTTTCAGGGCGACCATAAGAAGCAAAAACATGAGAAAACTCTATTTTACCCGCAAGCTCCTGCTGCACATGCCCATCTTCCCCAAGAACGGATGTTTCTGGTGGTTCATTGAGCATATGGTAAATGCGCTCACTTGAGGCGAGAGCATCTTGAATAACCTGTATCTCCTGAGAAAATGCGCGCACAGGGCTTAAAATCCTCTCGCTATACCGCACAAACGCAACAAACGTGGCAAGCTCAAGAGAGCCACTTAAAACATAGTTACCCCCAAAACCAAAAACAAAGATAAGCGGCGCAGTACAAAGAAGCACGATGGTCGGCATAACAAAAGCGTTTAAATTCATGAGTTTTAGGTGCGAACGATAAAGAGAATTTGTCCCGCCCCGGTATTCTGAAAGCGTCCAGTCGGATAAGCCAAATAGTCTGATTAAGGTCAGTCCACTAATATTTTCAGCCAGCTTCGCATTGAGTCCCGCCGTTAACCTTTTAATTTCGCGGTAAACCGCCCTGGCTTTGACCCGCAAAAACACAGAAAAAAATATCGCTGGTGTGGTAAAACACACAACAATAAGCCCTAGTTTTAAATTTGAGAGAAGCATGGCAATAAATACGGCAATAATCTGCACAACGGCTGAAAGAACCTTGGGAAGCGTCCCCGAGAAAAACTGTTCTAAGCCCTCGACATCAGCAGTTATTCGGGTAAGGGTTCTTCCCATCGGCGTGCTATCAAAATAGGCGACCGGCAAAGAGTTAATTTTATCTATGAGCTTTTTTCGGGTACCCAGGGTGACTTGCGTTGTTGAGTAAGCAATGATAATGCGCCCATAATACTGAAAAATAAGAGAAATCGCTTCAGCCCCTAAAAAAACAGACGCCAAAAGAATATACTCGCTACCAAATTTTTTTTGCGCAATAACCCCAAAAAGCGCTCCGAGGTTTTTCGCCGAAAGCATTAAAAAGCCAGCACTCCCGAGAAGAAGTAACGTCGCAAGCAAAAAATATTTAATGGGCTTTTTTTCTGTTTTAAACAGCTTTATAAGGCCCAACCAGTCAACATTATCATCATAATCTAAATCGGAAATATATCGGGGACCTCGTCTAGACTTTTGATTTGAACTGCTTTTCATTTGTATTTTCTGCTTAGGCATTTATTCACTTATGACACCGTTTTCAAGGGTTAAAATTCGCGAACAATACTTTAGGGTAGATGATCTATGTGCAACCCAAACGATGGTTGTTTCAGAGGAAACAACCTCGCCAATGCGTTCGATGATATTTTTTTCTGTTATAGAATCTACCGCACTAAAAGAATCATCTAACAGAAGCAGGGGCTTTGGCCTTAACAAAGCGCGAGCTAAACAAAGGCGCTGCTTTTGCCCGCCAGATAAACTCACGCCCCACTCACCAATCCAGCTATCAAGCGAACGCCCGGCCTGCTGGAGTTCATGATATAGCCCCACAAAATTTAATATGCTTTTTAGCTGTTCCTCAGTAAAAATACTATCTAAACAAAGATTGTGGCGAATCGTTCCCGCAAAAAGAAACGGCTTTTGTGGCACACAATTCACCACCGTACTTATGTGTTGTGGAGATAATGTGGAAAGTTCTTCGCCGAAGAGACATAAAGATCCCTGGTATCCGGTGATTTCCTGGCTTAGAATCTTCACCAACGTTGATTTGCCGCTCCCTACAGGCCCTGTGATACCTATAATTTCGCCTTTTTTAATTGTAAAATTCAAATTTTGTAAAACAGTGCTACCTTCACCATAGCCATAGCTTAAGTCTCCTGCTTGAACTGCTCGTAATGACCTCTTTATATCTAGAGGATCAGCTTCGACGATTCGAGCGCTCGCGTTTTTTACAGCCATCACTTCATTTATTCTTTTGAGTCCGACTAAGCCTTTTTGCCACTCCGTGATGCAGTGGTTGATTTCATAGAGCGGCGTTTGCATCAAAAGTAAATATGAAAAAAATGCCAACAGCTCACCTGGGCTAATGGCATCCACACTCAGACGCTGGGGACCAAGAATAAGTAAAACAATGTAACTTATAAGAGTTGGAATATTGACAATAGGAAACAGCTTCCACGATGAGCGCTGGAACTTATAGCTCCTTTTTGCATAACTTGTCGCCTCCCGATACAAATGTTTAGACCAAATTTTTTCTGTCGCCGTCGCCCGGGAAAACTTCATCATAGACAAAGCTTTGCTGATCATTTCGGAAAAAAAAGATAATTTCTTCTGCGCTTTTAAATACGTTTTTTCCTGGATTTTGGCAAATTTTATGACCAGAGGTACTGCAAAAAATGACGGTGCGAGGCAAGCAAGAGCCAAGCCAGCATCTATGCGGAACATGAAAAAGAGAGAAAATGACACAAAAAAGATAACATCAAAAGTAATAACCAAGGTCATGCCCAAAAGAAATCGCACCGCATTAAGGTCGCTAATGCCACGAGAGATAAGATCACCGAGGGTATACTGAAGCAAGCGACTTTCCCGCAAATCCCTAAGGCTATCCCAATAAGCAACGCGAAAATCCCTGCCCGCAATATGTGTCCTTCGCGCAAGAGACTGACGCCAGCCAACTCGGCCAAGCCATCCAACAATCAAAACAAGTGGGAAGGCAAAACAGAGCTTTAATAATGCTTCCTTGGTCGGCAAATTCTCTAAAAATTTTGGTAGATGATTTTCCGGACTTCCCCACAACAGATCAAGTGTCCACTGGGAAAATTTGGGAATAAAGACCTCTGATAGGCTGGTCATTATTAGAGTAAAAATACCCACAATATATAGGACTGGGTACCTGCTTATTTCCTTCCAGTAGGAAGGCCAGACCTTTGATATTGTCGCGTTAGGCATAATGGTTTATTATTATAGGCAAAAGGTAATAAAAAATGGCAGCTGCCGTTCAATCATAACAAAAGAACATCATATCGCGATCATAAAAATATTTTAAGAGATCTTTTTTCTCAGATATATAGTTGCTTTCGTGCCAAGGTTTGGCGCGAGGGCAAATTTTCGCCAAATAGAGAGGATGCCGTGAAACAAAAAATTGCGCTGGTTACGGGAGCAAACCGGGGGATCGGATACGAAGTATGCCGACAACTCGCTGAAGCAGGTCATTTTGTTATTATGGGCTCACGAAGCATCTCTAAAGGCCTAGAAGCTGCTGAACATTTGCGTAGCTTGCATCTTGATGTAGAGGCGCTAGAACTGGATGTTTCTAATACGCGCCACATCAAAAATGCCTATACCTACATAAAAACGAAATATGGTCACCTCGATATTCTTGTCAACAATGCGGGTGTTTTTTTAGAGGGTGGTGACCCGACACACCCTGAGCTTGGCTCCGCTCTAAGAGCGAACCCCAAAACTATGGCAAAAATATTTGACATAAACACCCTTGGCCCCTTTAAACTCTGCCAAACTTTTATCCCTCTGATGAAGGAAAAAAACTCGGGCACCATCGTAAACGTATCCTCAGAAATGGGAGCTCTAAATGAGATCGGAGCATTTTGGCCTGGCTACCGCATATCAAAACTTGCCTTAAATGGTCTCACAAAAATACTCGCTGCTGAGCTTTTAGGCACTGATATAAAAATCAACTCTGTTTCCCCGGGTTGGGTAAAAACCAGCATGGGAGGACCCAACGCGCCCAGAGATCTTACGCTTGGCGCAAAGAGCATTGTTAAGCTCGCTCTTATCGACAAAAGTGGGCCGACTGGGGGATTTTTTCTTGACGGCGAAGCCATTCCGTTTTAAGTGGTGACGGCTATAGTTTTGGTGCCGGTGGAAGACCTTAGAACGAGCGATATCTTCCGTGCCTGTTGCTGCTGATATTACCCCATGATTTCTGATCCAATGGGACACACCCAAGTTTTTGTGCAAAAAAACTATAATGACCTGACCATGGCCCATGAAGGTGGCGCCGACAACACCAATTAATCATTGACTATTTCGGCATAATTTCTTAATGAGTCAACACGAACAATACTAATCATTTGGCTTTAATTTCCCATAAAAGTGTCCTTTAATGACACTTTTGTTTAATTTTAGCATAAAATTATGCCCCCCCTGTGTTGTGCGTCGATTCCATAAACTGAATAATAAGAGTAGCAATATCTACCTTAGTCGTTTTCTCAACACCTTCTAACCCCGGCGAAGAGTTAACTTCGAGAACAACCGGACCATGACTGGAGCGCAAAATATCCACACCCGCAACACTGAGACCAAGCCCATGTGCGGCACTTATAGCTGTTTTTTCTTCGTCCTCGGTGAGAATAACATTATGCGCCGTACCTCCGCGGTGAAGGTTTGAACGAAACTCTCCCTCGGCACTTTTTCGCAGTATGCTCGCGACTACCTTGTTGCCAATAACAAAACAGCGGATGTCACACCCCTGAGCCTCTTTTATATATTCTTGAATGATGATATGCGCATTGAGGTCCCTAAAAGCTTGAATAACAGACTCTGCAGCTTTTTTGGTTTCGGCCAGAACGACTCCTATGCCTTGCGTGCCTTCTAAAAGCTTAACAACCACGGGGGGACCGCCCGCGATTTGGATGAGTCCTTCGGCATCTTTTGTCGAATGAGCACAACCCGAGATAGGTAGCCCAATACCTTTTTTGGCCAAAATTTGCATGCAGCGCAGCTTATCACGAGATTTGGTTATACTCACCGAACTATTAAGCGTTTTGGTTCCCATCATTTCAAATTGGCGCACAACAGCAGTTCCATAAAATGTGTGCGACGCTCCAATGCGTGGGATGACAATATCATAGTGATCCAAATCTTTTCCGGCATAGAGGACCGTTGGGCGTTTAGAATTGATGTTAATATAACACCGAAGATAATCAATGATATCGACATTATGTCCCAGTTTCAGCGCGGCTTCTTTGAGGCGCGAAGTCGAATATAATGATTCTTTACGGGACAAAATCAGAATGTTCATAAGTTTTTTAGTCCAATTCTATATTTTTACTGGCCAAATAGCTTTTTGCAGGATTGATAAAAATATTAAGTTTGTTGCTAAGTGCTTGTCGCCCTAATAGCATGCGGTACCCCATCTGGTCTCTATTCACTAGGGTAAGTTCAATCTCCCAGCTATATCCCCCTAGGGTTACGATCGTAGAAATTACAGGCCGCAGCGTTCGGTTTCCTACGCTACTCTTTATCCACCTTTTCTCGATCAAAGGAGCTGCCGCAGAAATAACATAGCTACGGCTTCGCTGGATGGGGTGAATCTTAAAACGCACCATATCAACCCCGTGCTTATGGTATTCTTCTATATCATAGGCATGCAATGCCGAGGTGCGCGCCCCTGTATCGATCTTAGCATTGATTTCATCGACCCCCAAAAAGGGCAGCGTAACCCATTCTCGCCAGCCCACAATGAGTTGCTTTTGCTTAACTTTTATAGGCTTTGGCGCCATTTGTTTTTTTTGCATGCAGAGAATTTCTCGGAGTTCTTTGTGTACCTAAAATTTATTTTATCTATAGTTCGGACCTACCGAGCTATAGATTCTATTCTTTTTGCGCTAATCGCCTTTAATGACCCCTATCTATTGGCGTAACTGGATGCCGTGAGACTGATTTAAATGATTTAAAAGTTTTTCGCACTCACTGTCTACTTCACTGTCCTTTAGCGTACGCTCAAGGTGCTGAAAGACAAAACGGTACCCCATGCTTTTTTTCCCTTGTGGTAAGCCGCTCCCAGTATACAAATCGAAGAGGGACCAATGCGACAAATTGGTTTTCTTAGGAAAATGCGCGATGAGCTCATCAATCTTTTCATGGGTTACTTCACTATCTACCATTAAAGCAAAATCCCGCGTCACCCCAGGAAAGCGTGGTATTGAGGTCAACACCGAGGGTGATTCATTAAATTTAGCCTTAAAAATTTGCTCGACATTGATCTCAAAAACGAGGGGGAGATCTTTTTGCTTAAAATCAAAATTAAAGGCGAGTTCCGGGTGAAGCTCACCCAAATAACCAAGCGCGGTGCCACCAGACATTAGGGTTGCTGCAGATTTTGGGTTTAAAAAAGGAAAGTCTTCGCCTCGCACCGCCTCTAATTTTAGCGCCCCTATGTCTAAAAACTTGCAAACAGAAGCGAGGATTGACTTCAATGTATAAAAATCAGCTTTTATTTCGCCGTTACGCCAGCCTTTCTCCTGGTAGGGCTGATCGATGATCCCCGCCCACATTAGTTTTTCTATAGGGCGCTCAGAGGGGTCAGCGTGACCCTCATGATGATAAATATACCGACCATTGATTTTTAAGGAGTCAAGGTATGCGTTTGTTTCCGCTATTAACGTTTTACGAGCAGAGGCAGCAAAATAGCAGCGCCCAACTTCAAACAAGCGCGCACCCTTTTGGCCATGATGTTGGCCACGACAAATCGCCGTTATAAGACTGGGGAGCAGCGAAGTTTGCAGGAATTTTTCATCTTCACTAAGCGGGTTAAGGAGCGCAACGGTCGGATAAAAAGCATGACCCTCCCCAATGCGCATAGCTTTAAATGTTTTTTCTTTATGAAAGGGAAAAGAAATGGTTTCTGAAAAGCCTAAGTAAGACGTCGTTTTACGTATCTCGTCCGTAAAAGCAATAAAGGGGTCTTCTGGTGTTGGCGTTATAGCCATAGTTGGAAGAGAATAGGGGACGTGCTCATAACCATGATGACGGATAATCTCCTCTATAAGATCGATCTCTTTTTCAATGTCATGACGCCAGGCGGGCGGCGTTACCATAAACTCATTCTCTTTTGCTGCATCAGAAATGGCAAAACCCAGAGCAGAAAAAATCTGCTGGCATTCGGTTAAACCTATTCGGGCTGCCCCATAAATTTTTTCGAGCCGCGATAAGCGAAATAGAATTGGGGCAAACGCCAGTGACTTTGGAGCATAAGAGACAAGGTTTGAAGATATTTGGGGCATTTCTTTATCTCCCCCGCCCCCTTTTTGCTTGCCTATGATATATAACAAATCAGCTACTCTTTGCGCGGCAAATAAAGTTTGTTCCTGGTTTATTCTGCGCTCAAAGCGCTGAGACGCCTCGGTATTCATCCCTAAACGCCGCGCCGTTCTTCTTATTTGAATAGCATCGAACGCAGCTGCCTCAATCACAATCGCTTGGGTTTCATCTTTAACTTCGGAGTGTTCACCCCCCATAATGCCCGCCAGACCAATGGGCTCTACGCCATCAACAATCAAAATATCGTCATTTTCTAAATTAATTGTAGTTCCATCGAGTACCTTTAGCCGTTCGTCTTTTTCAGCCCTGCGCACACCAAGAACTTTGTTTTTAATCATGCACGCATCATAAGCATGAATAGGTTGACCCGTTTCCATCATGACATAATTAGTCACATCGACAATAGAGTTTATGGGCCGCATACCCGTGCTCAAAATTCTTTTTTTAAGCCACGTAGGTGAGGGCTCTGGGGAAACATTGTTCACATAAAGCGCATAAAAACGTGAGCATCCTGACGATTCAGTAATTTTTAAGGAAAGGATGTCATTGGTGTTAATAGACCCTGACGGCTTGTAAGATAGAGTAGGTGTCTTTAACGATTTGCCAAGCCTCGCCGCAAGCTCACGTGCCACACCAAAATAGGATAGGCAGTCGCCACGGTTCGCGGTGACGTTTAGATTCAGGTAGGCATCAGGTGGTGGTAAAATACTTTGTACCGGCGCACCAACGACTTTATCGTGCTCTAGCTCCCAAATTCCCTCACTAGCATCGCTAAGACCAAGCTCTTCTTCGCTGCAAAGCATACCAGACGAATCAACACCCCGAATTTTGGCCGATTTAATTTCTAACCCCGAAGGCATTTTGGTTCCGACCGTGGCAACGGCAACCTTGATGCCTGCGCGGGCATTGCTCGCTCCGCAAACGATTTCTAAGGGGTTTTCTTGACCAATATCGACTTGGCATAACCTTAAACTATCGGCCTGCGGGTGGGGCTTTGCTTCCAAAATTTGGCCCACGACTATACTCTGGGGTAGCGGCTCTTCTTTGGTAAATTCTTCAACCTCAAGCCCTAAATCCGTCAAATGAAAACTGATGTTTTCTGGGGTGTAGCCCGAAAGATCAATATAATCATTAAGCCAGTTAAGTGAAATTCTCATGAGATCTCTTTTCCTATATTTTTTACTTTTTTTGTATGCTCTTGCAAATATCTGTATGTTTAAAAATACGCATAAAAAATTCTTTAATTTTTTTCTTCTCGAGCCAAAAAATCACGGTAAACCGCTCGCCTGACCGTTATGAAGCACTTATAGGAAACTGGCTCAAAAATTTATGATTGCCCTCGAAAAGGGTGCGCAAATCGGAAAGCCTGTATTTCAGCATGGCAAGCCGGTCGATACCAAACCCAAACGCAAATCCAGTATATTTTTCTGCATCATAGTTGACCGCTTCAAAGACATTGGGGTGCACCATGCCACATCCTCCGACCTCTAGCCATCCGGTTCCTTTGCAGACGCGGCAATCTGTTCCTTTTCCCATACAAACCGTACACATGAGATCCACTTCAGCGCTTGGCTCAGTAAAGGGGAAATAACTTGGACGAAAACGTGTGGCCAAATCTTTATTGAAGATACTCTTTAAAAGAACATCAATGGTTCCCTTTAAATCAGCAAAGGAGATATTTTCATCAACCACAAGTGCCTCAATTTGGTGAAACATCGGCGTATGAGTAGGGTCAGAGTCACAACGAAATACCCGGCCTGGCGCGATTATACGCAGTGGTGGTTTTTCCCTAAGCATCGCATGTATTTGAACCGTAGAGGTTTGTGGTCGCATCATTAGGTCTTTGTGGTCCGCAATATGAAACGTATCTTGCATATCGCGAGCAGGATGATAAGGCGGTAAATTTAGCGCCGTAAAATTAAAAAACTCAAAGTCGAGTTCAGGGCCATCATAAACCGTAAAGCCTAGGTGCCGAAAACTTTGCACCAAAATCCGCCGCATGAGGGTAACAGGATGAGCGGACCCCTTATTATCAAAGCCCTCCACCGGCAAACTAATATCGAGAGCTTCACCACTGAGTTTTGCCTCTATCTCCCAGGAAATCGCCTGAGTTTTAAGTTCATTAAGCTTTCCCTCAACCGTTTGGCGGGCATCATTAATCATCTTTCCCGCCTGGGGTTTTTCATCTTTGCTTAAGTTTTTAAGCTCTGTCATCAACCCAGAGATTGGTGATTTTTTGCCTAAAAAATTTACTCTTAATTGTTCAAATTTTTCCGGGGAAAGTTGCCCCATAGTCGTTTCGACTTCTGTGAAAAACTGCTCGAGAACAGCAGCAATATTTTTTCCTAAAATTGATAAATCCATGGCCAGATCTTTCCCCGTATTAAAAAAATCAGTCTATCTTAAAAGTTTATTTGATATTTTCTAGCGCTTTTACGAGCCTGTTAACCCCATCTTCAATAACACTGCGACTTGTCGAATAGCATAGCCGTGCATATCCTGGACTGCCAAAAGCTTCGCCAGGAACCATCGCGAGATGAGCCTCATCTAGTAGCCAAGCACAAAAACCCCCGCTGTCACTCGGCGCGTATAGCTTAGATTTTGCTAAAACAGGGCGCAAATCTAAAAACAAATAAAATGCTCCCTTCGGCTCAATATAGGGCAATTTAATTTTTTCGTTGATCAAAGCCATCATAAAATCTCGGCGCTCTCTTAGTGCAGAAATTTTTTCATGCATGACGGGAAAACCAAGCTCCATGGCCGTAATCGCTGCCTCTTCAATAAACGGAGGAATGCAGGTTGAGGAATGATCGCCCAAACCTTTGATGTATCCTATCGCTTTTTTGGGTCCTGCGGCATAACCCACCCGGAAGCCTGTCATAGCAAAGGCTTTGGAAAGACCGTTAATAATAATCGTGCGGCTGCGCATTTGGGGTACCGCATTAAGAAAAGACACGTGAGCCCCACCAAAATTCATATATTCATAAATTTCGTCACTTATGACCCATATGGGGTGGGGAGCAATAACATCAGCAATTTCCTGAAAATTTTCTTTGGTTAAGGTGTAACCCGCTGGGTTGTTAGGGCTGTTGAGAATGATTAACTTGGTACGGTCATTGATAGCTTCTTTTAGTTTTGGGATATCAATATAACCGTCTTTTTTAGGATTTTCTGGCAGTGGCAGAATCTTTGGCACTCCGCCTGCCGCCATAATTTGGTCTTTATAGCTCACCCAATAAGGAGCAAAAAGAATCGCCTCATCGTTTTCCCTTAAAAGAGTCAGCATACTGTGAAAGAGGAGTTCCTTGGCCCCAATTCCTACCGTTATTTCATCGCGAGCAAAGTCGAGGCCATTATCCGATTTAAATTTTTTGCGAATGAGGTCTTTGAATTTAAGGCTACCGCCTGGGGGGCCGTAAGTTGTCAACCCATCTTTAAGTGCCTGTCTCGCACTCTCTACGACTTGGATTGGGGGCGCATAATCTGGCTCGCCAACACTAAAATTTACGATGTTTTTTCCCTGAGCCCCCAATTCCTTTGCTCGTTTGTTGAGGCTTAGGGTGGGTGACGGCTGAAGATTGGCGACAAAGCGAGAGAATCTAAAAGGTAATGGCTTGTTTTCCAAAGAAGACCCCTTCGTAAAAAATATTTGCTTATAATGTAAGCAAATACACCTGTTTAATCTAGACAAATTATTATACCACCGACCGGAGGTTCGCCAAACCTCGGCGGCCCAAAAACTATAACCAAGCTCAATTTGTTTCTTTTTTGAAAGCGAAATTAGCGGGCATACCCGTTATGCCTAATAAAGAGTAAAAATCTCATACATAGGCTGACCCAAACTCCCTACAGGTGGGCCTTTGGAGCGAAACTCTACTTCTACTTTTAGGCGCGCGCACATCCCTTCAAGCCAGTCCGCCTCAGACTCCATTATCCACTCAATCAGGTCGTCGCGAGCATTTATCATGATTTTTTTATTACTCGTCAATTTTACATAACGCTCTATTTCGCGAAGAATTTCATGCGCCAGAGCTTGTATGCTCACGGTCCGGCCCCGCCCTTCGCAGTAAGGGCAGACATCCAGCAACTGACGCTCAAGCGAGTCGCTGGTTCTCTTTCGTGTCATTTCCACAAGACCAAGATCATTGATTTTGGAAATATGAGGCCTGTGGCGATCTTTTTTAAGTTCTTCAGACAAAGCGCTGTGAATCCGCTCTTTATGCTCCTCAATTTCCATATCAATTAAATCAAGAATAATAATACCGCCAAGTTTGCGCACCCTAATTTGCTCAACTATTTTATTTACTGCTTCTAAATTGGTTTTAAAAATGGTGTCGTCGGCATTGTGTTGACCCACAAAACTACCCGTATTGACATCAATACTCGCCAGTGCTTCCGTCTGCTCAATTACCAAATAACCACCGGAAGGCAAATCGACCCGCTTCCGCAGGGCTGCTTTTATTTGGGGTTCAATTTGCAAAAAATCAAATAAGGGAATTTCACCTTTATAAAATTCAAGCTTTTTTGCGGCACCTGGAATTGTAGCCCCCAAAAAACTTTTTAATTGGCGGAAGGTCTTATGGCAGTCAATGATAATTTGCTGAATATCATCAGAATAGAGATCGCGGGTAATGCGTTCAATTAGATCAAGATCTTGGTGAATAAGCGCCGGTCCTTTAATTCTTCTTGCCTTCCCATCAATACGGTTCCAAGTTCGCTGAAGAAAATCAAGATCCTTTTTAAAGTGACTTGATTTTGCCTGCATTGCTGCTGTTCTTATGATAACCCCGGCATTAGGTTCTTTTATTTCTTGAACCAAACTTTTAAGTCTGTTTTTTTCCTGCTCATCTTCAATTTTTTTGGAAATGGAGAGGTTATTAAATTGCGGCAAATAAACAAGAAAGCGCCCCGGCAAGGTAATACTCATGGTGACCCGAGCCCCTTTGGTGCCAAGGGGTTCTTTAGCAATTTGTACGAGTATTTCTTGCCCTGTCCTCAGCACGGACTCTATAGGAACTTTGGTTTTAGGTTTTATCTCAGGGTGATCACTATCGGCAACCTTAAACTGGCTTTTTCGCTCTAGAACCTCTTTGGGGTCGATAACGTCGCCACCAAAAAGAAAGGCGGTGCGTTCTAGCCCAATATCAACAAATGCCGACTGCATTCCCGGTAGGACTCGCGTCACTATGCCTTTATAGATATTCCCTAAGATGCTCCTTTCTTTGCATTGTTCAATAAATATCTCGGCGAGAACATTATTTTCGAGCAAAGCGATTCGCGTTTCTGACGGATTTTTATTTATGACCAATCTTTTTGCAATAAATTCTTTATCCATATAATTTTCTTTATAATTTTTGTTAAGTTACCTTAGCCACTATTCTATCAGCAGCCCCCCGCAGTTCTTCAAGAGTCGCCACCAGTTTTTCATCCCTAAAACAGGCTTTATTTTGCCAAGTCTGCCACCACCTAAACACATCTTTTTCATCATAAACGACCTGCAGTAACCCTTGTTTGACAAGCAACCGCGCCTCTGGACTAAAATCATAATGCTCGCCACATGCTATAGGAAGTCCAAAGACTGCGGGCTCTAATACATTATGTACGCGGTAATGACAGCCACCACCCACAAAAGCAAGATGAGCCTCGCGATAAAGTTCGGCAAGTACCCCCATCCTTTCTATGATAATAGTACTGCCGCCGTTTGCTGGCATAAAGTCATCTAAATCATCATTGAGTATTTTTGGCTTTAAACCTGATTCCGTTAATAATTCAAAAATCTTCTTTATGTTAGACTGACTGAGGTCGTGGGGAACGATAACAAGAAGCCATGACGGTGCTTTTTGCAAAATCTGACGAAAGGCTTTCGCAACTAATTCGACATCAGGCAACCATGCACTACCGACAATCAATTGAGGTCGTTCATGCCAACCCGCATTTGGTAAAAAAGAAGCCTCACCTTTGGCGGCGGATAACGTGCGCTCATAAACCCTATCATATTTTGTGTCACCTACAGCAAAAATTTTATCTCTTTGCAATGGCATAAAAGCTTCTAGCTTTGTCTTATCTTCCTCAGAAACCACAAAAATTCCGTACGCACGCTGATATAAAATGCGAGAAATCTTGTGTTTAAACTCACTCTTTTGTGGATTGAGCTCCACATTGATAAGAAATATTTTTGCATACTGAGAGCCCACAAACATAAAAGCAGGCCAAATTTCATGGCGTACAATAAATATGGTATCAGGCTTGAGGGCATCCAGCCATGATCGCCAGTGCCAAAGCGTATCTGGAGGGCTCAAAAAAAAGGCCGCCGTTTCATTTCTTTTTTTTGCAAAATCATAGCCCGACTTAGAGAAAAAAATAATAACGACCCTAAAACCTTTTTTTAGTCCCCTATCCATGATCGGTTTTGCTTGTTCATATTCACCTGCCGAACTACAAAAAAAAAGCCAGGTTTGCGGCGATGAGCTCACACCTACCAAGCCACGAGGTAGCGAAAAAAAATGTCTGTCGCCCATCTGATGCTTTAAGGTTTTTGAAAAGTATCGTGCAGACCAGAGCAGAACTAAGACCAAAGCCATTAATAGAGAATAGAGAGATAGAGCAATCCGCGTTAGCATCATCATGGCGAAGTTTCTAGTTCAAGATTTTTTTTAAAGAGGCCAACCAAAAATTGTCCTACAGCAAATGTTGAGATCATAGTGAAACACATTTTGTCACCGAAGCGGCAAGGTCTCTTTCCGTGCTTAGAACAGGGTCGGCAAGAAAGCGGCACCGAAAAAGCCTGACTAAAAGCCTGCCAAGGAGAAAAGCCAAACTCTTCCGTTGTTGGTCCAAAGAGCGCGGCAACGGGGGTGTCTAAAGCTTCGGCAATATGCACCAAGGCAGAATCATTGCTTAAAACAGCCGCAGCAAAGCTCACAATATATGCCGACTCTAAAAGCGCCAATCGTCCCGTATAGTCGATTATTTCTAGGTCATCACCATAAATCATACGAAGATTTTCACAGAGCGTGGCATTAGCAGCCATTTCATTTTTAGAGCCCAAAATAATGCAAGGTATTTTATCATTTCCATAAAAATCACTCTTACTACCAAGAAATTCCTGCATAATGCCCAAAAAAAGTTGTTCTGGAGCTTGTTTTGTCGCATGAGTGGCTCCGGGACCGAGCACTAAAAACGGCCTCTTTTGAGGCAATAAAGAAGACAAGCCTTGTGGCTTCAAATTTTTTATAGCGCGCAAATCGGGACGAGCGAGAAATTTTTTATCATCTTTGCTTTCGGTGAGGGGCAAAAAATAGTTCTGGAGGACCTCTAGGCAATGCTGATATTGCCACGTTAGCGGTCCTTCTTTTTTACCCAATAAGGTTCTCTTTTTTCGCTGAGCTGATAGAAGAAGCTGAAAACGAAAAAACTGTCTTTTTGAATAAGTCAAAGTCTTGACGCGCCCGAAAACCTTTAACAGCCAGCACAAAGCTCGTGACTTTAAGTTTTTTTGATAATTTACCACAAGATCTAAGTTTTTTAGCTGTTTGAATAAGCGCACAAACCCCAAAAAACCCTTGTATTTATGAATATTTACTGGAACCACATCGGGAAAAGCTGCGGTGATGAGTGAAAGCGCAGGTTCACTACCAATCCAAGTTATTTCCTGGGCCTCGATGTGCCTCTGGCGCAGAAAAGAAATCGCAGCCGTCGCTAAAATGGCATCCCCGAGAGCACTTGATCTATAAATAGCTATTTTTTTTATAGTTTGTTTCATTTTTTGAGACTTACCCCATACATGGTACAAAACAATTTCACAGCACAAATCGCGTCTCAACTGAGAATTGGCACTAAGTCATTGGCGCTATAACCCGCTAATTATAGGAGATTCTCTTCTTGTTTTACCTAATAAAACGAGACTTCCCCAACCCTAAACGCCAAAAGAAACACCAAACCACCAAGCTCTCAGCAGCTTAAATGATTTTTTCTTAATTTTGTGTCATACTAATAAGAATACAACAGAAATCATACTATTTTTTTCCGGTGAGTAACCCCTCAGATACATATCTAAAGGTTTACCCTGGGATGACAAACGAATTCAAGAGCGCACGAGGAGCTAACTTGGGAAATCGAGACAAAGCACCCCAAAAAGGGAAATTGAATCTTATTTTTTTCATGGATGGCGCTAAGACTAGGCATATTCGTATCCCTTTTGCATCAGTAATTTCTGCTTTGGTGCTTTTGGGACTTTTTGTCGCCTGGAGCATCATGTCAAGTTACTGGATAACCTCGTTATTTGAACGTAACCAAAAACTGGAATCTCGACTAAAGGAAACCCTGCGCACTCTTCTTAGTTATGAAATCAGCAACAGTCAAAAAACAGGTGATATTGCCCTTGATTCTAAAAATGAGGCGACCAAAGCTGCGCAAATAAATGAAAGTGATAAAAATTTATCAGCCCCAAATGCTAAAGGCGCACCTAGCGAAAGCGACCCTTCAAAATCTGAGGACAATAATACGTTGACCCCATCCAAGCCCCAAATTAGCCGCGATCATGTCCCGAAGAACTCTGGTGACAACACGCCAAACAAATCTGCCGGTTTGGCGCAGTCAGCACAAAACAGTCCCCAAAACGACGTTTCACAAAATGCTAAATACACGACGATAGCAACGCCTTTTCAAAACCAAGGCGTTTCCATTGAGCGGGTTGAACTAAAAGAGGATAGTGATGGCATTCAACTCGGATTTAATTTAAAAAACCTGGATGATAAAGACAAGCAAAGCGGCTACGTTAACATCATCATTAAATACCAAACGAAATCCGGCCCAATTTATAAATCAATTCCCTCTAATTTGGTGGTCAGCGCAACCGGTGAAATTAGTGAGTTCTATAAGGGAGATACCTTTAGCTTAAAACGCTTTGTTCGCAGAAATTATACTCTACCCGTTCCTGATAATGGCGCTTTAAGGGTAGATGAAGTTAAAATCCTTCTTATTACCGAAGAGGGCGATAAGTTTACTCAAATAATTCCTGGTTTTACCCTAAAGAACAAAAACTATGGCCTGTCTCATTAGGGCGAGGAGCTCCTGGTTATGCGCATTTCTATGGGGATTTATCCCAGAATTTATTATTTGCTACCTCTGATTCTGGGCTTTACCCATTGTACAGAAGAAAAAAAAATATCTTTAGAGGTCAGCACCTATCACTATGACAAATCACCCGTCCTCGGGGCCGAAGTCTTTAGCGATAAAAACTTAATTTGCAAAACAGGCATCAAAGGCACCTGTGAAGGAAGCTTCATCCTAGATTCTGATCCACCGAGTACTATTAGCATCGAAATTAAAAAACCTAGTGATGTTTATTATTACGCCCCATATTTTGCGAGCTTTGACATAACAGACCGCTTAAATGACCCCATAAAAATAACAACAACATTATTTAATGTTCCCAAACAAGTTTCGACAGACTCCGTGTCCCCTGAGGACCAGAAATTACCAGAGAATTCTGACTCCCTTAAAGACACGACCAAAGAAACGCTCAATACGGAAAATATAACCGCAGATGATGAAACAGAAAAAACTGACACCTCTATCTCGCAGGAAGAAGAACCAGAAGTCACAGCCAATGATGCGGTGTCCCCGCTCGCTAACACAATTAAATCAGATGAGCTTCAGGTCAGCAGCTTAAATCAACTGCTTAAAACCATCGGAATTTCACCGCAAGATTCACTCTTACGTGAAATCATTAGTGGTTCTTTTGTAGATATACAAAGCGCTCCCGCATCCGTAATCGACTATAAGAAATTTAACAATCATATTCCCCGCGATAAAAAGGTTTTACTGTCACTGCACGCCCTTAACGGCAACGCCCCTATCAGTAATGCTCGTTTTTATTTTAAAGAAGGTATTGCAGAATATCTTATCTGCTCGACAAATGAGCGCGGTCATTGTCTCAGCACAATCACGCAACCTTTTCTGGGTCAGAAAGTCAATATTCTTGGTAAAGCATCCGATTTAAAGTCAGTACTCAAGGAGGTTGGGCTAGAAGAAAAAACGAATCTATATTTTCAATTTGAGCGTTCTGATGATGTCGACGTCACCGTAATTGAAGACAACCTTTGGCATTCCAGGCCACTAAGTCAGGCGCCTGTCGGCATTGGGCAAGACACTATCGGCAACACAGATTCCACCGGAAAAATCTCGATCCCCAAAAACAAAAAAGACCTCTGGAAAAAAAATGGACTAACCTTCAGGCAGCACAGCGGTAAAACACAAAACCTTCCTGCCGAATCGATCATTTCATCGCAAGCGATTTTAGCTGGAGATGCCCATAAACCATTTAAAGTTTTTTTGCTTGAGCCCTTTATCGTAAGCTCAGAACCTAAAAATACCATATTTAATGCTAGTCAACTCAGCAAATCGCATTATTTGGATCTTAAGAAAAATTTATTTGTACGAAAAATTTTCCGTGAATTTCCCAGAGAGGACATGCGAAAATATCTTGCAGAAAAAGGCCTGAGCATCTTTGACCTTACCCAATCAGGCTGGCAACGTTTTGATTTAGATCTAGATATTATTGCCATACCGACCATCGTTGTTGGCAAGACACCTAAACTTCAACTTCTTTTTCTTGATGATGAAGGACAGGCTTTAGCGGGATCTATGACAGCAGAAATTGACGATGCTGATGGCGACAAAGTTCAGTCCTCACTTGGGAAAGAAGCAGTAAAGAAAATAGTTTATAACCTGCCATTTTTAACCGCGGTAACTCACATCAGTGAACAAAAATTTGAAATCGCCGCGGGAGATAATTTTGACAGTCAAATTTTGGCTGGCGATAAAGTTCTCCTGATTGACTTAAACCATCAAAATAATCCTATTGCGGAAGGCGAAATAAGCAAGGTCACGGGTGATTCATCTCAGGTTACCCTAAAAGATACGTCCATATTATTTGAAAAAAATCATCTCGGTGCCATTGTTAGGCCGCCGAGGAGCCTCCTCACACACGCCGAAAACTCTTCGATAAAGGTAGAGGTTAGGGGTTTAGATGAGGAAGTTCTACCTTATCTGCACCCGGGGGTTCCCATTTTTGTGGATGGTTCATATCAGGGGACAACCGACGCTTCAGGGGGCCTTGTCCTTAGCAAAGATACTTCTTCTAAGCACCAGATCATAGAGACCGCGATACCAGGATACCTCAGTAAAGCACTGCCTATTCCTAGTGACAAAAAAGAACTTGTTCTCACACTTGAAGCCGGACCAACCCATGCACGCTTCGCTTCTTCCCCAGTCGGCACTGAAGTTATTATCGATGAGACCATTAAGACTAAAACATTCTTTGTGGGTTTACTGCCCAATACACCTTTAGAAAAGGATTCCCATCTTATCCGCTTCCTACCTAAGTCTGGATATAAGCCACTGACGTTTAGTCTGAGCAATGCCGATAGGAAAGCCATAAACTTCAACCACACGCGACGTGTTTATTTACCACGTGACGAGCTATCTAAAGCACGTGACCAGCTATCTAAAAATAAAATTGAGGATGCCACTGCGATTTTACGAGGAATTCCGGCAGAAGACCCAAGTTTTTTAGAGGCACAAAATCTCATTGCCAAAACTTTTTTGCTTGGTGACCATTCTATAGATGAAATTCTGGACATTGTTGATCAAAAAATAGGCAAAGGCCTTAGCGAAACAACCCGCCTCGAGCAAAACCAAAAAACAATGGCAGCTTTCAATGCCAGTATGATCCACATTTTGGTCGGAAGCATTTTAATCGGGCATGACGACTACAAAGCCAAAATATTTCTCAATAAAGCCTACCAGGACTTGGTAAAAATAAATAATGATCTCATTGGCTCAGCGGATTTGGTCCAAGAAGATACCCAAAGGAGTGTGGCCTATTTTAGCGCGCTTTCCCTTCATTTTTTATATAGCATTGAAAAAAAAACCAAGCAAAAAAATCTGCTCACCGCTTTATGGAAATCATACTTTAATATGGCGCAAAAAAGCGCCGAGCCTCACCTGAGCAAAGCTTCCGATTTTGCCAAGCAGCTTATCACAAGAGATGAGAGTTTAAAACGCATTATCTTTTAGGAAATTAGACCTTTATGGCCGAAACAACGACCACCACAAATACAACGACCACAACCGCTTCATCAACGACAACAGAAAAAAAAGAGAGCAATGTCACTGATTATTTGGAAACGCAAAAGAAAAAGCGGAAAAATTATATCGTGATCGCAGGTAGCTCCTCTCTTTCGCCAGATGTGGTCACCAGTATTCAAAATTATGTTAAAAAGCTTATTCCTGGAATTGTTACGGTAAGACCCCAGGGCATTATTGACCTAGCAAAACTCGTCACCAAACAAATAAACCTCATGGTCATCGATGATGAATTTGCTGAAATAAATGAAGTTATGAAAACATTGCGTGTTATGAAGGAAAAAAAGGCGGATACGCATATGCCCGTTCTTTTTTTGACCCGAAATGTAGATTCCTTAATTTCCGCATATCATAAAGAGCTGCTGCTTTATCAGGAGACTGATGATTATGTGAATTACCGTAAAAATTCAGTCGATCGCGTACTCAGTAAAATCAAAATTTCCCTATCAGAGGTAGCAAAGAGAAAGAGTCGCCGCTTTTCCATTGATATCCCCATTTCTTACCATCAACTGCGCTATGGTCAACAACATAGCGGTCGCCTCATTGATGTGAGTTTGCACGGAGCCCTAATCGAGGGATCTAACACACATTTATTCGAAATGCGTGAGCAAATAAGACTCTCCGTTCCCGTTTATAACTATACAAAACCAGCCCTAGGAGACTACCTGAGTTTAACGGGCATTGTACGGCGCGTCTATATCTCGGGCAGTCGGGCGGGACTGAGCTTTGAGTATTTAACCAATGACAAAATTAACGCTTTATCAGAATTCCTGGTTAATTATTCGTCAGGGTTTTCTCAACTTAAAAAGTAATCACCCTCTTTATTTTCATTGGTACTCACTCATAGGCGGACAAATACAGATAAAATTGCGGTCACCATAAGCATTGTCTACGCGATCGACTGTGGGCCAGTATTTATGCTGCTCTGTAAACCTTGTGGGATATGCGGCTAAACTGCGGGGATAGCTCTTATCCCAGCTATCAGCCGTAACCGTCGCCATGCTATGGGGAGCATTTTTAAGGACATTGTTTTCTTTTGGCCAGCTTCCCTCTTCAATTTTCCGAATCTCTTCTCTAATGCTAAGCATCGCCTCACAAAAACGGTCCAATTCGAATAGGGATTCACTTTCCGTTGGTTCGACCATAAGAGTACCTGGAACGGGAAAAGACATGGTGGGGGCATGAAAACCATAATCCATTAAACGTTTTGCGATATCATCAACTTCTATTCCCGCAGTTTTTTTAAAGGGGCGACAATCCAAAATACACTCATGAGCGACTAAGCCCTCTTTGGATGTGTACAATATGGGATAAGCTGGGGATAACTTTTTCGCCAAATAATTGGCGCTAAGAATAGCGACAGAGGTGGCTTTCTTTAATCCGGCACCACCCATTAATTTGATATAAGACCAGGAAATAGGAAGAATTCCTGCACTCCCCCAGGGAGCGGCGGCAATAGCCCCAATGCTACGACCTTGAGTTTCTTTACCCGTTTTAAGCAAAAAATGATCGGGGAGAAAATCAACTAAGTGACTGGCAACGCCAATTGGCCCAACACCAGGTCCGCCGCCGCCATGAGGAATAGCAAAAGTTTTATGCAAATTTAAATGAAGCACATCTGCGCCTATTTCTCCTGGTTTTGCAAGACCGACCATGGCATTCATATTAGCTCCGTCCATATAGACCTGACCACCGTATTTATGGACTATCTCGCAAATTTCGCGAACATCTTCTTCGAAAACACCATGAGTGGAAGGGTAGGTGATCATGATCGCAGCCAAATCCTTTGCATTGGCCTCAGCTTTAGCTTTTAGATCAGAGACATCGATATTTCCTAAAGAATCGCAACTCACCACCACGACACTAAAACCCGCCATAATAGCAGAGGCCGGATTTGTCCCGTGGGCAGAAGCGGGTATTAAGCATATATTCCTATGACCTTCTTGGCGCATCTCATGATATTTCTTAATGACAAGAAGGCCAGAATATTCACCTTGAGAACCCGCGTTCGGCTGCAAGCTCACTTTGGCAAAGCCGGTGATTTCTGCAAGATCTTGTTCTAGTTCTGTGATTATCTGATGCATCCCATCGGCTTGATTGCGAGGGATAAAGGGATGAAGTTGAGCAAAGCCAGAAAAGGTGACGGGCATCATTTCTACGGCACTATTGAGTTTCATGGTACAAGAGCCTAAGGGAATCATCGCGGTGTTTAAAGACAGATCTTTTTTCTCCAACCTGTACGCAAACCGCATAAATTCGGTCTCCGTGTGGTACTTGTTAAACACCTCATGACTTAGGCATGGGTCTTTACGAACAAATTGCTCAGGCACGCTTTCTGTTAAATCTGAAACCAAATCTTGGAGACTAAAGGAAAGAGGTTTACCTGCAACAATTTCAAGAACCGCCATTACATCTTGAACCTCTTTGGACTCATCAAAAGAGACCGAAAGAAAACCAGTCGGGTCTCGCCAAATATTTGTTTTGTGGAAAATCGCACGCGATATAAGATCCTGAGCACTTGAAACTTCAAAGCAAACCGTATCAAAAAAGCTATTATGTCGCGGCTTAATGCCCAATTTATTTAAACCATTAGCAAATAACCTTGCGCAGTAATTTATTTTCGCACTAATTTTATTTAGACCTTTAGGCCCATGATATACGGCGTACATTGTTGCCATCACCGCCAAAAGCACCTGCGACGTGCATATATTTGACGTCGCTTTTTCTCTTTTTATGTGCTGTTCTCGGGTTTGCAACGCCATTCTCAAGGCAGTTTTCCCGTTTACATCACGGGTTACGCCAATAAATCGCCCTGGCATATTTCTTTTATAAGCATCTTTAGCCGCCATAAATCCTGCATGAGGACCGCCAAACATCATGGGAACACCAAATCTCTGGCTTGAACCGACAACAATATCAGCACCCAAATCTCCAGGTGGCGTCATTATGGTTATCGCCATAAGATCGGTTGCCACAACAGCGAGTCCGCCCATGCCTTTGATTTTAGTTACCAGTGAAGCAATGTCCTTTATAGACCCATCACGAGCGGGATACTGAATAAGAGCCCCGATGATATTTCTTTCTGGTTTTTCATCTTTGGCAAAATCAAATTTTCTTACTTCAATATCAATTGCCTTAGCACGAGTTGCTAGCACCGAGTAGGTTTGCTCAAACACCATGGCGTCGACCAGAAACAGCGGCTTTTCAGGGTGTCCCTGCTGAGCGTAACAAACGTTCATGGCTTCTGCAGCGGCTGTCGCCTCATCAAGCAAAGAGGCATTGGCAACCTCCATTTTTGTCATTTCACAAATCATGGTTTGAAAGTATAAAAGAGCTTCCATGCGTCCCTGAGAAATTTCAGCTTGATACGGGGTATAAGCAGTATACCAACTTGGATTTTCCAGAATAACTCGCTGGATGACTGCCGGTGTACGTGTGTCATAATACCCCTGACCTAAATAATTTTTAAAAAGGCTATTTTTGTGGGCCAGGATATTTGCTTTTTCTAACAACCTTGATTCAGTATAAGGTTTCTCTAAAGTCAAATCTGTTTTTACTCTAATGTTTTTGGGAACAGCGTGCTTACAAAGCTCTTCCAAAGAGGAAAAGCCAATAGAAGCGAGCATCGACTTTTGTTCATTTTCTGTTGGCCCAATATGTCGCCCCAAAAACTCATTTTCCTCATCACCAACAAAACCCTTACTCATGGCATCTCCTTAATGTTTAAAAAAGTGTGGGCTGATCATTTTTAAATAATATTTTTACCTTAAATTTTCCTTCTTTCAGTTCGTTTGCAAGCATTTTTGCATACGGTCCAAATACAACTACTGTTTTAGGCTGGACTGCGGCCACAATGTCATTAAATTCAGAACTACTGCAGGCGCTGCTAATATTAAAGGTTTTCGCTACTGCTTTTATATCAATACTTTTGCTCACGGGATGCATCGCATCATCAATAAAAAAACTTTTTTCAAGATTAAATGTACCTTTGCGAATACCATTTATCCAAACCGCAGGGCTCACGATAATAACCTTTTGTTTTTTTATGCGAGGAGAATAGAGCGTATAACTTCCTAATTGTGAACCATGCTGCTCATAAGCCTTATTTATCGCATGTATTTTGTAATCGACCGCAACCTTAAACCCTTCGTCATTAAAGTTTTTTGTGAGTTCCTGGGCTGTGGCAAAAGGCAAACAAACGACGACAGGAGAACTGCCCTGAAGAAGAATATTCTGTACAGATTCAAAAAGCTTCTGACGCTCTTTTTTTCGACTCGGGGCAATTTTTTCGCTGGGCTGAAAGGCCCCAATAACGAGGACTTCCGCCTTTTTAAGCTGAAATCTGCGTACTAAGGGAATATGTTTTGTTTGAAGGTACGGGGCATAAAGAATTCTCCCCTGGGGGGTTTCCACAAATAAAGAAGCTCCGCCCAGCACATTGCCAGAGGGGAGGAGCTCGAGCTTCAAGTCCCCAATGGAAAACGGTCTATTGAATTGGCAGGCGAGTGATTTTGTTGATTTGCCAAACAAACCAAGTATTTGACTGGTTTCTTCCGTGCAAAAATACTCTGAGTCTGGTTGTTTATTAAAAAAAATTGCTGAAGAAACAAATGTGATACCGGGACAGCTTAGAGAGTCAAACCATAAAAGAGAGTTTTTTAAATGTATACCCTCTCCACTCCATGTTATATTTTGCGCCAAAGCCAAGGCTTTTTGCTCGATGGCCGCGCTGCCTCCGCTCGGAGAAGGACTCGGTTTTTTGCCTGCTGATCGAAGCGGTGGTTTATCTAACAATGAGAAACCCTTAAAAAAGACATTTGATAGCGGCAAATAGTTATAAAGCAACAACCCCAGCCCTAAACTATGCGCCCCACTCATTAGTAACCGAACCTAGTCAGGGGTTGAAAAAAATTTAATGCAAATAGGCCCTTGATTTTTTCTAACACATTTAAAGGCAGTATTAAAGCGATAGTCTTGGAGGGTCTCATTTTCAGAATAACGCGGGAAAAGTGTGGGGATGTGCAAGGAACACGATTTTTAAAAAAACTTATTCATCAATAAGCCACCGCAAGCTCATCGTTTTTGTCTCATCATTACTTTTTAAAGAGTTTTGGGGTAGGCGAGGGCATCCTAATATTTTTCAATATATTTGGAATTGTAGACGTAACTCCAGTAGAATTCACAAAATGGGGTAACCCCCTGTAAGGAGCCATTATTTATAAACTTATACAAGGAAAGATATTCTCTGTATTTCTTTAAAATTAGCTCAAAATGAGTTCGTTTGGACTGAAAATGCATAAAAACCTGTCGTGTTAAAATGATTATTTCAACTCCGTGTTAAACTCTCGTCGGTAAATTGACAAAAATCTTAAGCAAATTTCATAATGACAAGGTGTTATCGCCGGTTATCTTGATTGAATTTTGAAGTCCCTTTTGTCTGATTTGCTCGCAATCTCCCGCTCAGCTCAGATTTCTGTTACAATCATCTATAAAGTTCCCAAAAAAATGTGCTTTTTTTGAAAATTGGGTTGATGGGCCCTAAAGTATCTATAAACATCGTTTTTTACAGATGATTTTTCATAATATAAGGAAAACCTGGTGCCAAATTTTATGCAACCAGCATTTTTTATAGTATTAATAGCTACTTTTGTGGTTGGTTTTTTTTACATAAAAAAGCAGAAAAAAAGAAATTTACAGCAAAAACAAACTCTAAGACGCAAACGCTACCAAAACCTCATTCTCCAACTAGAAGCCATTCAAAAGCAGCTCAATGACATAAACCCTTACTTACATCTTATTAGAAACGAAGCCATCATTGATGAAGTCGATAAAACGGTTTCTTTTATGTACACCCTTGCGGAAGCCATAAGTCATATTCATCCCAAAGACATCCGCGAAGGGAGCCTTAATTCAGCCCTCATCCTTGCTCGTGACTGCCAAAACCAAACGTTAAAAGCAAAGAATATGGTCGATATGTACTTTGGCGGCAAAACAAGTACTATCCCGCTATCAACCCCCAAAGAAACCCTAGCAAAAGCGGGATGCTATTTCTGCTCAAGGCCTTTTATTTCTGGTCCTCCAAATGGCGTGCGCGTGAAAATTGACCAAGAAGAAAAATCCACCTTAGCTTGCCATGTTTGTTACCAACTTCTTAAAGAAAAAAAGAAAATCAAAGTTCTCCATTTTATGTTGGACGGAAAGGCTCTGCACTGGACGGAAAACATCAATTACAAACCCAATGAACAATTTTGGCGTATTAATGAAAGCGAAAATATATTAAAAAATAACAATCAGGGAAAACCATCAGTTACTTCTGAGCAAAAGCAAAAAAGTGATGATGGTCCTTAAAAGCAATAATTTTTGGGAGTACATTCGATGAAAAAAACTATCAAAGTTGCTGTTACTGGTGCCGCAGGTCAAATTGGCTATAGCTTACTTTTTCGCATAGCTTCGGGTGAAGTGTTTGGGGCCGATCAGCCGGTTGAAATAAATCTTTTGGAGCTCCCCGCTGCCTTGAAAGCCGCTGAAGGTACTGCAATGGAAATCAACGATTGTGCGTTTCCGACGGTAACTGGCATCAATATCTATGACAATGAAAATCAAGCCTTTGACGGCATTCACTGGGCCCTTCTTGTGGGTAGCAAGCCACGTGGACCGGGCATGGAGCGCAATGACTTAATCCGTGATAATGGACCTATCTTTGTAAATCAAGGCAAAGCTCTCGCAAAAGCTGATCGTGATGTGCGGATTTGCGTGGTTGGTAACCCCTGCAATACAAACGCCTTAATCGCTCAGCATAACTGCCGAGACGTACCTGCCACGCGCTTTTCCGCTATGACCATGCTTGATGAAAATAGGGCGAAGGCGAGTCTTGCGGCAAAAGCCCAGGTGCCTGTTGCCGCCGTAAAGAATATGATTGTTTGGGGTAACCATAGCTCTACCATGTATCCAGACTTTGAAAATACCCTAATAAATGGCGAACCAGCGCATAAAGTTATTAGCGATCAAACTTGGCTGCAGGGCGACTTTATTAAAACCGTTCAAAATCGGGGTGCTGCGATTATTGCTGCCCGTGGAAAATCCTCGGCAGCTTCCGCAGCCTCCGCTCTGATCGATCACATTAAGTGTTTTGTCAATAAAACGCCACAAGGCTCCTGCTTTTCTGCTGCTGTTCCCAGTGACGGAGATGCCTATGGTATTCCTTCTGGTCTTATTTTTTCTTTCCCAATTCGTAGCCATGGCGATGGCACCTATGAGATCATAAGAAATATACCTCTCAGCCCATTTGCAAAAGAAAAAATTCAAGTTACCCTAAAAGAATTACTTGGTGAGCGAGATGTTGTAAAAGATTTGTTATTAAAATAATGCGGTCTTCTAATTTTTTGATCGGGGTTTAGAGAAGGAAAAGTTCTCTGAACCCAGAGCTTATCGAACCACGAGTCAGTTAGTATTTTTGAGCCGCCCTCTTAAAACGAAGCGATTATGATGAGACTTTTTATAGGCCAATTGAAAATTTATAAGATCTTTGCAAAACAAAAATTGGCGGGGCGAGCTTCAAATGTGCGCTTAGCCGCATTTTTATTAGCGCTCACTGGCCTTACTTTTTCTTGTATTCCTGATTATTTAAAAAAATATCGCGGGTCTTCGGGGGCAGGCTCAAATGAACTTGAAACCTCTAGGCAAAATGGTTTCACCAATAACAGTCAGGAAGATCCATTAAATTCACCTGATCCCTTTGCCCCCATTGATACAGATCCCGCACCACGCCTAGGTAGCACAGGCAGTGAGCCTCAAGGCTTTTTTACGCAAAAATCCACGTCAAAATCAGCCTCAAATTCTGGCTCAACGTTAGTAAAGTCAGCACAAACCGTTCTGTATAAAGCAAATACTAAAGATGTTTGGGACGCCGCACTTAAAGTATTGCTTATGAACTATAACATCACACTCCTCGATAAAGAGCTCGGGGTTATTTCAACCGACTGGGACAACTATTACCAAGCTGATCGCTTGCTCCGCAACAAAGTCACCATGCACATAAAAAAAACCAGCTGGGTAACCAGCGAGGTTACCATTAACAGCAGTTTGGAAAAGTATTCTATTTCCGTTAGCGATGTGACCTATAACAAAGAACTGACTGAAACCGGACTTTGGCTACCTGATACCGATCAAGGCATTGAATCTTCTAGGATATTTAAAAACATTGCCCGGCTACTTAACCTCACGGAGCCGGTTTTTCCCTACATTTCTCCCTCCATTTCTCAGGATCAAAAACCCCCCGACCAGAAAAATCAGCGGCCTTATTAGTTGACTTTCTTATATTAATTTCATCTCGCAGTCATACAATGATGAGAACTATTTAGGTTGACGTTTTCTAAGACAGCCTTACTTTTTGATAAGTTTTTGTGACCGGTGTTATACTTTTTGGCAATTTTTTCTAAGGGAGCTTACGCATATGTTTAAACGCATTGCTTTATTTGTTTTGGTTAACATTTTGGTGTTATTAACGGTATCCATAATCCTCAAAGTCCTTGGTGTTGAACCCTATTTAAATAATAACTACGGCATAAATTATGGCTCCCTAATGGTTTTTTGCCTTGTTTGGGGCTTTGCCGGTAGCTTTATTTCGCTGCTATTATCCAAATTCATGGCCAAAATGATGATGCGGGTTAAGATAATAGACCCGCAAACCGCTACGGGAGAGGGTGCAGAGCTGCTAAGGACCGTAGAGCGCTTGGCCAAATCAGCTGGGCTTTCTAAAACCCCTGAAGTGGGTATTTATGACAGCCCTGAGGTAAATGCCTTTGCCACCGGAGCGACAAAAAATAGCTCCCTCGTTGCCGTATCGTCTGGACTTTTGCAGCGCATGGATAAAACAGAAGTTGAAGGCGTTTTGGGACATGAAATTGCTCACATAGCCAATGGCGACATGGTGACCCTTGCTTTGATTCAGGGGGTTATAAACGCCTTTGTTCTGTTCTTCGCAAAAATTGTCGCTTGGGCTGCGGCAAATGCTATGCGGGGTGAAAATGACGATCGTCCAAACCACCTCGTCGCTTTTGGCGTTGAAATCTTGTTCCAGATTTTATTCGGAATTTTAGGGTCTATGGTTGTCGCCTATTTTAGCCGAATGCGTGAATTTAGGGCCGATAAGGGTGGAGCTCAGTTTGCCGGACGAGAGAAGATGGTGCGAGCGCTTGAAGCGCTGCGCCACACCACACAATTGGTCGATCAATCAAATAAAGCGCTGAACACCATGAAAATAAGCAGTGGTGGTAAATTTTTCGCGCTTCTCGCTACGCACCCTCCGTTGGAGCAGCGCATTGAGCGATTGAAAATGAGTGTTTAAGTAAGCTGAATTATTTTTAATCCCTGGATATGGTTTTTTCCGTATCCAGGTCTTGGCAGTCTAAATTGCCGTTAACGTCTTTATATTCTATGACAAGCGGAGCATCTGGGGGCTGCTGTAACTACCGCTGCCCAGATAGCCTAAGGATTTTGTTCTTCGCTAACGAACTTCAATTTTCCACTTTGAACCTTATCTATAAACGTTTCAAAGGTGAGACCGAGTTCAATTTGAAAAAAAGTAATGCTTTCCACAAGACTGTCCAAACGGATGCTACCGGCAAGAAAACGTACCCTTTTGGGTTGCGGTTCAACCAAGCGACTAAAGCTATAAAAATTTTCATTGTAGGGCTTAAGGCCTTGATAAACGCTGGTATAAAAGTCTGTAGCAAAACCTGCGGTATCTAATAATAAAACAGCTGTTTGATTGTCCAGATCGTTGATTTTATAATTCTGCGGATAACCGTCTGTCACGACCAAAGCCTTTGGTTTTATGGGTGAAAATTGATTAATAAATTCACCAAGCAGATTTCCATAACGACCGGAGGCAGAAACACCTATTTTGGCGGGCTCGCTAACGCCTAAATCACCTAGAATATTGTATAGATTTTCTAGTTCCTGGATATTATGAGTCATATCAGAGCCGTATTTCCCCATACTTGAAAAATTAAACCCATGCTCAAGCCCGCCTGAGGCATGAAGAAGCACATAAGCACCACCATGCTGAATCCAATTACTAAAATATTGCTGTTTTTGTCGATGTAGCCGCAATGGATCTATCCCGTTCATTTCGATAATGGTAGGAATTTGCCCATTAAAACTCCCATCATTAAGGCGCTCATTTTGAATTTGATCCCATTTATTCTTTTCCATCACAAGATAAGCATCCGAGGTTCCCAAATCAGTGGGGATTTCAATCCGCATCACGATAACTTCCTCGTCATTTTTTTCAAAAGTAATGTTTGAACTCTTATAAGGAGTACTTACTATCTCTGGTCCGATACCAACCTCATCGACCCTCACCTTCATTAAAAAATAATCGATATCTAGACTCAATGATTCGACTAAAATTTGATTTGAGTGCGGCTCAATGGCACGAACAAATAAACCCCTTTTGTAGTTAATGTCTGACACTTCTCCATCCTTAAAGAGTTTGGCCACGATATTTGTTTTCACATTAGGAAAAATTTGTTCCTGCATTAGGTTAGCAACACCTAAGGAACGTGTTCCATTGGGGTTTTCCATCGATTTTGCCACATAGAGTTCGCCGGAAATCCCATGCTCAAAGACTAGCCACGTTACTAAATCGCCCGATACATTAATATCATAGAAATTTAGATATTTTTGTTCGTTGCCCTTGCTGCCTTCAGAAAATAAAAACTGCACTGGCTCTGTGTTTGCCTGCTGCAAAATATTGGAGATGGGAAAGGCTATCAAATGACTATCAAATAAACTGGGGTCGCCCTCTCGCGGCAATAGAGCAAGGGCAATAATATGCGAATCTGAAACAACACCGTAAACAAGTTGAACACTACCGGGTAAAGGGTAAAAATGGTGATCATCTTTTGAAAAATAGTAATAATTGTTGGTAGTTCTTTTCACGTTAGCATTGCTTACAATTAGATGATTTTTTCCTGAAGCTGAAGTATAAGTCACGGGAACAAAAGATGCGGGTGCCGTTTTATCATCGTCGGTCATTGCAAAATCATGCGATGTGAATTTTGCAACTACCTTATCTAAGTCATTGTTGAAATCATAAATTGTATCGCTTTTGTTTTGCACGTCACCTTTAAAAACAAGCCATTGATCGTCTTTTAAGAACTTAATACTTTTAATATTTTGGGTGTCTAGATTTTTTCTAATCGTATCCACTGCGGTAATTATGGGACTCTTTTCATCAGAAAAATCTAGTTTTATTAAGCTCTTCTTTGTTTGGTTGGTTAAAAAAACATATAGGATTTTTTGCTCTTCTGAAAATCCATAATCTATCAACTGTGTTTTTTCATCTGTGCCAAAATCATAGACCGTTTCTAAAAGATTTTTACGCTCGCCATCAATAGCCAGACCCCAGGAGGATAAAGGAAATCTTTTTAAACTTGTGCCTTCCAAATAATATACAAATCCGTCGAAAACTCTCTGGTGATTAAAGTTTCCTTCAAAATGATTGAATCCCCTGGGAAGGGAGGTTGAATAGGCTTCGTCCAGTTTATTGCTACTAAAATATTTTTCAATAAACTCCTCATTTGCGCGCTTTTGTGGTGATTCGGTATTGGTATCTTGGGAAAGCGCAAATCCCGCAGTAAAAGCCTGAAAAAGAAGCGCTATCGTGATAAACTTTAATTTTGTGAGCATTTTATTTTCCTTTCAAATAGATTACGTTAGAATTCTGTCTAAGACGGGCAACCAATATCACCATGAAACTTCTCCCGTCAATTTTACCGCGTCCATTCGCTAGCTCTGTGGAAATCTCTATAAAAAAATGGGGTTATAAGAAGAGGGGCATGTTAAACCCCGGATCTTCAAAAATTCTTACAAACTCTTTTTGCCGTTTTTATCATTTCCGTTTTTTACCCAAAAATATCGTGGTTTTTTTAGAGGAACTATCACAATAAAATCATAGGTCTATGCGGCATATTTGCGTTGTTTCCTTGACTTTTTTCTATTACTGTGATACTTAGCGTCTAAATTAAAGATCAGCAAAAATTTTTTACCCGAGCTTTTAAATGCGAACGCTACCTCTTCCTCGAAATTTTGAAAATAACTACGAGTTTCTCGAAGCTTATTGGGCTTTTCGCAAACAAGGGAGTGGCTCACTGACTTTAAAGTCTTGGGCTACTGAGCTGGGTTATAGCAATTCAGGGTATATTTGTAATTTATTAAAAAGGCAGCGCCGCATTCAAAAGGGCTTTATTGACCGCTTCATCGAAAGACAACCCCTACCAGAACCCGACATCCGAATCCTTTATTTGCGCTTAGCCCAGGAAACAAATCAAAGCGCCGTTGAAAATAAAATATTAAAAGACAAAATTTCCGAAATCTCTCACGTCGCCCACGAAATGCAGAATGAAGAGTTTGAGTTCATCAGCAATTGGTATCACATTGTCATCCTGGAACTGACAGAACTGAAGGGATTTCGCTGGGATCATGCCTGGATTTCTCGATGTTTAGGCGGGAAAATCAGCGAATTCGAAGCGGAAATGGCAATTAAAAGACTGATTAAGATGAAACTTCTAAAAGTTGTCGCGGGGAAACTTTTAAAAACTAACACGGCTATCAGCTTTTCCAGTGCGACAAGAAATTTGGCTATCCAAAAAATTCACATGCAAAGTATAGAAACAGCAAAAAATGCGCTTCTTACCAGCCCATTTGAATCTAGGGATTTCAATTCTGCTACCATTGCCATTCATCATTCGCAGGTCGAAGCTATCAAAAATGCTGCCCAAGAATTTGTGCACAAGCTGTGGAAAATTTCCAGTGATAGCGAAGCCCTTGGCTGTGACAGCGTTTATAGGATAAATGTTCAGTCCTTTTTAATGGCCGAAGATCCCGACAATGAACAAAATACAGATATCTGCGAGGATTTTTAAATGCGCCTAAAGTTAAATCTAATGCTTTTATCAATATCTTTAGCGGCAGTTTTTTCGTGCCATAAAGCAAAGAATAACTCCTTAAAGGATAATTCCCTTAATGAACGAGAATCTCAGGATAGTAGCTCCGAGGAAGAAAAATTAATTCCGGAAGTCAATGAAGTTGAGTCACTACAGAGTAAGATGCCACTCCAAGAAAATATTGTAGCCAAACCTAGCGCGGAAAATATTAAGGATAAGGCGAATGGCATACCTCTTACGGGCACAAAAGAACAAAAAGTGATAACAGCCCCCGCATCTGAAGGCTATGTTGCTCTTAATGAGGATTTGGGCGGCAAATTTGAAGGTTATTGTATCAATAAAGAAAATGGGCAAAAAAAAGCTTTTCTATTAGATAGGGCTGTGGATTTTGGTCTTTCTGATTTGAATGTAGATTTAGAACCAGCAAATATCGCATTAATAGTAGGTTTGTTACAGGATGATGGCAAGATTAAAAATTCCTTAACCGAGGTATGGCAAAAAAAAGTCCTGACTTTACTTGGTCGCTGGGCAGCTTTAGATCCCATTAGAGCAGAAAAAGCACTTTTATTTTTTTATACAATT
This sequence comes from Oligoflexia bacterium, assembly GCA_030432875.1. GTDB lineage: Bacteria > Bdellovibrionota_B > Oligoflexia > Oligoflexales > JAGOVF01 > JAUILP01. The sequence continues at coordinate 24,734 of JAUILP010000006.1, read as the reverse complement.
ATTTCCGAGTTATCGTCTCGGTCTGTTTATGACCTGGATATTTCTGGCCAAGAGTTTGGCAGTATTTCTTCAAACGAAAAAGACGATAAGTGCTTTAATATGAGTATTGCAAAATATGTTAAAAAAGGAGGTTTTCTTGATGCCGCCCTTGTGATTAATGAAGAGTATTTCGCGCTTCTAAATGACGATGATAAAGCGGTTTTGATTTTTCGGGAAATCATTAATTATGTTTTTCAATCAACTAATATTTCTCATTCCTTCTTAAGTAGAAAGCTATCTTTGGGAATGGCTGCGGATGAATTCAAAAAAAACGTTGCGAATCAATTGACTTCAGCTCCTCATGAAGGCTTCATGTTATATCTCAATATTTTGGACGATGCAAAATTAAGTCTTCCCATAAAGACACTGTGGGGAGAGGCAGAACTTTTTGATTTTAGAGCATTGCCATCTCTTAATTCCGAGGTGGAAGCCTCCTTTAGTATAAAACCTGAAAATATTAATATAGAAGAACGCTTAAAATATTTAAAATTCGATGCATTTTCACGTGTGATTTTTCAATATACACCCTATTCTACGGCTGTCGCCAAAACACCGACTTTATATAAAGAGGTCAATATTGATAATTTTCCCGTGAGAATTTCTGTCCCCTATGCAGAACCAAACCTTATATGCCGCGTGAATGGTAAGGCTCTGGCTCTAACAGTCGATCTTGAAAATCGCCTGCAAAATTTAATAGCCCCTATGGGGTTAAAGCTAATATGCGGCGGCGATTTAGGAAAGGAGACCATAAACTTTGTGCGTTTTTATGCCAGTGGCGAATTACAATCCCTAGCAAAACTATGGACACCCGATCAGCTGAAGGGCTTAGAGAATGAGGCTAAAGCCTCGCTTTTTAAAAAAGATGACCTACTTTTTCAGGAGCTTTTTTTCGAAGATAGTACGGATAATCACCTTATTTTTGTGAGAGTCAAAGATTCGGGGCTTATAGGTACTCAGTCTCCTCTTTACCTTAAAACAGAAGACCTCGATTCAGGAAAAATTTATCGCCGTAGTATTACTAACGCATTATATAAATCCAATAGAGCAGACTCCGACCAAGCTCCTGCGGACATGTTTGCCTTGGATCCCAGCGGAAGCCTTATAAATTCTTCGCTTAGAACGAGGGAATTGGCGCCTTATTATGAAACTGTTCTCGTCTCTGCCTCTTTTCTCAAGGAGAGTTTGAGTGAAGAAAAATTAACCCAACCATTAGATCTAAATGAGCGTATTTATAATGGGTTTACTATAAATATTAATGAAGGCTTTAGAACGCTTACCTTAATCGATTATATCGGTCTTCGACAAAAACCAATTTGCCTTAGTTACGATAACCCTGGATTTTTAGATGTCCTAGGTAATCAAATTTGTCTAAAGGCGGTACAAAATCCCGAAATCAATGATTCCTTTAGCCCAGTACTGCCGGAATTTTCTGAAGTGGCCATTCCAATTGAATACCGTATAAACAAGTCTTTGCTGGAGTCAATCGATGACTTTACCGTTGAAGCTTCTGTAATTGAGCTAAACTTTAATACTCTCAATAATGAACAGGCAAACGTATTAAATCCCTTATCCAATAATGATTATACACAAATTATTGACGCAGAGTGGTACTGGCAAGATCATAGTTACCTTAATAGTCAGAATTTTATCCTTATAGCAAATAAGGCTACGAGCAATTCAGGGAAATCCGGCACAACTGAGGACGATAAAGTCTTTAGTGACAACCTTTTTTACCGAGACTATTACAGCTCAGAGTTAGGTAAAAATAGATACTTTAAGATCCTTATAAGGTTGGGAATTAAACTCCCAAGCGGCGAAGTCATAACGTCTTATGCCACACTTGGGAAAGACAAAATTGAAGACATGATCAGAGTTATAGGGCAAATGGATATGCAAAGATTTTTGCAGGACACTTTAAATCATCATGCAAGCGAGCAGCTGGCTAAATAGCTCTAGGATATTTCGGTTCACTAATTTTCTTTGAATTTTGATTAAATTTGGGTGAATACTCATGCTAAAACTAAAAAATAAAACATTTGGAATTTTTATTTATTCTATTATCTCTTTACAGGCATGTAGCAGTGATTTCAATTCTATAGCTCACAAGAAAGTAAAAAGTGAAAAAAATTCTGAACCGTCCGAACTTGATTTTAACCAAAATATTGAAGAAAATTTTACTGGATCTGTATCTTCACAAATAGGACCTAATGGTTCAGAACAAGAGACGTCTCAATCTGCGCAAAAAAACACCAAAGAGACCGAGCAAAAAGAAAGTCCCGAGATTTTACTCGCTGGAGGTGGAAGCAACATAGGCAATGGCGGTTCAGGTTTTTATTGTAATGATGATAGCGAACATCCCGAGGTTTTGCTCAGAGATTTTTATGAAGCGCAGTCAATTTGGCGTCTACAAATCGAACTAAACGAAGAAGATAACAATGACTGGGTTGATGAAAATCTCAAAAAAAATCATCTTCTAAATGTCGCATTACCCAATGGAGTATGGACCAAGTACATGTGGATAATGCTTAAAAGGTGGTATACCCTCGACCCAGTGCGCGGGAAAAAAGCCATCGACACCTATAAGGCATTTTTATTAGGTAGCAATACCGAGACAATTGACAGTTTTGAGCTTCCTGACACCGATGATATCAAACAGATCGGTGACAAGATTTCTTGCCAAAAAGTAACCCTAGCACTACAAAAGCCGAAAATTCTCACCTCACAAAAAAAATTTATACTTATAAATAAACCTCTATTTGAAAAATTATCAGACCAAGACAAAGCGGGCTTGATTATGCATGAGATCATCTACTATATCCTTGGAAGAAGCGAAAATGATGACTCATATGCCGTTCGTGAACTTAATGCTCTCTTAGCAGCAAATTATTTTTTGAAAAATAATTTTAGTTCGGAAAATCCTGATTATTATAAAAATGGTTTTGAGTATTTTAGGTTCCTCGATCACTATAATTTGAATTATCAACTGGTGTTTAATGAAGAAATTTTGAATTTAACTGATTTTCAGCAAGATGATTATCAAAAAATGACTATCAGTGCTTCCCTGAAGGCTGCACAAAATATAAATAAAAAGCTACCTATAAATATTTCAGAAAATGCCAGAATGGTCTTTTATTTTTCCCCAAATTTTGTGTTCAATAATTCATACCTCATAAAAATAACCGATAATGTCCTAAAGAGCGAAGAAATTTATATTCCTAGCGCAATAGAATCTCCGAACAAAAAAGAAATTTGTTTCTTATCAGCGCTGTCTAGCCAAGTGATATTTGGCTACGCTAATCGTAGCTTTAAAATTGTCTCAAATGGACCGCTGGAGTTAAACTGCCCTAATAGTCTAGCACCTAATGCTTTTCATGTTTCAAGTTTACTAATAAACAGCCAAAGGGAGCTACTTAAGCTCAAAGCCTCGTCAGAAATTGAGCACAATTTTCTTGCTGAAGTATTTTCAAAAAATAGCTTAGTGGTTTCTGATGATGAAATTATATTTAGCGAAAACCTTTTAGAAAATGATATCTCTAAAGAAAATTTGGATAAAGAAAGCTTTGACACCAATGGTAATGGAGTAGCTGAGTCTTTGGGTGCATTTGATACTTCGGGCCATAAAATTTTAGTTATGCTTGATTCTAATTTTGAGCAGAAAAAATATTATGACCATTTTACTTTTAATCAGGCCTTAAATATTAATAATTATGGGCCAGAGGCTAATAAAGGCTGGCAGTACAATACTACTGATACGCTAGAAATGGATGTTATCGAGCGACCGCAGCTTTTGGATATGAAAGGCATCGAGGAACGCCGAGCTTGTTTTTATTTTTCTCCCAATGAAGTCTTCAGCAATAAAAACGGCGCCCTCTGTGGGTATTTCTCTGATTCGGTACGCGAGGGCAAATTTTTTATTCCCAAATTGCCAGAATTTTCTTGGCGAAGTATTACTCAAGAAATTACTGATGCTGCTCTTAATGACTCGGATGAGAATGGCGAAACTAATAGGGGTAAATTTGCTGATATTTTGATTATCAACATCGCGCATTCAAATATAGACCTGGCTGAAATTGAGAAAATATTGGCGGATATTTCGGGTGATCATTTGATGGATTATATATATAGCCTGCATTCATCTAGCGAATATTTAGTGTATCAATCTTTTAAGAGCCCTATTAATAGAAATCTGGAGATGCCAAATTCCGGAAATTTTGTCAGCGTAAATTTTAGAAATTATCAATTTGGGAAGGGGCAAAGCTCTAGAATTACGTTTATGATAACAAAAATAAATAGCGGCGCCTTCGTCAAAATTTTGTAGCAGCATTTTAAACATTAGTCCCATTCTTAATACCAGATCGCAGAACTCAAACAGCCAATAACCCTAAGGGGTGTGAAACCTCCAATTTTTATGCTCGTAGCGTTCTGAATTCTGGCCTTCGGCGTATTTTAGGTGATTCCAAGCTTAAGAATTTTGTTTTGCGCCAACAACGAAAAATAGATACGTGGGCTGCCAACCTCAAATACATAGTTTTTATTTCTTCAACCAACTAACTTAATTAGCTTTACTAAGCTTTTTTTATTTATTTAAAGTTACGAATAGGCTTGTCCGAATAATTTTCATGATGAGGTTTTTTTGTGGGCCTTTAGAGATTTAACCTCATGGTACATCAGTGATTGAAGGAATTTAAGGGCCCAAAAGACGATTCTTGTTTTTAATATGGCACTTATAGAGGAACAGTAGCATGAAAAATAAGCTATTTAGGCCTGAAGGCTTAAGCGTCCCGATTTTTTTTACCCTAATGGTTTTATCAGCGTGCGGAAACCAAGGTCCCGCGTTTACGGAAGAACTGGGTAAGACCTCTGAAACTGCTAATGCCGAAGTTTCAGACGCCCCTATCATCCCCCCCGGAGCAGATAACGGAGATTTAGATACTATTGATAATGAGATTATCGATGAAGGTGTTGCGCCTGCTAACACTGATATTCCAGATTTCGCAACAAACCCACCGAATAGCGCTGACGGAACAGTAAATAACGCAAGCTCCGAAAGTAATGCTAATACCGGTAGTGGTGGAAATGCAAGTACGGCCGGGACAGGCGGGACGGGCAACTCCTCGGCTACTTTTTATCAGTGCGACAATGTTAATCCGGATAGCCGAGCTATTTTTGTTAAAGCCTATGAAATCGCCTCCTATGAATCGGTTGTCAATGACGATTTTGTTGCCAACATTATTAATTTAGGGGGTGGGGTTTTAAATTATAATAACTTGAAGTTTATCAAAGAAAACTTCAACACGACAGAAGTTCTTAACCAGAACCGTTTCTTAACTTCCTTTTGTATGCTCAATTTTGCTGTGAGCCCGAGAACCTTTACCGACGGGTTTCCCAGTTCAGGAAAAACCGGTGAAATTTTATCTACTATTGAATGGTTTGCTCTTGATGCCATAGCAGACTTAGATGTGCCCGCCGATGGTTCCTACCAATTTCAAATTCAAAGCGATGATGGCGCTATTCTCTATTTAGATGGCACAAATGTCCTGGATAACGACGGAAGACATCATCCCATAAAGAAACAAAGTCAAAACATTTTTTTAAATAAAGGAAAACACAGAGTCGTCGTTCATTATTTTCAAGGTCCGCGTTATGAAATTGCTTTAGAGCTTTATTGGAAAAAACCTGGGTTAAGTTCTTTCGCTATCATTCCACCAGAATCATTTAAATATGTGAAACCATAGGTATTGATTGCCGTAAGGACTGCCGATCAAATTTATTGAAGAAGCCTGCTAAAATGAAGCAGGCTTTTTGTACTTTAGGCCTAGGACGGCTATATAAAGGGAACGAAATTGGTTCCTTCACATGGCGTATAAGACTTAGTTTTTATTAGCAGAAACTTTTGTTTTTCTTGTAGGACAAATGTTTAGCCATGAATGATATGGCAATATTTATCCTTAAAATCCCTTACCCAAAAAAAAATTTGCTATAATTGATTAATATCCTTGTTTAAACATGAAGTAGGGGACTATGAACTTCCTTCGCAAATCAAGTGTCACTGCACTATTTGGTCTAGCGATTTTATATTTGGGTTTATTTTTTGTAGGCTGTACTAAAAAAGATAGCCCAAAAAAAAACCAAGTCTTCACGATTATTGATACCAAAAAAATCTATTTTTCAAGGACTTATGAGCGGGATACGGGAATTCTTACCTTAGAGTTTTTACAGTCCGCCAAATGCAAAGTCGAATACTGGCCTGCAAATGCCACTCCCACTGATATTACCTCGCTTACGGTGACATCAAAATGCGCTTTTGAAGCACCCCAAAAAAAAGTTACCGAACGGCTTAGTAACTTAAATACTCGGGACTCATATATATTTAAAATTTCTGCCTGGCTTCAAGATGGCGGCCCGGTTGAAGTCTACTCTGCGAAGGAAGGCAGCGTCGATCCCTACCAACCAACAACAGAGCCTTATGGTGAAATTTTTGTAAACCGTCTTGATATTCCTTTAAAGACGGCGCAAATACATCGTTATGCCTTTACATCACCGGAAGAAGGTATCACGTTTTCAAAAAACTTAAAAAGAGAAACCGGGTGCACTAAAGATACTGATAAGATAATTTCCTATTTTAAAACAAGCGAACCCTCACCGACAATAAAGCTCAGTAAATTGAGTACGCGGGGACTTGCTTCGGCTAATGGCGCGAACCATCCATTTAATGTTGATATGCAGCAGCTCACCTTTGAAACTCTTCAGTTTGGTGATAAGTGGGAAATTACTTATGAGCTTGGAAATACCTCCTACCGCTTACTTGCGCCACAGCTAAACTATTTTGAAAATTTTGTTGTGACCGGGCTAAGAAGTCAAGAATTGGGCCCCGTTAATTTGCAGGCTCCAAGTACGGCTATCGCGCTTAATTCCAATTCTTCACTTGGGTTTTCCTGGAAGCTGAGTAAGGTCGGCTCAAATGAACAAGTTCTCATGCTTTTTGAAGCCCAGAAAGATAAAAGCCACCAGGTTCTTTGTGTGTTTGATGCAAAAGAAGGAAAAGGTCAACTCGACTTTTCTGGGTTAAGCAAAGATATTGCCGGTAATATTAATCTCAGTATCTATTTGGAACAAAGGCTATTTATTCCTGTCGAAGGCGGTTCTTCTCATAGTTGGTTGATTCAGGCTTATGATTGGCGGCATACTGTTCTTAATAAAATTTAATGGCTTTTTACCATGAGTTCAAAAATAATTTTTAATTTCGGTCAAAATGAAGGTAGTTTACAATTAAAGCCTTTGTTTTTTCTTTTATTTGCCTTTCTAATACTTATTGGACTACCAGCTTTCGCTGATTCTAGCGTAAAAAAAATTTCTAAAAAAACCGGGCGGCTCATTATTGGTGAATCATATCCAAAAGGTACAAAACTTTGTGTATTCGATGAAAACGATACAAAAATTCTCTGCGGTAAAGTCATCAAATCGAAGGAGTCAGGTTCCATTCTTGCCTTACGTCGCGGGGCTAAATTTAATAAGATCAAAGTGGGTTTTACTGTCAAAGGAGACGATGGAGATTCTAGTTCTTCAGAAGCGTCATCTATGAGTAATAATGAAAATTTTATGCTTCATTTTTCACTGAGCCCACAGTTTTTAAGCCCAATCTCCTATAATCTCGCAATATATAAAAACCCGGATAACGGAGTCCCACCAGATACCCTTTGGTCAAATTATGCTACCCAATCTCACTCATTTGAAGGAAAAGATCTGCATAGTTTTAGCCTCGTGAGAACTTTGTCTTTTGGCTTTGATTATTTATTTACGCCCACATTTGGCGCAGGGCTAAAAATTAGGCTTAAATTGCCCACAAGTCCCAGTCCCCTTGTTGCTACAAATTATTCGCCTCTCGAGGAAAAGAATAATGAGTACGTGGAGACATCAACCTCTCATCGCGGTAGTGGATTTTTTATTAGCGGCCTCTATAAAATGGTATTTAGCCCCTCATCTATGATGTATTTTTCAGGCGGCATTGATTATGAGTCGGCGAGTCTTACTTTAAAGGCCGAAAGAAAAGATGACAATGACCCAAACATGAAATTGGCGCTCTTTAATGCCAAAGCGGCTATTAGTGTCTTGTCTCTGAGATCAGATATGATTTACACCTATTATTTAGGTTCTTTCGGCATTGATCTTGGGCTTGGACTTCTAATTCCGATTACGGAGATGGGTAAGGGGTTTTCAGGGACCTACCTTGACACAGATGAAAATACAACGCAGTTGACTTCTGATCCTTTAAAAGATCTTGAACGAGGGATAGATTTGAAAAAAAATAGTTTTGGTGTAGAAACTTTTCTCGGCACGCGGTTTAAGTTTTAGAACAGCGGATAACTACTGATATGATAGAGCCAGCTGATAAGCGAGACTCCTAAGATGGCGAATTTCTTTTCCAGGAATTCTATGACTAAAAACCCTATTAGTGAGGACAATGCCATAAAATTTTGTCTCCAAATTTATAAAAATACTTGTGCCGGTAAAACCAAAATGATGTAACCAAACACCATTATCTGTATTTATAAATTTTGAGAGTAAAGAAATATCTCCCCTCTGCCAACCGCCGGGGTAATCTGATGATGAATTTTGATGTTGGATTTTTAAAAAATCGATGTAATTTGCGCTAAATTTCTTGTGGCCCTCAAAAATCTGCCTTAAATACCACTCGAGAGACCCAGGACCAGAAAATAAACCCGCATGGCCAGACTCCCCGCCTAAAAAATAGGCATTCTCATCGTGGACCTCACCTCGAAGCATTTTATTTCTGAGAGGACAGAATCCTGTAGGCGAAAAGGCGAATTGTGGCAAGGATAAGTTAAAGCCCAAATTCTGTTTGGATGCCCCGCATTGTTCCAAAGTAAAATCATGAAACAGAGCCCCTAAATTTTTTCCCGTTTCCCCGACTAAAAGTAGACCAAGTAATATGTAGCCAACATCACTATATACCGTCCTATCTTCACTTCGCTTCCTAAAGTTAAAAGCTCGGAGAATTCCTTCAGATATACGGCGTGACCACTCACTATCTCCTGGCGTTAGGTTGGCCTGAGTATAACAAACCCAAAAATTATGCCATGCGGGTAGGCAGGCGGTGTGTTCCAGTAAATCCATCACAAAAGATTTTGAATCGGGGTATGAGGAGAGGAGGGGAGCCAACCAAGGATAAACACACAGTATCTCAGCATTTGTTTTCTTTGTGAGGCCAAAGTGCCAGGATAAAACTGAAGTAACCAAGGGTTTTGTCAAACTAGCAAGGTCAAATACCGGGAGATCGGAGCTGCTTTCAGACGAACTAAAATCTCCAAGTTTATACTTCCAGCGCGGACAGTCCTCTCCCAAATATCCAGCACTTCCATAAAAATGCGTGAACAGGCCTGATTTATAGTACTGTTCAATGGAATGAGGTTTATTTTTGTGCTTGGAGGGTTTTTTCCTGGTCATTAAGTAATTCTTTTAAAATTTGATTAACAAGAGCAGGATTATATTTGCCCTTACTCACCTTCATGATTTCACCGACAAAAAAACCGAATAATTTTTCTTTGCCGCTGAGATACTCGCCTACTTGCCCAGAATTATTTGCTAAAATCGTAGCAATAGCCTCCCGAATAATACTCGTGTCTGTAATCTGCACTAAGCCTTTTTTCTTTACGATAACAGATGGGTCAGCTTGAGTATCGACCATTTCGTTAAAAACCATTTTAGCAATTTTTCCCGAAATAACGCCTTCAGCCATCAAATTAAGAAGATCTGCCATATTTTGGGCTGTGATAACCGGTTTCTTAAAATCCCATTTTTTCTCATTATGTTCCCGTAAATATTCGCTTAAAATCCAATTTGCGACAATTTTTGGGCTGATTTCTTTTTTAACTTTTGCTACGACCTCTTCAAAAAATAGCGCTAATTCTTTTTCATGCGTCAATTGATCAGCATCTAAAAGCGTGATTTGATAGGACTCTGAAAACCTATTTGCCATGGCCTCAGGTAGCTCTGCAAGGTTGGTTTTAACGCGCTCAATGCGCTCAGGCGAAATAATTAAAGGTTTTAAATCTGGATCAGGGAAGTATCTATAATCTTTAGCTTCTTCTTTAGAGCGCATCGCTTGGGTTCGCCCTAAAGCTGGATCATACAGTAGCGTTTCCTGGACTATTTTTTTTCCGTCTTCGATTAAGTCAATCTGCCGCAGTATTTCGTACTGAATAGCTCTTTCAATGTTTTTAAATGAGTTGAGATTTTTTATTTCACACCTTGTTCCCAGTTCTTTGTCATGAATTCCTTGAACGGAAATATTCACGTCACAGCGAAAAGAGCCTTCATCAAGATTGCCATCGCTAATTTCCAAATGGCGTACAATAGACCTAAGTCTTTTAAGGTATTCGCCAGCATGCTCTGGAGTATGTATGCACGGTTCTGTCACAATCTCTAAGAGCGGGATACCTGCACGATTCAAATCCACATAACTGACGCGGTCTCCATGAATGTTTTTGCCCGCATCTTCTTCAAAATGAATGCGCGTCAGGGCAATAAATTTTCCATCTGAAAGGCTAATGCCTCCACCAACGGCATAAGGCAAATCATACTGAGTTATCTGATAACCCTTTGGTAAATCTGGGTAAAAATACTGTTTTCGAGCAAAGACACTTGTGGGTTGTAGCCTAGCGCCGACAGCAAGAGCGAGGCGAATACCAAAATCAACTGCTTTAGTATTGAGAACAGGTAGAACACCAGGAAGACCTAAACAAATAGGACAGGTATTATGATTTGGCAGTTCACCAAACTGAGTTGGGCATCCACAAAATAATTTGGTTTCCGTGTTTAACTGGCAGTGAACTTCTAATCCAATAACCGCCTTAAATTGACTCTGCCGCGGCTGTTCATTAGAGCTTAGGTTTGTGGTGTTCATGCCACCCTGTGGCCTGCTCATATACATAAGCTCCTTTTAAAATTTGAAAGTCATCACCGGGTTTGCCTATAAACTGCATACCGATTGGAAGTCCCAAGCTATTAATTCCGCAGGGAAGAGAAAGAGCTGGTAAACCCGCTAAATTCACTGCGATCGTATAGATATCGTTAAGATACATGGAAACGGGATCTTTATTTTTTTCTCCTAATTTGAATGCTGTTGTGGGGGCGGTCGGGCCCACAAGAAAATCAACCGCGGAAAAAGCTGCTAAAAAGTCATCTTTTATGACTTGACGCATACGCGTCGCTTTTGTGTAATAAGCATCTTTGTATCCAGAAGATAGAACATATGTTCCTAAAAATATACGCCTTTTAACCTCATCACCAAATCCTTGTGTGCGTGTATTGGCATACATCTCTTTTAGTGATTTTTTTCCTTCGTGGGAGTCAGCTCGAAAACCAAAACGAATGCCGTCATAGCGTGCGAGGTTAGCACTGGCTTCCGCCGTCGCGATAACATAATAGGTGCTGATGCTGTTTTTCAAGCTTTTAAGACTAACATTTTTTATTGTAGCCCCTAACTCGCTTAATTTTTTTATATTTTCCTGTAAACACGCGTTGACTTCCGAGTCAATTCCCGCCGCAAAAAATTCCGATACGACCCCGATAGTCGTCCCCTTTAGGTTGATTTCGCTTTCTTTTAGTTCTTTCAGTGTTTGAAACCAAGAAGGAGACCCAGATTTTAGCGAGGTAGAATCTTTTGGGTCATGTCCCATGATCACGTCACTTAAAAGAGCTGCATCTAAGGCATCTGTCGTCATAGGACCGATTTGGTCCAAAGAGGAGGCAAAGGCAATGAGACCAAAACGACTTACAAGGCCATAGCTGGGTTTATAACCTAAAATACCACAATATGACGCAGGCTGCCTAATCGATCCTCCTGTATCAGAACCAAGGGCGATCGGGCATAGCCCCGCTGATACAGCCGCTGCTGATCCTCCAGAAGACCCTCCTGGAACATATTCCTTGTCCCAAGGATTTAAGACAGGTCCATAAGCTGAGTTTTCATTTGAACTACCCATAGCAAACTCATCACAGTTAAGCTTGCCAAATATGATGGCTCCTGCCTGCTTCAAGCGTTCTATGACGGTAGCAGAGTAGGGGGGACGATAATCCTCCAATATTTTTGAAGCGCAGGTAGTAGGAATATTTTCTGTACAGATATTGTCTTTTATTAACACAGGAACAAAAGCGAGAGGCAAATGCTCATAAGCCTGTGATTTCAATTTTTCTACCTGCTGATAAATGTCCTGAACATCAAAATAAAGATGGGTGTTTAACACATCTTTATAGCGAACATTGCGATCAATAAAAAAATTGATCATAGGATCAATTTGATTGTGGTCTCTTTTACATTTTTCGGCAATTTGCCAAGCTTTTAAGGAACTTGACAATGATGTTTCCATTTTGGGTTACCTTATTTTTATTCTATAATTTTTGGTACTTGAAATGCTGATCCCGATTTTTCCGGGGCGAGACTTATCGTTTTTTCAACTGGAGTTGGTGGGATAACGATGTCCTCTCTTTCTAAGGTACTCTTTCCCAAAATGTCAGGACGCCAGTTTTTATCCAGGCTATCACTTTGCGTTTTTAATTCGTCAAAAAACTCCAAAATTTGCTGAGTTTGCTTGGCAAATTTCGTTATTTCATCTTCATTTAATTTGATATGAGCGAGTTTCGCTATGCGCTTAACTTCTTCAACTTCAATTGCCATTTATTTTTGTTCCGCTAACTAAAGTACCGCAAATAATTTGCGGTACCAAAAATTTTAATCAAATAATCTCATGTTTTTAACTTTTTAGCTGATACCTTATATCAAGCAATAAATTACTGGGGAATTAATTTTCATCGTCTGGAGTCTCTTCACCCTCTTCTTGAGAATCTAGGTCCTGGACACTATCTTCCTCTGAATCTCCGTTTTCGTCCCCATTTTCATCACTTTCCAAAGATTCTATTTGATCTTCAGGAAGCTGTGGAGGAAGAGAACTTACTGTGCCTTCCTCATCATCAATTTCTTCGTCAGCAATACAAAAGCTAATTACTTTTTCTTCGGGACCAGAAACATTGACTAAGCGTACTCCCTGGGTATTTCTTCCAATTGTCGAAAGTTCCCTAATATGTAACCTTACGATTTTACCAGTATTTGTCATCATAATAACATCGTTTGCATCACTAACTTGAGCTATACCGACTACGGGTCCATTGCGATCAGAAACCTTAATCGTAATAATACCTTTTCCTCCTCGAGACTGGAGGCGGTATTCATCCAACTGAGTTCGTTTTCCAAATCCTTTTTCGCAAATCGTTAAAATGGTCGAGGCAGCATCTATGATTTCCATACCAACAACTTTATCTCCCAGTTCGCCAAAACGAATTCCGGTTACGCCACGCGCCGCACGTCCCATGGGTCTGATATCATGTGAATTAAAGCGTATTGCCTTTCCGCTTTTCGCCGCTAAAAGGATTTCATTATTTTCCTCACATAATCCGCAGGCCACGAGATGGTCTTCTTCATCAAGTTTTAGGCCGATAATCCCGGAAGAGCGCACTTTTTCATAAGAGAGCAAATCTGTTTTCTTAATATAGCCGCGAGCTGTTACAGAAACGACATACATTCCCGCTTTATATTCTTTTACGGGGAGTACGGAAACAACATGCTCTTCCCCTTCAAATTTAATTAAATTGGCAAAATGTTTTCCTCTTGAGCGTAAGCCTGCCTCTGGAATTTGGTAAACCTTGAGTTGGTAAACTTTTGCTAAATTGGTAAAAACTAACAGAGTTTGATGATTGCTAGTAATGAAAATATCTTTTACCACATCCTCGTCTTTGGTGAGCATGCCACTTTTTCCTTTACCGCCACGCCTTTGAGCCATTATTTCGGTAAGAGGTGTTCTTTTAACATATCCCGCTATTGTGACCGTCACCGCAACTTCTTCATCAGCAACCAACTTTTCCATTGTCAATTCATCAGCAGGAGAATCGATAATTTGCGTTTTTCGCTCATCACCAAAACGCTCTTTCATATCCGTTATTTCTTCGAGGATTATTTTGGTGATTCTTTCTGGGTTTTGCAAAATGTCTTTTAGGTTAGCGATAATTTTTTGGATTTCTTCAAATTCATTGATGATCTTATCTCGCTCTAGTCCTGTTAAACGCGCCAAGCGCATATCAAGAATAGCTTTGGCTTGTATATCAGAAAGACTGAATCGCGCGATCAAATCAGCATGAGCAGTCTGACTGTCTGCAGCGCCTCTGATTATTTTTACCACTTCGTCGATATTTTCTACGGCGGTTTTTAATCCCAATAAAATATGAGCGCGTTCTTCTGCTTTTCTAAGTTCAAAAGATGTTCTTCTCACCACCACTTCCCGGCGGTGATAATAAAACTCTATAAGCATATCTTTTAGGTTGAGGGTTTTAGGTACCCCACCAACAAGGGCGAGCAAATTTACGCCAAAAGATGATTGAAGAGGCGTTAATTTATAGAGATTATTAAGAATTATCTCGCTCATTTCGCCTTTTTTGAGATCTATGGCGATTCGAATTTCTTCTTTTGCCGATTCATCCCTGATATCAGAAATCCCTTCAATCCTTTTTTCATTAACGAGTTCAGCTATTTTTTCAATTAGCTTTGCCTTGTTAACTTGGTAAGGCAGATCCGTAATGATAATGCGTTCCCGACCGCCTGAGCCTGAAACATCTTCAATATGAGCATTGGCGCGCATCACGACTGAGCCGCGACCCGTATGATAGGCTTCGACAATGCCTGTTCTCCCGTAAATGATCCCATGGGTTGGAAAATCAGGGCCTTTTACATATTCCATCAAATCAAGAACGCTCATATCGGGATTATTGATCAACGCGATTAAGGCATCAGAAACTTCCGTTAAATTATGGGGAGGTATATTCGTCGCCATACCAACAGCGATGCCTTGGGCCCCGTTTATGATGAGCTGTGGAAGTTTACTGGGAAGGACTGCAGGTTCAATTTCTTTGTTATCATAGTTAGGAACAAAATCAACGGTATCTTTTTCGATATCTTCTAGGAGAAGACTTGCGAGTTCTTCTAAACGAGATTCGGTATAACGCATCGCAGCGGCAGAGTCACCATCAACGGAACCAAAGTTACCTTGCCCGTCGACGAGTGTATAACGCATGGAAAAATACTGCGCCATACGTACCAAAGCTTCATACACAGGACTATCACCATGAGGGTGAAAACGACCGATCACTTCACCGACGATTCTCGCGGATTTTAAGTAGGGGCGATTGTAAAAGTTTTTTAACGAGTACATAGCAAAAAGAATGCGTCTATGAACTGGTTTTAAACCATCTCTAATATCGGGGAGCGCTCGGGAAACAATTACGCTCATAGAATAATCTAAAAACGATGTTCTTAATTCATTCTCAATTGAGACTTGAGTTATATTAACGATTTCTGTCATAATTCTTTCCCTTTAAAAGGCCCTATTTCTTCGGGTATTTCTTCTTTTTTTGCGTTTCTATACTAAATTATTTTGCACGGCAAACGCTCTTATGAGTTCCTGTATTTGCATCATAATCCCGAAAAAAATCAGGTAGAAAATAACGCATTTTACTTTTTAAGTATCCAGATTTTTAACTCTCAAGGCGTTTTTCTGAATAAAATCTCTTCTTGGTTCAACATCATCGCCCATTAGTGTGCGAAAGAGCATATCAGCCTCAATGGCATCATTTATCTCTACTTTTAACAAGGTTCTCCTGCTAGCGTCCATCGTAGTTACTTCAAGTTGTTCTGGATTCATTTCACCCAAACCTTTGTACCGCTGAATGTAGGAACCTTTTCTACCAATTTCATTAATAAGCTCAAATAACTCAGATAAAGTATTGATAGCACTAAGTCCATCGACTTCTGAAGAGGTGTCTTTATTTTCCTCATCCCCTTCTTCGTGAGCAATTTTTTGAAAAGTATAACCAAAGGGTAGTTTGGCTATTTCAGTCATTTGCTGCATAAGTCGCCTAAGTTCATTAATCTCTCCCGTTTGAAACCAGGCCTTATCTATCTGCGAGCGCTTGGGCTTGTCGTTGATACGCGTTTCTAAAACTATTTGATAGGAACTATGTTCTTCATCAAATTTAAGCTGTCCAAAAATATAGGGAGTGTTCTCTGTTTTTTGCGCTTTAACCAAATGACTTATTTCATCAATTATGCCCTGGGCTGATTCTTGTGTAGATAAATGTTCTGCACTGATATTAGGGTTATTAACAAAATACTCAACAACTTCTCTGGCTCTCTTTTTTGAAGCTAAATCCAGCAAGTCGCTATAACGGTTGAACTTGGCAAATAATGTTTTTATTAAACCAGAATCGATGGTTTTTCCTTCAGAATCTTTCAAGGTGAGAAGAGACATCCCAACATCAGTCAGAAAACTTCTGAGTTCATCTTCATCTTTTAGGTATTTTTCAACTTTGCCTTTTTTATATTTAAATAAAGGCGGTTGCGCAATGTAGAGATATCCTCTTTCAATGACCTCAACCATATGCCTGAAAAAGAACGTCAGAATCAACGTCCTAATATGCGCACCATCAACATCGGCATCGGTCATTAAAATAACCTTGTGATACCTGATTTTACTTATGTTAAAGTCATCTTTTCCTATACTTGTTCCTAGGGCTTTGATGAGTAGTTTTATCTCAACCGAAGAAAGCATTTTATCAAAACGTGCTTTTTCTACATTGAGAATTTTTCCCCTTAAAGGAAGTACTGCTTGATACTTACGGTCTCTCGCCTGCTTCGCTGAACCACCTGCAGAATCACCCTCGACAAGGAAAATTTCACATAAGCTCGGGTCTTTTTCCTGACAGTCTACCATCTTCCCTGGTAGCCCTGCGAACTCCAAAGCGCCTTTCCTACGAGTCAGCTCCCGCGCCTTCTTAGCGGCAATGCGCGCCCTGGCCGCATCAGTTATTTTTGCAGCAATACTCTTTAAGTGATCGGGATTTTCATTAAAATAATTGTTAAGAAATTCTATGGATACTTGTTCTACCCAAGGGCGCACCTCTGCACTGCCCAGTTTATTTTTTGTTTGGCCCTGAAATTCAGGGTTTTTGATCCGCACCGAAACAATACCCGTGAGACCTTCACGGATATCATCGCCCGTTATCGTTTCATCTTTGAAAGCTTTTAAAATTCCTGACGTTTCTAAAAACTGATTAAGTACCCGCGTAACTGCGGCTTTTAGTCCTGTTAAATGCGATCCACCCTCCCCGGTATGAATATTATTAACATAAGAGAGAATGTTTTCGTTATAACCATCAGTCCACTGCAGAACGATTTCTAACTCAGACTCAAGTTTTCCTTCAGCATTTCTTTTTTGACTGGTTATGAGTATAGGCTTTTCATGGAGAACTGAGCGCCCCTTTACCAAAAACTCGCAAAAAGAAACGAGCCCTCCTTCATAAAATAGTGCCTGGCTTTGGTCATTGATATCATCGGAAACATTTATTTTTACGCCTTTGTTTAAAAAGGCAAGTTCTCTAAATCTCTTTAGAAGTATTTCGTAGCTAAAATTAGTCTCACTAAAAATTTGATGATCCGGTTTAAAACAAGTCGTGGTACCTACAGAATCTGTATTTCCAATGACCTCAATTGGTGCATCAGGTACCCCACGTATATATGACTGCCGGTATACCTTGCCCTCTTTACGAACTTCTACCCAGCACCATTCTGAGAGCGCATTGACAACCGAAGCTCCCACTCCATGAAGTCCACCTGAAAAAGCAAAGGCTTTATCATCAAATTTTCCTCCCGCATGAAGTACTGTCATGACGACTTCTAGAGCGGATTTTTTTTCAATTGGGTGAACGGCAACAGGAATTCCTCGTCCATTATCTTTGACCGTTACGGAACCATCCAAATTCAAGGTTATATTAATTTCATCAGCATATCCTGCCATCGCTTCATCAATAGAGTTATCAACGACCTCATAGACTAAATGGTGCAGTCCATCAACTGAAGTTGACCCGATATACATACCAGGACGTTTGCGAACGGCCTCTAAACCTTCTAATACCTGAATATGCTCCGCTGAATAATTTGCGTCACCACGCGAGTGATCCTGTTCTTTAATCTCTGACATTATTTTTACTTCCTAGAAAAAAAGGGCAACAAAAAGCCAAGCATCAAGCTAATGATTGAATTTTACTTTCCTCGATGGGCACAATAAGATGAATAGTGCGGCATCCTTGAGGTTCTATTTGAGGGGTAATAATTATGGGTTGATTTTGATCTTTAAATTTAAAGACAAAATTTTCTGATTGCTGAATCGTATTCAAGGTTTCTAAAAAGAATTTACCATTCAAAGTGATATCACCTGAAAAATCGATAGCATTATCCATATTTATTGTTTCTTTTGCCTCCATATTTCCCATATTATGGCAGCGGAAACTAACGCTGCTATCAGCAAAATTTAGGTATAAATTGCTGTTTTTATCGCTCGCTAATAAAATTCTTCGTAAAACCGAAATTATCTCTTTGGAGTTAAGGGATATTTCATGATTTTGCTGATTATTTAAGGTCATTTCATAACTGGGGTATTTCATATTTGAAAGGCGAATATAGACGATATAATCTGGAACCTCAGCAATCAAAGTACTTCCATCTGACGATATTCCGAGAGTCAACTCTTCAAATCCATCGCGACATATTCTTTGCAGCTCTTGTAAAGACCTCCGCGTTAAACAAACGCCTTTACGCAGAAAATCTGCCGAATTTTCTAAGTATATTTCACTCATGGAAAGCCTAAAACTATCACAACCAACAAGCCTTAATATCCCTGTCGGTAACGATTGTAAAAAAGCAACTGTGCCATAATTAGTCGTTGATACATTGGGGAGGATAATGTTTTGAACTTGGTCTATGAGATAGGAGAGTAGCTCTGCACTAATATTTATTTTTTCTGCGGCTTTTACCTCAAAACTTTTGGAAGCAATAACCGGATCAACTACGGAAGTTTTGATGGTAATATTTTCATTTTTACCCGCGGTGATTTTTAGGTGTGAACCTAGTTTTTCTATTTTTACAGCACCTTCTGGCAGCTCTTTCACAAAATCAAAGATAAGTTTAGCATGAGAGAAACAAGATCCCGGTGCTTGAACCTCGGTATCGAAAAAACTTTGAGATGAAATAGCAAGGTCTGAGCCACTAATTTCAAAACGATTATTTTCTGCACTAAAATATAAGTTTTGGGAATTTCGTTCCGAAATAATTCCTGACATTCTTTGAAAGGCCGACATCAAATGCGATTTATCAATTTTTATTTTCATAATTTTTGTTACCTATGACCTATGACATATTTAAACGTTGGTATTTTCTTTCTCTCTATTAGTCTTTTTTATATAAAATAGTTTAGTTAATTAAGTAATATTAGAAGGTAAAAGACTAATGCGCTAATAATTATTGTAATCATATAGAATTATTGAATAAAAGACCATTAAAATGTTGTGGATAACATGTAAAAAATCACCCCTATATTCTCTGTATAGAACCTGTGGATAAATATTAATAGAATTTAAATTTTTTTTTGCCAAGAGGTTATCCTATGTTTAAAAAACATGTTATCCCAGGGGTTTTCCACAGCTTTCACACCGTAAATTTGTGGCTAAATTGAGCGCGTCCTGTTTAAGTTATCGTTAGGAGTTTTAGTCCATTTTTAAAAAAGACCCTGTTAAGGTAAAAATTTTGCCCAAATATCAATATGTATTAATAAAATTTGAAAAAACTGATTTAAAGCTGTGCCTCTTTACCCAAGGCCCACTACCGTCGCTAACCCATTTTCGTTAATAGTTATTTTAATTATTTAATAAGTATTTGAAATTATTGTTAATTATATTAATTTATCTATATTATTAAGTGCTAAACTAACTGTTCAATCTGCCGCTCCAAATACTCTATATTTGATTTTAATTCAAAATTTTCACCAATCTCTTTTTGTACCTTTCTAAAAGCATGCATAACTGTCGTGTGATCTTTTCCGCCAAACCGATCGCCAATTTCAGGAAATGAAGAAGATGTTAAGGTTCTTGATAAATACATAGCAACTTGCCTTGGGATAGTTAGGGTCTTTTGTCTTTTCTTTCCTTTAAGATCAACGAGTTTAATATTGTAATAATCAGATACAACTTTTTGTATTGTATCAATATCAAGCTTTTTAGAGTTATCAGGAATAATACTTTGAAAAATTTCTCCCGCTGACTTTAGATCAATGCGCCTACCGTGCAAAGCAGTAAAGGCAGCTAATCGATGCAAGGCTCCTTCGAGTTCACGCACATTTTTTTTAGCATGGCTAGCGATAAATTCAGCAACATCTTGGGGCAAATTTACTTCTAATTGGTCAGCTTTATTTAACAGAATGGCAATACGATGCTCCATATCTGGCGGTTGGATATCCGAAATTAGACCCCATTGAAATCTATTTCTAAGGCGTTCTTCAATATCAGGAATATCTTGGGGAAACATATCAGAAGTGATGACTATTTGTTTTTTTGTGTCATATAAGGAATTAAATGTATGAAAAAATTCCTCCTGCGTTGCTTTTTTCTTAGAGATAAATTGAATATCGTCCACTAGAAAGACATCACACTGTCTAAATTTTTGGCGAAAATCCCACATTTTATTAAAACGAAGACAGTAAATCATTTCATTCATGAATTTTTCACTGGAAATATACATAATCGAAGCATCGGGATTCAAATCAAGAACTCGGTTTCCTACAGCATGCATTAAGTGCGTTTTTCCAAGTCCCGAGGCACCGTAAATAAAAAGAGGGTTATAGGTTTTGCCTGGATTTTCAGCAACATTGAGGCAGGTAGCATAGGCAAATTGATTACTGGGACCTTTGACAAAAGAATCAAAGGTATAATTAGGATTTAGCTGAGATTTTGTAGAAAGAGAGCGAGATATTGTGAAACCAGAATATCCAGGAGAAGATTTTGAGAGAGAGTCACTTTGTTTTCCAGAATTGATAAGTTCACTACTTATCGCTAAATTTTCATTGTCTTCTTGAATTGATGTAAAAGTAGTGGGGTCTGTTTGCGAGGGCTTAAATGAAATTGGATCCGGAACATCCATATACTGCTGATTATTTTCTAGGTATTTTGAATAATCACTATCTTCAAGTGAGTTTTCAACTTCAAAATTTATCGATATATTTTTTAACTGAATCAAATCTTTAGCTAATTCAATTTTTTCTAAGTATTCATCTAATATTATTTGATAAAAAACAAAGTTAGGAACAAGAAGTGTAACACTTTTTTCCGTCGATGATTTAAATTTTATGGGATCAATCCAGTTTTCAAATGAATTAATATCAATCAAATCCTTAAGTTTTGATTTAATAGAATCCCAGTATAATTCAGTCATAGTATATGTATCCAAAATGGCATGCAAATAGAAGAATTTGGGTTGATCAAATCCAGTATTTTAGTAGGGTTCAACGAGTAAAGCTATCATAGTAAACTTATTTGGGGCAAGGTGAAATAGGAAAGTTATCGCGTTTAATTTTTTTTTTAAATTTATTTCCCATTGCGGTTTAGCCCGTTATTGTTAGCATTGGCAAGTGTTTTTGGTAATAAAACATTTTAGCTCGCTTCTTGGATAATATATATGGATTTCCCACAGAAAGATGCTAGAAAAAGTTTGCTGCCTTTTATTTTGGTGATCAAAACTGAGGTTGTTGGTTTAATAGTATTGAGCTATTTTGCTTTGCAGTGGCTTAAGGAAAATTATATGGGTCATGCCTATTTTGACCTGGCCGCAAAGGGTATTTATGTTATTTGCGGGTTATCTATTGTTAACCTCTATTACTACTTATTTAAACGTCTTTTTGCTTCTATGAAAGAAAATAGTGATGTTGAGTAGGTGGCCTAATAAATTTCTCATTTTATTTAATGGGTGGTTTTTTTTATTTTCTATATTAGGGTTTTTTACTATGGAGGTAGGATTTTTCTTTTTTAAAAATCCTAATCATTTGAGTTTTTCAGCTGTATTTTTTTTAGCAAATATTGTTTATGGTTTTTCTATTAATGGAACAATAGTTTCAAAATATCAGGCATTTATAAATAGAGATTCTTTGGCAGATTCGGCAAAAGAGAAATTAGAAGGCCGATTTTTTACATTTGTTTTTTTTCTTCAAGTAATTAAGTATACACTTGTTACTTGTTTTTTTTTCGTAATTGTTTCATCGTATCAGGAATTATTCTTAGCGGCTTTTTTCGGCTTTGTTTACGGTCTCTTTTCTGGTTCCCTTATTTTGATAAAGTTGAAAAGAGAAATAAATACTCTGTTTGGAAGGTGAATAAAAAAAAATCTTCTCATTTTTTTAAAAATAGGTTAGTTTTTTCCTTCTGAAACGGAAAAGAATTGTTTTTATTATAGTGTTCTTCTTAACGAGCGAGTATATAAATGTCAATTAATTTGAGACAGCTAGGGCACGTATGGGACAAAATTTCCTTTTTTTTCACTTTGTTGGTGGTTCCTAGTTTTTGTTTTGGCTCTAGTGGAGAGATGGCTCACTCGGTAAATTATTATCAGATTTTACTTACAAAACTTGGGTTTGACATCCATGATTTGCAGGTTGGTGAGTATATGGCGATTCCCGGGGCACTTTTTATTTTAGGTGTCATTACTGTAATTGGGGCGCGTTACAGATCATATGTAGCTAAAAAAATTGAAAAAAATGATTTATCTCCCGATGCTTCTTTTAGTATAAACGGTTTCGTAGATTTTATTTCTGATTTTTTAATGGGTATTACCCGTGACCAGATTCCTCATGGGTATGAGAAACATTTGCCCTTAGTTTTTACTATCTTTATTTTTATTTTAACGAGTAATTTAATAGGCTTAGTCCCTGGATTTAATTCCCCTACCAGCTTCATTTCTATGAATTTGGCGATGGGTATTATGACTTTTGTTGTTTATAATTATTCGGGGTTTAAGGAAAATGGTGTGGCTTATTTAAAGCATTTTACAGGGCCCGTCGCTTTTATCGCACCTCTTTTTGTAATTATTGAGCTAGTAGGTCATCTCGTGAGGCCTTATTCTCTTAGTTTACGTCTAATGGGAAATTTGTTCGGGGACCATCTGGTTTTGGCAGTATTTACCAATTTGACATGGGTTCTAATTCCTGCCCTCTTTGTTTTTTTCGGTTTACTTGTTGCTTTTGTTCAAAGTTACATTTTTACTTTATTGACCGTTATTTATATTTCTTTAGCTGTTTCACATGATCATTAATTTTTGATTAGGTGTTATATAGAACCTTTTAATTGATACACGGAGATTTACGATGAAGATTTCAAAAAATTTTGGTTTAGCTTTGTTGGCTTTGCTTTGCGGTGGTATCGCTTTAGCAGAAGATGGATCAGGGAGCACCTACGGTGCAGCCTCCGGTTTAATAGCTTTGGCGGCTAGTATTGCTGTTGGGCTTGGTACTTTTGGTGCTGCCTCTGGTCAAGGTAAAGCTACAGCTGCCGCTCTTGAAGGTATTGCAAGAAATCCTAATTCCAGAGCTGATGTTTTTACACCTTTTATTCTTGGATTAGCCTTTATGGAATTTCAAGCGATTATGGGTTTTTTGATCGCATTTTTGCTTTTAAATAAAGTTTAATTGTAGAGTCGGAGACATGGTCGCTGGCGCGAAAATCACCAGCGACATTATTTTGTTAGGTTCAAGTATTTATATTGATTTCTCATTATAGTCCCGGTCTGGTAGTCCTTCGATTTAATAAGTAATAACTTCCCCCCCAAAAAAAAAAAGACATAATTATTAACTACTTGAAATAATTAGCGTAATAGAGTGCTTGGTGGCGTATTAATTTATTGTTCTATAATATACTGAATTTATTAGATAAAGTGTTACGGTATTCTAAAGTGTTTTTGGTATCGATGTTTCACGTGAAACATTATTTTTGCTGCCGTGTTTCCTGGATAATAAGGCTGACATTCTTTTTTTTTGAACTCATTTTTCAGATGTTTAGTAAAAAATGACATCAAAGTTGAATGTGCTTTAAAGAATTTTTCCCTTTATAATACCAATTTTTTTTCCAAAATATTTTTTTTTTATTCCTATGACGTAACTGTATTCCCAAATATATTTTTTCAGCTAAGTACGGGTCCTAGCTAATTTTGAACCAAGTCTTTGGCTTTAAAGGGTTTACCAAGAATATTGCTCAAAAAAAGGCTCTTATTTTAGAATAATTTTGTGATAGTACGGAGCTTTTGCTTCCATCCCTAAGGTTCCAAGGAAATAGTTTTTAATTAAATTTTTTAGCGATTTTCATCAGAATGCAAGCTAAGGCTATGTTCCCCTTCGGATTTGATCTCCTGGGCGCCAATTTAAAAAACTTATAGGTTCTATAAAATCATAGATATCTAATTTTTTTTGACCCAATCAGGGAAATGATGTTTGATAATTTTTCCTTGAGGCTCTAAAACAATAAAAAATGTACATGAGAAGGGGGGATTCAGAAATCGGGTTCCAATTATTTTACTAGGTAATTCAAAAAATGCTCTTTAAATATATATGAATGGGTATTTGTCAGAAATTGCTGAAAATTGCTGAAAATTGCTGAAAATTGCTGAAAATTGCTGAAAATTGCTGAAAATTGCTGAAAATTGCTGAAAATTGCTGAAAATTGCTGAAAATTGCTGAAAATTGCTGAAAATTGCTGAAAATTGC
>JAUILP010000095.1 GCA_030432875.1 Oligoflexia bacterium | reverse complement strand
AGAAGCCGATGAAATGGTTGAAGTTAAAGCCCCTAAAGGGGTTCGTCAATATACTATTACGGAAATTCGCAGCTAATATTACGTTTTATCCTCGCCGACACTCCTTGTTCTCGCTAATTTAACCGCTTTGTGGATCTGAAGGTAAATTGAGGATGCTTAGGTAGCGCGTCGCGCAAAAAAGCTCATTTCCAAAACCTAAATTTCTCTGCTCACACAGTTTGGGCATCCTAATCTATCGCTAAAAACCATGAGGTAATAAAATGTCAACCACCAAACGAATAATGATCGCTATGCTTACGGGACTTGTTTTGGGGCTTATTTTGCATCCATTTAGTGGGAATTATTTTGTTGGCGATATTTTTGTTGCTCAGATTTTAGATTTTTTTGGCCAAGCCTTTATTGCCTTACTCAAGGTACTGGTTGTTCCTATCGTTTTTGTCTCTTTGGTCTGTGGTACTGCTGCTATTGATGATATGAGAAAACTAAAGCGTATCGGCCTCAAGACTTTCGGGCTTTATCTAACAACGACCGCCATTGCCATTTCCTTTTCTCTTTTTTTGGCCCAGATTTTTCAGCCAGGTCATGGCTTTGATCTTAGTACCGAGGCGGTTTTTCAGGCTCCTTCTAATCCGAATTTTAAAGATGTCATGCTAAATATATTTCCCACCAATCCCATCAAAGCCATGGCTGAGGGTAATATGCTGCAAATTATTGTGTTTGCGTTTTTGGTGGGCATTGCGATTACGATGGCAAAAACTAAAGGACAGGAAGTTTTAAGGTTTTTTAAAAATTCTGAGGTTATTTTATTGAAGATGGTGGATATCGTTATTTATGTCGCCCCAATAGGTATCTTCGCTCTTATTGCTAAAGTTTTTGCCGAGGAGGGTTTATCCGCGATATTACCTCTTCTCAAATATTTTTCTACTGTTACCGGAGCTCTCGCCGTTCAGGCAATAATAATTTACCCAATGTTATTGGTGATGTTTGCGCGGATCAATCCGCTGGATTTTTTTCGGCGTTTTCGCGAAGTTATGGTATTTGCTTTTAGTACCTCAAGCAGCAATGCTACCCTGCCCATCACCATGGAAATGGTGGAGAAGAAGCTGGGGGTCAAATCCCATATTGCTTCTTTTACCCTGCCTCTTGGGGCCACAATCAATATGGATGGCACCGCCATTATGCAAGGGGTTGCCACGGCTTTTATCGCCCAGGCATATGGCCTTGATATCGGATTTTCTGGATTTTTAACGGTTATTCTCACCGCAACGCTTGCCTCCATTGGAACAGCAGGCGTTCCGGGTGTAGGGCTTATTACTTTAGCCATGGTGCTAAAACAAGTCCACTTGCCAGTCGAAGGCATTGCACTGGTGATTGGCGTCGATCGCCTTTTAGATATGATGCGGACTGCTGTAAATGTTATGGGTGATGCTGTTGTTACCTGTATTGTGGCCCGAGGGGAAGGGGCTATAAAACTTCCTAAACTTTAGCTTTTGATATTGCCTTTTCTAACACAGGATCTGATGCAGAAAAGGGAACAATCTCCTATGAAAAACAAAGCGATGGTAAAATGAAGTTTTCTGTCTCGATGACGTTTGGCAGCGGTGATTCGCACTCAGGAAACGTCATCATGACGGTGACTTCAAGTACCTGTAAAGTCGATTCGTCGACATTTAAATAGTGGGGAAGGATCTGTGCCGCGTGCGTTACGCTCCATAATATTTGCGGCACAGCCTAGTCCTGATTTTTCTTAGAGGCTTCCCAGCAGGTTGCTGCTTAGGGAAATTTATCAATTTTTTTATAATTTTAAGATGCCTGTTTTTTTTAGTTAAAAAAGGTAGCTCAACCTACCCATAACTTAATAAGTCAATTTACTTTTGAGATTTTTCACCCGTTCAAGAGATTCTAAAATTCTTTCTTCACTAAGCCTGCCATTTCGAAGTAGGTTAATAATCATGTCAATTGTTTGAGGGACAATTTCACTATTATAAACACTGCCGTTATTGGCAAAACTGAGAATATCGACGCCAGCATTCAAGCTGTAATCAACAATTTGCTCCAGAGTATACTGATTTCTGATCGCCCCCATTTGTAGATCATCTGCCACAACGACCCCGTCAAAACCCATGGTGTCTCTTAGCTGCCCTTGGATTGTGTCGTAAGATAGAGTAGCAGGAAAATCTGGATCCAGGGCACTATTAAATATGTGTGCTGTCATGATCATATCTACTTTTTGAGCTTCGAGGAGTAACTCGTAAGGCCTAAGCTCAGTCCAGCGCCAATATTTGGAAACATCAACAACACCAAGATGAGAGTCATTTCTTGAACTCCCGTGGCCCGGAAAATGTTTCAGTGTTGTGATGACGTTCCTATCATGATGCATGTTGATAAATGCGGCGGCTTCCTCATAAACTTCAATGGGATTACTTGAAAAACTGCGCCCCCATTTACCAATAATAGGATTTGCTGAATAAGTATTGACATCAACAACTGGAGCAAGGTTGGTATTGATTCCAGAAGACCGAAGTTGCCGGGCAATTAAATCAGCCGCTTCCCCAAAAGCTCTTGGTCCCTTGGCGGGGTCCCGGAAGATAAGTCCAGCTTCCTCATGTGATTTTGTTGCAGCAAAGCCATTACTTGAATTTAGACGGGCGACCCGTCCACCTTCCTGGTCAACAGAAATTATTAGGCGTTCCTTGTTGTTATCTAAAGAAAGTTGCTGCAAATCATGGGTTAATCTTTGCAATTGAGTTGGGTTTGCAATATTGCGTTTACCCCCGCATCGCCCGGTCAGATCTACATCAAATAAAACAACACTGCCGAGATTGTACTCAGTAATATCCCGGTAAATATGGCTTCCCGCACTAGCGGTCGTCCCACAAAAACCCAGTAATATTAACTGACCTAGTTGAGCTCTTAGTGTAGTTTCACTCGTTTTTAGTTTATAATTATTACCTTTTGGTCCGCATGATATGGCTATAGCCCATATCAAAAAACATAAAACAAGACGATTGACACTTTTGAGATCTAATTTCACTTTTGATTCCTCTTTATTTACAAAAATATGAAAATCTATCACAGTGCTGATTAGGCCATTATCATAAACCATTTTAACTGTCCTGGGTTTTTTGTGTTTTTTGATTTCAGATAAATCACTACAGAAAATAATATAATTATTTCATATATTTGAATGGCGGCTTTGGACTTTATGAAACTCCCTCCCAATGCCTTTATCTTTGTTTTAGGGTAATATTGGGTTTGCTCTCCTGCTTAAAAAAGGCATTATAAGAGTAGCTAACATAAAGGCTTGTGCCTTATAAAGTTAGCTCCGAGCTTAATACGCCTAAGTCAATATATTGATAGGGATTTTAAGCCGCAAGCATAAAGGCCCTCGTGATTTTTGAAAAAAACATCAGCTAAGGGGTCTTAATCTTGCCAGGGTTAGATAGTCGCTGGCTCTTTCGCGCCAGCAACTAGATAGGAGAAGTCCTCGACTTCACCTAAATAAAAGGTGGAAACACGCTAGCCTCCCCATTTGGAAAGGAAAACTGTGATTTCTGTGAGAGAAGCGGCAAAAATTATTGCCGAAAATTCTGTACATTCTCCTATGACGCCTAAGAGTCTTGATGACTTAAGAGGCGACGTTCTTCGTGAACCCCTATGTGCCGATCGCCCACATCCCCCATATGACCGTGTTGCTATGGATGGTATTGCTATTCGATTTTCTGCTTGGGAGACGGGGCAGAAAGAGTTTTTTATAGAGGGCTGCCAAGCTGCGGGGGAGGAGCAAAAAGTTTTGTCCGCTGCTGATCACTGTCTGGAAGTGATGACGGGAGCGGTTCTTCCCAAATGCTGCGATACCGTCATAAGATATGAAGATATTACCCTGAGAGAAAGCACTGCTTCAGTAGTTATCGAAAAAATAATTAAAAACCAAAATATTCATCACTGTGGTGCGGATTATAAAAAAGGTGACGTCTTGGTTGCCGAGGGCACTCCGATGTTTGCCTCCCATATTGCAGCTGCGGCAACGATAGGTAAAACAAAGATGCTGGTTTCTAAGCAGCCTAGTGTCGCTATCATCAGCACAGGCTCAGAGCTGGTGAGTGTCTTTGATGCTCCCGATTATTATCAAATCAGAAGGTCAAATCCTTATGCCATCAAGAGCTGCTTAGGCGAATTTGGTTTTTATGATACTGCATTCTATCACTTCAGTGATGATTTAGAGGAACTCCGTCTTGGTTTATCCCGCGTACTAAGTACACATGATGTTACCCTGTTATCGGGTGGCGTTTCCATGGGGAAATTTGATTTTATTCCCCAAGTCCTGGGTGATCTCAGAGTAAAGTGTCTTTTTCATAAGGTTAACCAGCGTCCTGGAAAACCTCTGTGGTTTGGACTTTCTGCCGAAGGAAAGCCAGTTTTTGGCTTACCGGGAAATCCCGTATCAACACTAATCTGCACCAGAAGATATGTTGTCCCTTACCTTATCTTGTCACTTGGCTCTCAGGAAGAGACTCCCAAAAATCTACCTTATGCGGTCTTGACCCGTGATCTGGAATTTAAAAAACCTATGACGTATTTTATTCCCGTAAGTGTTAAATATACCAAAGCAGGAACAATCCTTGCGGATCCCGTCCCCACAAATGGTTCTGGGGATTATGTGGCTCTTGCCCAAAGTGATGGTTTTATTGAACTACCTGATGATAAGTTATTTTTTGCTAAAGAAGAAGCATTCCCCTTATATCTCTGGCGGGGGCTCTGATGGTTAAGAGCGCAGAACTGTTTGACCCTCAAGGCCGAAAGATAAGAAAACTTCGCGTATCGCTTTTAGACGCCTGCAATTTTCGCTGTACTTACTGTATGCCAGAAAACCCACAGTTTATGTCTCGAAAGCAGTGGCTTAAACCCGAGGAAATTGAGACAATTTGCCGCATTTTGAGTGAATTAGGTCTAGAGCAAATACGCATAACAGGTGGCGAGCCTACTTTAAGAAAAGAATTCCCAAAGATCATGTCTTTGATTTCTAAGCTTCCCATAAAAAAACTGGGACTGACCACCAATGGTTATTTACTCGAACAGCATCTCCCGTTTCTCCTGGACACGGCCTGCCGCAGTATCAATATCAGCATCGATAGCTTAAATGAGGAGCGTTTTAATGCCGTAACGAGGTCACGTGGTTTTAAGCATGTTATTAGCGCCACGCTTAAAGCTAAACAAATGGGATTTCAGGTCAAAATAAATACCGTTTTGATGCGCGGGGTTAATGATCAGGAAATAACAGATTTTGTTGCTTTTTCAGCTAAGCATAACATAGAAGTCCGTTTTCTCGAGTTGATGCGCATTGGACAGGCCTGTACAAATCAGAGCCCTCTTTTTATTTCTGCGGGCGAAGTTATTGAGCAGTTAAAAAAAGATGATACGCTCACAAAAACCGTGACTGAATTTGACGCGACTTCCTTTAATTTTAAAACCAATTCAGGTGCGCATATTGGCTTTATTGCCTCCGAATCTGTGCCATTTTGTGGCTCCTGCTCGCGCCTTAGGCTGTCAGCAGATGGTTTTTTAAGAGCCTGTCTTATGAGTGAAAAGGGATTGTCTCTCAAAGGCCTTGAACCTAGGGACTGCGAAAATATTTTACATCAGGTGATGCGTATGAAACCAAGCCACAGAATCCCTGAAATCCACCAAGACATGCACCAAATCGGAGGATAAACAGACGATGCTGTCCCATGTTGATAAGCGTAATAATCCCACTATGGTCGATGTCAGTGAAAAAACCATAAGCTTGCGCACGGCGCATGCGACAGCAATAGTCCATCTGCCATCAGTTGTTCTAGAGTGCCTCAGTGAGGGTGAGATCAACACTAAAAAAGGCCCGGTTTTTCAAACGGCTATTATTGCCGGTACCCAGGGGGCCAAAAAAACAAGTGATCTCATTCCCTTTTGTCACCCCTTGGCTTTAGAAAGCTGCAAATTTGATATTTATGTGAATGAAGAAAAAGAAGTCGTCATAGACTGCCGGGTTAAGTTACACCATAAAACCGGTGTCGAGATGGAAGCTATTACCGGAGCATCGATCGCAGCATTGACGATATATGATATGTGTAAAGCGATGTCTCACGATATTAAGATAAAAAGTATTCAGCTACAAGAAAAAACAGGAGGTAAAAGTGACTATAAAAACGCGGAAAAATAGCCAAGTCCGGTATCTTTTCCATCCTCTAGAAATTTCTTTTAGCGGTTATTCTAATTCGGGGAAGACCACGCTGATTTCTCGAATGGTTGAAGTTCTCTCCCTTACCTACAAAATTGGCTATGTAAAACACGATGCTCATTCTTTTGCCATGGATAAACCTGGAAAAGATACGGACATCGTCAAAAGATCGGGGGCAGAAAAAGTCTATATCAATGACGCGGATCACTATGCTTTTGTCGGGTCTGGGACTTTTGCGTCTTCTGCTCAAAAGCAGCTGTTTATCGACAATGATTTTGTTTTCGTGGAAGGCTATAAAAATTCTGCGTTACCCAAAATCATGGTTATCGATGCTGAAGAAAACATATTGAAGCAGCAAAAGGAGCAGCCATTTGAGCAAATACTCTGTTTTGTTGGTCAAAAAGAGGCAAAATTGCAAGAGGATTTAGGGGCTCCCTATTTTCATAGAGATGACATTGAGGGGATTATCAATTTTTTCCTGAGTTGGTTAGAAAATTTAAGCAATAAAAAGCCGGTTTTTGGGCTTCTTTTGGGAGGAGGACGTAGCTCCCGCATGGGAAGCGATAAGGCGCTCCTTGACTATCACGGTAAACCGCAAATAGTCCATAGCTTTGAGCTATTAAGGGAACACTGTGAAAACGTTTATGTCTCATCTCGCGAAAGCCAGTGGCCGAATTTAAGTAGCGCGCATTTTAACACTATCGTGGATAGATTTATTGATTTTGGTCCTCTTGGCGGTATGTTATCTGCTATGTTATACCATCCCGAAGCTGCCTGGTTGGTCGTTGCCTGTGATCTTCCTTTTTTAGATGGACCAACAATAGAAAACCTCATCAGTCATAGAGATCCCCTCAAATGTGCAACGGCATATTTGAGTTGCCATGATGGGTTGCCGGAGCCGCTATGCGCTGTTTATGAACCTAAAGTTGTGAAAAAAATTTGGCTAGCTTTAGGGGAAGGGCAAAATTGTCCGCGCAAAATACTCCTCAATAGCGCCTGCAAATTTTTGGATCTCACAAATCCCAGAGCATTAGACAATATCAATCATCATGAAGAATATGTGAAAGCTAAGTCATTTCTTAGTGTAGGAGGTTTTAGTGAAAGTATCTAAAAAAATATCCCTCAAATACTTTGCGGTTTTTAGGGAGCTTGCCCAAAAAAATAGTGACGAGGTAGAAACTTTTGCAGAGGATATTCGCAGTCTATATGAAGAAGTTGCAGAAAAGTACCAATTTACTTTAAGGTTTGATCAGGTGCGTATCGCCATCAACGAACAATTTTGCCTGCCAGATACCCAAGTACGTGACGGCGATACTTTAGTGTTTATTCCTCCCGTTGCGGGGGGATAATATGTTTCGTGTTTGTTCAGAGCCAATTGATAGAGATTTTTTGTGTCAGTCTATGAATCGTCCTGAATCGGGGGCTTTGGTGGTTTTTGAAGGCTGGGTAAGAAATCACAATGAAGGGCATCCTGTCGCTTCTTTAGAATATGAAGTTTATAAGGAAATGGCAGCCCGTGAAGCAGAAAAAATATTAAATGAAACTAAAGAAAACTTTGGCATTACCGGTATTACCTGTGTACACCGAGAAGGACACCTTAAAGTTGGCGAGCTTGCCGTTTGGATAGGCGTTACGGCCCACCACCGCGGTGAGGCCTTCAAAGGCTGTCAATACGCTATTGATGAGATTAAAACCCGACTTCCTATTTGGAAAAAAGAATATTATGTGGAAAAACCAGCCGAATGGGTTAACTGCCAAGGATGCTACTCGCAAAGTCGTACCCATATATCTGAGAAAGAGTATTATGGCAAGCAAACCAAAATACGGGAGATCGGCATCGAAGGACAAAAAAAACTCACAAATAGCCATGTTCTGGTTATTGGTGCAGGGGGCTTAGGATGCCCGGCATTAAGCTATCTTGTCGGTGCTGGTATCGGCCATCTGACTATATGTGATAGCGACACCCTAGAAATCTCAAACCTGCACCGGCAAACTCTTTACCGAACTGAAGACCTAGGACAATTAAAGGCGTCTATAGCAAAAAAGTCTTTAAAAAGTTTAAACCCTTTTATTCATATCAATGCTTTTACCGAGCGTGTCACTGCGGACAATGTTTTGAGCCTTGTGGAAAAATGTGATGTTGTTTTAGATTGCAGCGATAACTTTGAAACCAAATTCTTAGTCCATGATGCTTGCTATTTACGAGAAAAACCCCTAGTTCAAGCTAGTGTCTATCAGTTTGAAGGACAGCTTAATGTCTATTTTTCTGGGAACGCGCAGGGCTGTATGCGCTGTACCTGGCCTAAAATCCCTGACCCTAGCTGCGTAGGAAATTGTACCGATGTAGGTGTTCTTGGTGCTGTTCCTGGTTTTTTTGGCACCCTACAAGCCTTGGAGGCGGTAAAGATTATTCTTGGTTTAGCCCAAGGAACAACGGAAAATTTTTCTTTGTTTGTTGATTTGCTTAGTCTTGAGCAGTACCGCATTAAGCAGTATAAAAACCCAGACTGTCCTCTCTGCGGGGAAAATGGGTCGATAAAAAATATTGCGCCTAACAACTATAAAGAAGATCCTGTGCGACTCCCGTTTGAAATACCTTTGGCCGGTATGCAATGTGAGACAATTTTTGATGATTATGACCTAATTGATATTCGCAGCGGTTATGAGCGCAATATTGATGATACCACTGAGCGCAAAATGACGCATGTTGAGCAAGAAGACTGTGCATCCCACGATTTTGACGAGGCGAAAAACTATTTGTTAGTATGTGAGTCCGGCATGCGCAGCCGCCTCTTAGCACAAAGTTTACGGGAAACAGGGAAGAACAATATTTTTTCATTGATGGGCGGGGTTATTGCCTTAAAAAAAACTATTAACCGGACGCCTCATGCATAAATTTAGCTTTGCATTTTTATTAACTCTTTGGGTGATAAGCACAAAGCTATTTGCTGCTGAGATTATCATCGCAGTTGCCTCAAATTTTTCCCAAACAGCCCAAAAAATTGTGGCAAAGTTTGCAGAAAATAAGCAAGTGAACCCTATTGTTGTATCGGGTTCATCCGGAAATATTTTTTCGCAAATTAAACAGGGTGCTCCTTACGACGTTTTTTTATCGGCGGACACCCTAAGACCGGAGCAACTTACCTCTGAAAATTTGGCTTTTGCTGATAGTCTTGTAACTTATGCCCTGGGGAAGCTTGTCCTTTGGTCCCCTAAATTCCCAGGTATCTCCAACCTGGAAGTTTTGCGAGACAAACGCATTAAACACATAGCTATTGCTAACCCAAAACTGGCTCCTTATGGCCTGAGTACCATGAGTTTTATAGAAAAAATTGGCCTGAAACCGTCGGTGGCGTCTCGGCTAGTTTTTGCAGAAAATGTGAGCCAGGCCAAGCACTTTGTTTCTAGTGGCAACTGCGAGATTGGTTTTATATCTCTTGCCCAAGTTATTCATGAGGATCAGAAGCAGCATTACTGGATCATTCCCAGCACACATTATGAACCCATTAAACAAAGTGCCGTTGTTCTAAAGAGAAGCAAACATGAAAAAATTAGCCGAGATTTTCTTAAGTTCATTGCCTCACCACAAAGCCTAAAGATTCTAAGTGAGGATGGCTATGAGGCACCGGTTAAAAAGATTGGAAGCGGCCACTGATGGAATTAGAGGCAATCTTCATCACCTTAAAACTTGCTTTCATTAGTACGATGATTCTTCTTTTGCTCGGAACGCCGCTTGCCTGGTGGCTAGCTATGACCAGGAGTAGAGTGCGTTCCCTGGCTGCGAGTATTGTTGCTTTGCCTTTGGTCCTTCCCCCCATTGTCCTTGGTTTTTATCTGCTTCTTTGTTTAGGACCACAGGGACCAATTGGCGGTTTGACTGATGCTCTGGGTTTGGGATCACTGGCATTTTCATTTTCTGGGCTAGTCTTAGGTTCGGTTATCTATTCGTTACCCTTTGTTGTTGGACCCATACAAAGTGCTTTTGAGGCTATGGGAAATAGACCGTTATGGGCTGCTGCGACTTTGGGAGCTCCTCCCTTGTCGCAGTTTTTTCGCGTTGCTATTCCCATGGCCAAACCTGGGATTCTCACTGCCTCTGTTTTAGGGTTTGCTCATACTGTGGGTGAGTTCGGCGTAGTACTCATGATAGGGGGGAATATCCCTGGGAAAACAAGGGTGGTTTCTCTTGCTATCTATGAGCAGGTAGAATCCGGCGACTATGGTGAAGCCCACGTGATGGCGGCAGGCCTCCTGCTGTTTTCTATTTTGGTTCTTTGGATGCTCAATCACGTGCGAGCCAAAATGCGGGTGATACTATGACGTCGCTTAACGCTAATATGCATTTGGATTATGATGCCTTCTCTTTAGACGCCTCTATGGCACTGCCTGGGTCGGGTGTTTCGGCTCTTTATGGACCTTCCGGATCAGGAAAAACGACAATTCTTAAATGTTTGGCAGGTTTGATAAAGGCAAGAGGAAGCTGTAATTTTAAAGAGATTATTTGGCAAAATGACCAAGATAAGGTTTTTGTTCCTCCGCATCTTCGTCGGATTGGTTTTGTTTTTCAAGATGCGCAGTTATTTCCGCATTTCAGTGTTTATGATAATGTGTGTTTTAGTTTAAAATATAGGATGGTTTATCGTCCTATGGAAAAAGTAGGAGAAATCGCTGAACTTCTGGGTATCACACATCTTCTGAAGAGAATGCCGCACAATTTATCTGGAGGAGAAAAGCAGCGCGTTGCTCTTGCCCGCGCACTCGTCAGTGACCCGGAAATTTTATTTTTGGATGAACCGCTGGCCTCGTTAGATTCTTCAGCTAAAAAAGATATTTTATCATACCTAGAAACAATTAAATTGACGCTAAATATTCCTATGCTTTATGTAAGCCATGCGCCAGAGGAAATCTTCCGGTTAGCAGATTTTGTGGTCACTGTTGATAAAGGACGTATCAGCCGCTTGGGAACATTGGCTGTTCTCGGGCATGAAATTTTAAAGGAGCATGATATTTCAGGCACCGTTATTTCTGGGAAGGTGATGGCAATAGATAGAAAGTATTTTTTATCAAAAATTGATTTTCATCATCATGAAATATTTGTTCCAGGTATACATCAACTTGGTCGCACTCTTTATATGCAGATTCTTGCCAAAGATGTCAGTCTCACAAAACAAATTCCTGAAGCCACTAGTATTCTCAATATTTTGCCGGTCGTTGTGATATCTGTGACAAAAAATTCTGAGGCCTCCGTTATTGTAGAGCTCAGCTGTGCATCTACTGTTTTGTATTCGGCGATTACGCAAAAATCCTGTGATCTTCTGGGGCTTTATTCTGGCATGCCCCTATTTGCCCAAATCAAAACGATTTCGTTAGATTATGTGCCCACATATAAGTGATGTTAATTTACAGTTCCATTATTGTTCACATTTAATGTAGCCAATAACGTTTTACTGTTCCTTGATATAATATTAATGACATACTGGTATTCTCTTTTTACAATTTCAAGATCAACATCTGTAGGTTCATAGCTCTCGTGTAAATATTTTATTATGGCACTTTTAATTTCCAGTCCCTGTTTATCATCTTCAACGTATTTCTTTTCCCCAGTCTCTGGGTCAAGCGCCAGGGCAGACCAAACAGGAAAATATTTTAGATAGATGCCAAAATAACCAAAGAGTGTGGGTCTGCCATTATCAAGATCCACATTTATATATAAAGTTTTTTGTATATCCGAAAAAATTAATTTTATTATTTTTTTGTTCCATGCCCATGTCCTGTCTGTAGATATATCAATGTCGAAGGCATCTTCAGTCAATGATTCATAACCCCTGAACCAGCCAGGCCTTTGTCCTAGATAGTCGCTGGCGCGTAATTTAAACCCCTTGTTAGTAGCCACTTTGAATGATTTCGTTCTTATTCACTAAGCAGAAGACTTAAATAATAATTTTTCATCTACATTGGCGCAATTGATTTTCCAA
>JAUILP010000094.1 GCA_030432875.1 Oligoflexia bacterium | reverse complement strand
TTTTTTTGTTCATATTTCCACATGAATCTATTTACATCTTAGGCAAAAACGCATAGGTTACTAACACAGATAACATAAATAAAAGTATTTTAAAAAATATAAATTTATGATTCTATTCTAAAAATGCAATTTTAATTGAGAGGGACACATGAAAAAATTTGGTCTATTGGTGATGTGTATATTGTTTTCATTTGACGCTTGGGCGACAGATATTACTTTGCTGACCGCAGGTATACGCAATGAAAAAATTGAGGTTGGCCAGGTAGATATAAAATCTAGATCTATAGCTTTGGGCCTTGGTTTAGAAAATAGTATGGGCGAAAATTTGGCGCACTATTTTGACTTTATGTTTGAGCAAATCAGCTATAGCGGTGATTACGATGTCGACGACGCCACTAATTTTCAAGTAGGTGGAGGACTAAGGCATTATTTTAGTGCATTAAGTCCACAAATTGTGCCTTATGTTGGTATAGGGGTACATTTTGTTAGTGAAAAACATTTTGAAAATGTCACACAAACGGACCAAAGCGGTATTTTTTATGGCATGAATTTTGGCCTTAAGTTTTTACTCGGAAATCTTAAAAGTTATGATCTCAATGACTGGCAGCCGTTTTTTACCATTGATTTTCCTTTTTTTAATAGCGCCCTGGCTAGTACGTCAAAGGAAAAGCAAATTCAAGGGGACGGATCCATGCTCACCACAAGTAAGACAAGCAAAAATGAGCTTTATATTGATAACCATGCTTCGTGGGAAAATGTGGTTTTAGGGATAGGTCTGCGAATTTAAACGCGGTCTTTACGAACAAACTATAGAAAAAAACGGCAGAATATACCCCGTTGAATTTGATCTCTCAGGACAGGTCACCGGGATTTTTAGACCTTGGACTTATTAAAATTACGTTGACGAGAAGACCTGATTCTTCAAAGCGAATTTATGTTTTTGTTTTTCTGATGCTTTCTCCTGATCATTAACAAAGGAAGAACAAAAAGAAACATCCAGCTTAAATTTGAGGCAGCTTTGCCATCCGTATGGGCCTGGGTTCCTATTACTCCGCATCCACCTTGAGATGAGCTTCTTTTCGATGTCGCTGGAGAAGATAAAGTCGCTGTTCCGCCATCGCTTCCTCCTGAAATTGGTGGGAGAGCTTTGGTATTGTCACAATTGATTTCATCCAAATGAAATTTTATGTTTCTTGCAGAGAGAACGTCATAAATATCACAAGCATATTTACCGTCATAGAGATTTTGATCAGCAACAAAAAGGGCCACTGAAAAATCAGCGAAACCGCTAGCATCGCCAAACTGGCTGACTGCTTCCAGGGCGATGTTGGTCGCCACACCGTGTCCAACACCCTCTCTAAGGCCAAGATCCCAGAGTGTTCCAGAAACAATTTGCCCTTTTTCATGGGGTTCGGCAATTTTGTATATTTCATCATTATATTTCAAATTATTATCGGCTGTTCGCAAGCATTTATTTTCTATCCAGCATATTTGGCTACCGTCAGGACAAATTGATTCTCCTAAGCAAGAATCTTTTGTCATGGCAAAAACAAAGTAGTCTGCAAGTCCCTCGTGGAGCACGAGAGATTCACCGCTTATACTCTTAAGATGAGAAAAAACAACATGATGCCCAAATTCATGCGCCGTGACATCGATATCCATGGTCAAATTGCGTAGAAGCTTCCCATCACCCCGACCAACTTTAATTTGCGGGTGCCCGGAGTCACTAGATTCAGCGGGGAGGTACATAGCATTGTTGACGTTGCCTGAAAAAACAGCATTGGAAACGAGTTCGACGGGTTTTACGCCACTCCAAACATAGCCAATTTCTTTGTACCAATCATAGATAGTATTTCCATAAACAAACAATGATGCCTCAGCAAAATGTGTGTTGGTTTCATCGTAAGCAAAAATGCTGTCGCTTTCCTCAGCGCGGCTCCCAGAAAATGGCTTCGTTGTAAAATATTCGTTCGTTAAGGTTGTTCCTGGCTCAGTTAGCGGAATAGAAAATTCTTTTAGGTCGCTGTCAATGATATTTTTTTCGTAAGCACTCACTGTTCCTGTAACATCGAAAA
This sequence comes from Oligoflexia bacterium, assembly GCA_030432875.1. Lineage (GTDB taxonomy): Bacteria > Bdellovibrionota_B > Oligoflexia > Oligoflexales > JAGOVF01 > JAUILP01. The sequence goes on along the minus strand of JAUILP010000094.1, from coordinate 10,165 downwards.
AATAGGGATCAGTCTTATAAATCATTGTTTTACTCAAACGAAGTTTATAGCTGAGGCTATCTTCATTGTTTATAGCAAGAACTTCCCACACGGGAATAAGCTCTTGCTCATCTTCTTGTAGTAGCAAGCAACTGCTTATTTTTTTAGCACTATGAAAGTTTCCTTCACGAGTTAGCCGTTCTACATCAGCTTGGGTTGGAGTGTCATCTGATTTGGTGATGAGATAACCCAAATTTTGAGGAATCTCACCTAATATGGCCTGTCCTCCACCTTGAGTTTGGATACTGCGTAAACTATAATCGCAAAGTGGTGTGCCATCAAAAGTGATTTTAAAGGATGTTATGGTACTCAACGGTCTTGCACTAGGGGGTAGCGCAGCGGTTAGGGCGGCACCTAAAGTATCTTCTTGCTGGAGCTTAAGGTAAGGGCTGAGTCCCGCATCACGGGCCAAATCATTGAGTAAGGTTTTGGTATCATATTTTTGCTCTTTGAATTTTTTCCAAAAAGTGCGATCGAGAGTGAGAGATAGGGAATCTGTTCTTTTTAGCCAGAGCTTTTGTATGGGGACGGCATTTTTTTTCTGAAAGGGATTTAGTTCTGGTAAGCCGACAAATTTTTGGGAAAACATTTTTGTTTTTGTAACGTTAGTCAAGGAAAGCGCAGGGCGTGTCCATAGGAAACAATAAAATAGAATCCCCAAAGATAAAACTCTCAAGAAATTAGGGAGATGTAATTGAGGACTCAAAAAAGTGCCAATTAATTTTAAAATTTTCATAAACCTCTACCCACTTGAGTAAACCAATCGCTGCCTTACTGAACTGTTCGGAAAATTTTCAAAGTTCTTAAATAAAAATTGGTAATATGATAAAAATAAATTTTAAGGTCCTGAAAATATGTGGTTTTGTAATATGATTAGGGTTAGTCAAAAGTTATCCACAATTAGTGTTGATAACTCTCTCTAGAGCGGGAGGAAAGCCCTAAGAATTGAAGCTCTTTACCGAATTGTTTAAAATTTAATCATAAATAGGGTAGCCAATAGGGGGAAGGCAAAGGTATGATTAATTAGCCTATAAGTTTAAAGAGTTAGGAGTTTTTAGTGGGATTTAAAATATCGAACATTGAAGGTAATTTTCAGAAGCTGGATGGGGGGGCCATGTTTGGGAATGCCCCGCGTGTTTTATGGCAAAATTGGATGAAACCCGATGAGCTTGGCCGAATAAGTTTAGCAACCAGGGGACTGTATGTCACTGACGGGCATACATCCGTACTCTGTGAAGCTGGTATAGGGTCTTATATGGAACCTAAGTTAGCCGAACGCTACGGCGTTGAAAACAGTTCTCAGCATCAGCTACTTCTCAGTTTAGCGGCTCAGGGCATTGATCCTGAAGATCTAGACTATATTATACTTTCCCACCTGCACTTTGATCATGTAGGCGGGCTGCTGGCAAGCTATGATGATACACGCCCAAATTCTTTGGAGCTTGTTTTTTCTAAAGCTAAATTCATTACCTCCCGTACGGCTTTAATGCGTGCCTTAAAGCCGCATCCGCGCGATAGAGCATCATTTATACCTGGTCTTGCGGAGTTTTTGCAGGCCTCAGGACGTCTCATACTCATAGAGGATGGCCAGACCTCCTTAAGCATTCTATGGCCAGATCGACTCAGCTTTTTCATGTCGCATGGTCATACCCCGGGGCAACTGCATAGTATTTTTAGGGGAGCAACTTATCAGCTTGTCTTTTGTGGTGATTTAGTTCCTGGAGCAGCCTGGGTCCATCAACCCATTTCAATGGGTTATGACCGTTTTGCCGAACTGGTTGGAGACGAGAAAAAAGCTCTTTATGATCATTTACTCTTAGGAAATCCAGCGAATAATCTAAGGCCTATGCTCTTTTTTACTCATGATCCTAAATTCCCTGCTGGAGTTCTTCAAGCTAACGATAAGGGGCGCTATGGTTTAGAATGTCAATGGGACTCATTATCAAATTTTACCCTTTAAAAGAAGTTATTTGCTAATAAAAATGAAAGAGATCGCATGGCAAAACTAATTGTTTATATTTTTCTCATCATGATCATGACTCCTTTTCCTGTTTTTTCTGGGTCTCGTGAATTTGCAAATGATGATAGGGCTGCCCCCCCTAATGCTATGCCAGAATTTTCGCAAACGACACTTTTGACCAATGATATTTATAGTGAAACCTTGGAGTTCCCGGCAAAAATTGTTTCCGTGCTCTGGGAGGGGCGAGAAATTTTGGGGTCTAATACGGCCTCTTTAGAGAGGCTGCGCAGAAGCTGGCCTGATCTGCGCTTGATTCATTTTATTTCTCCAGCTTATTTTTCGCGTGCGGAAGAACAAAATATTGCTGTGGCGAAAAAAATTAAGGCACTTGTTTTGCCCGATGAAAAAATATGCCTTCTTGTCCACCCTTGGGAAAGCATCCTTAAAAACGCCAATGTCGATGCAATTAAGAACGAAACCTTTTGGGGGTATCATCTTGACAATAAAAGGTGTCTAAATGACTGTGGTCAGGAAGTTCCCTTTAATAGCTATGACCTAAAAGATAGAGAAAAAATTATCGGCTCTAGCTTAGCGGTTTTTAAAAAATATATGGATAGTGCTCCGAGTTGCTTTATGGCAGGTGCTTGGCTTTCGGGCAAAGATTTGTGGCCTATACTAAGAAAACTGGGTATTAAACATGATTTTTCTTATGTTGATATCAGTCTGTTAAAAGAGAAGTTGTTTAAGTTTCCTCTCTGGAATTATCTGATAAAGGCGTGGGGAAAAGAGCAAACATTTTCGCCAAAAAAATTTCTTGTGCTGACAGAGTTTGGGGCCCTCAATATTTGGCCAATGTCGGCTGCGACTGTCAGCTATAATTCACCAGAAAAAATAGGTTCTTTATACCAAAAATTTAAAAATAGTACTGCTAGTAAAGAAACAAATTCTGATAAAAGAGAAATATTTCACGTTGGGTTTTATATGGACACTTTGGGGCGGTATGAAAATGAAGTAAATAAAATACTTCTTCAGGTAAAATAAAATTTAATAGCAAAGGTAATTTATTTTGACATTAAAGGAGAGAACTGATGTCAGGTTTTGTCGGAGCTATCGATGCTGGTACCACGAGCGTAAGATTTGTTATCTTTGATCATGGTGGTGATGTTGTTGCCTTCGCCCAAAAAGAACATAAACAGCATTATCCTCAGCAAGGATGGGTTGAGCATGATCCTATTGAAATTTGGCAAAATATTTGTATCGTCATAAAATCTGCAATGGAAAAAGCTGGCGTAACAGCTAAAGACCTGGCCGCTATTGGCGTCACCAACCAACGTGAAACGATAGTTTTGTGGGATAAAATGACAGGCGTCCCCGTTCATCCTGCTATAGTCTGGCAGGATACAAGGTCCGATAAGATTTGCTCTCGTATTGAATCTGAGGGTTTGCATCACAAAATTAAAGAAAAAACAGGACTGCCTACCAGAACCTATTTTTCAGCCTCTAAACTCACCTGGCTTTTTGAAAATATTCCTGAGCTTAAAGTGCGAGCGGAAAAAGGCGAACTCCTCGCAGGCACTATCGACAGCTGGCTGATTTGGAATCTTACCGAAGGAAAACATATAACCGATGTGACTAATGCAAGCCGAACCTTACTCATGTCTCTGGAAAGTCTTAAGTGGGATGATGAACTTTTAGGTATTTTTAAGGTACCGCGGCAAATACTTCCTGAAATTAGACCGAGTTCTGACCCCCAAATTTATGGCATGACTAAAAAATCTGGACCATTTGCTGGTGAAATCCCGGTGTGCGGAGATTTGGGAGATCAGCAGGCAGCTTTAGTAGGTCAGACTTGCTTTAATGTTGGCGACTGTAAAAATACTTACGGGACTGGGTGCTTTCTTCTTATGAATATTGGATCTCATATTAAGCTTGATAGAACAAGCGGCATGCTTACCACAGTGGCTTATCAGTTTGCCGATAATCCCCCTCAATTTGCTTTTGAAGGAGCGGTTGCTTTCGCCGGAGCAGCCGTACAGTGGCTTAGGGACAACATGAGGTTAATAAAGTCAGCCGCGGAATCGGAAATTTTAGCGCAGCAAGTTTCAGATAATGGCGGATCTTATTTTGTTCCTGCATTTAGTGGGCTTTTTGCTCCGCACTGGCAGAGCAGCGCCCGTGGGGTTTGGGTAGGGTTGACAAGCTATATCAAACGCGAACATTTAGTCCGCTCCGTTTTAGAGTCTATCTGTTTTCAAACGGTGGATGTGGTGCGCGCCATGGAAAAAGAAAGCCACACAGATTTAAGTCTTCTAAAAGTGGATGGAGGAGCATCAGCGAATAATTTTTTGATGCAAACTCAAGCTGATCTTTTAGGGTCTCGGGTGGTCAGGCCAAAAATATTAGAAACAACGAGTCTTGGAGCAGCTTATGCCGCAGGTTTAGCTGTGGGGTTTTGGTCTAACACTGATGAACTAAAAAAACATTGGCAGGAAGATGCCAGGTTCTCGCCCCGAATCTCCGAAGATACAAGAAATAGTATGAATTCCCGGTGGCAAATAGCTATCAGCAAATCTCTTAACTGGGCAGATTGAGTCAATGTTGAAATTTGGGAAGCTTAATCATTATTTCTTTTAAGTCACGAGGAATAGGACAAGAAATATCCCATTTTTTCCCAGTTCGCGGATGAATAAATGAGAGAAAACAAGAATGCAAGAACATGCGGGGTAGGGCGAAATTTTCTCGGTAAAATTTATTAATTTGTCCCTTACCATAAACCGTATCACCAATTATGTGATACCCCAAATGGGCTAAATGCCGTCTGATCTGGTGCCTGCGCCCCGTTGTTGGGATCGCTTTTATCAGAGTCGCACGAGCATAAAAATACACAGGATGAAATGAAGTCATGGCGGCCTGTTTTTCACCTGAGGCACCCGTTAATGCACGGTCTGATAAGGTGCACACATCGAAATGATCGCGAACCAAAGTGAGATATTCTTTGTAAAATCCCTGACCATTCATCTGCAGTTGCATATTTTTTGCAGCTTCTTTTGACCTCGCAAAAACCATGACACCCGAAGTATTTCTATCAAGACGATGGATGGGGTAAACTTTAGCCTGAACAAATTCACTGAGTAATTTCACCAAGGTTACTTTGTCCGGTGCTTCAATGGTAGGATGAACCAAGATCCCAGCAGGTTTATTCACAATAATGAGATCTTGATCTAAGGTGAGTATCGACTCAGTTATATTCCAGGGAAACTCAGGTACTGGCATTTAAGCTATGGAGTAACTTTTCCACGCTTGCTTTGGCATCACCAAATAGCATATATGTGTTATCTTTGTAAAATAGTGGGTTATCTACACCAGCATAGCCTGCAGCCATACCGCGTTTGAGAACGATGGTTTTTTTAGCATTCCAGGCTTCCAGGACGGGCATACCATAAATAGGGCTGCTAGGATCTTCTAAAGCACCGGGATTAACAATATCGTTGGCACCAATCACAAGAACCGTATCAGTTTTACCAAAATCCTCGTTTATTTCATCCATCTCTAAAACAATGTCATAAGGGACATTAGCTTCAGCGAGAAGAACATTCATATGACCTGGAAGCCGTCCGGCAACAGGATGAATAGCAAAACGGACATTTTTTCCGCGCGCGCGAAGTGTATCGGTCATTTCTCTAACCAGATGCTGAGCGTGGGCTACAGCCATCCCGTAACCAGGGACGATCACAATTTCATCGCTATCATTCAAAAGCTCGCCGACCTCGAGATGTTCCATGCTTTTAACCGGGCCAGCGGCATCTGAGCTGGCAGATGCGGCTGTAGGTTGAGCGCCAAAACCACCAAAAATCACATTGACAATAGAACGGTTCATGGCGCGGCACATGATGATACTCAGTATGGCGCCACTACTCCCCACAAGCGCACCCGTCACAATAAGAAGGTCATTAGAGAGCATAAAGCCAGCGGCAGCGGCAGCCCATCCTGAATAACTATTAAGCATAGAAACAACGACCGGCATATCGGCACCACCAATTGCGGCCACTAGATGGATTCCTAAGATAGAGGCGATACCGGTCATCACAAGAAGTACGGCAAAACCAGAAGTCCCCGTCGCATTAAAAAAGCTGAAGCCTAAACCAATGCATGCTATGAGCATAAAGAGATTTAATAAATGCCTGCCAGGGAGTAAAAGAGGTTTGCCCGACATGCTTCCACGCAATTTGGCAAATGCAATAACCGATCCCGTAAAGGTTATGGCCCCGATAAATACCCCAATATAAATCTCGACGAGGTGAATGATATGTTCTGCTTCGCCTAAAACCTCGCCTGGAGATAAATAACTGGTAATACCAACTAAAACAGCTGCTAAACCAACAAAGCTATGGAGTATTGCCACAAGCTCGGGCATTGAGGTCATGGCAACGCGTGCGGCTAAGAAAGCCCCAATTGCCCCGCCCATTATGATCGCTACGGACATCGCACCGTAGGAAAAAACATCGCGACTGAGTAAGGTGGCGACAATCGCGAGAATCATCCCGACAATGCCAAACACATTGCCGCGTTTTGCTGATTCCTGGTTTGAAAGACCCCCCAAACTTTGAATAAAAAGTATGGCAGAAATTAAATATATAACTGTTACAAGGCTATCTGACATTTAACCCTCCCTACGAAACATTTTGAGCATGCGTTGAGTGACAAGAAATCCACCGGAAATATTAATTGTCGCGACAAAAATAGCAACAAGAGCTAATAAAGTCGGAAGAGAAAAATCAGCCATTTTTCCTGCTTGTAGCAGACCACCCACAATAATGATGCCGCTTATAGCATTGGTCACACTCATAAGCGGTGTATGCAGAGCCGCAGTCACATTCCAAATAACTTGCCAGCCAATGAAGCAGGCTAAGACGAAAACGGTGAGATGTGTCAAAAATGATGGAGGAGCAAATGCACCGATAAGAAGCAGTAAAGCAACAGTAAACAGTGTTGATTTTAGGACTTGTTGTGGTGAACTGCCTTTCGAATGGCCTGATTTTTGCCCCGTCCCTTTTTTGGGTGCTTCTACTTTGGCGGGGGTAGGTTTTTGAGGACTAGGCTCAATTTTTGGGGGGGGCCAGGTTACGTTCCCTTGATGCACAACCACCATGCCGCGAATCATTTCATCATCCATATTAATGTTAAACTTCTCGCTAGTGCCGAGCTCATCAATAAGGTTTTTTATATTGTTACTGTACATGCGGCTCGCTTGGCCAGGGAGGCGGGTTGGCAGGTCGCAATAGCCAATTATGGTTACGCCATGACGTTTGATGAGTTTATCTTTTTCTGTAAAAGCACAGTTACCACCTTGCTCTGCGGCAAGATCAACGACGACACTTCCTTCAGCCATGACTTGAAGCATGTCTTCCGTGATCAAAAGCGGCGCTTTTTTACCGGGAATGAGCGCCGTCGTGACAATGATATCGACTTCTGAGGCTTGTTGCTTAAAAAGAGCCATTTCTTTTTCGATAAACTCTTTGCTCATTTCTTTGGCATAGCCACCCTGTCCTTGACCTTCTTCTACAAAATCAAGCTCTAAAAATTCAGCCCCCATGCTTTGGACCTGTTCTTTGACTTCTGGTCGGGTATCAAAGGAGCGGACGGTAGCCCCTAAGCTTTTAGCTGTACCGATTGCAGAGAGACCAGCAACCCCAGCTCCAATAACCAGGACTTTTGCGGGCGGCACTTTACCAGCCGCCGTAATTTGTCCGGTAAAGAAACGGCCAAAGCACTGAGCGCTTTCAATAACCGCGCGGTATCCAGCGATGTTTGCCATCGAGCTCAACGCATCGATTTTTTGGGCCCTTGAGATCCGCGGAACGCTATCCATCGCGAGGATGTTGTATTTTTTTCCATTGGCGAGTTTTTTGAGCAGCTCAGGATTCTGGGCTGGCCATAAAAAGGAAATTAATGTTGCCCCTTCTTTTAATAATTCCGCTTCATGAATATTCAGGCTTGGATTCATCGCCGGTGCGCGGACTTTGAGGATGATATCACCTTCTTGCCATATTTTCTGGGCATCACCTTCTAACTTCGCTCCTGCATTTTGGTAGCTCTCATCGGTGAAAGATGCCGCTTCTCCGGCTCCTTTTTCAACGATGACTTCATAGCCTTTGGTGATATACTTTTTTACCGTTTCTGGAGTGGCCGCTACTCGGGTTTCACCGGGAGTGACTTCTTTAGGAATACCAATTTTCATAGATGACGAATTCCTTTATTAAAAACTCAAGGGTTACCGAAAAAAGAAGGATCTAAGGGGAACAGATATTGAAAAAGTCAGTTAAAAAAGTGCCTTAACTGAGTATTGTACCATAGCGCTAAACGTAAAAAATTAAAAGCCCAAATATGATAGGCCTGATTTTTTTACCAATTGGTTCCTAAAAATTTTAGCACATTTGACTCTTGCTATAAAAATTTATAATTTTTTTCCGGTGTCAGGATATTGGAAGTTAGAGTTTGTCATTAAAATCAGCTAATACTCTTTGCTCATGTCAGAAGCTAATACTACTCCGTTAAATAGGCGATAACTGCCTTGCTCGTCCAGAAAAAATGCTCATTTACCATAATGTAAACTCCGCTTTTTCCCCATCCTCGCGCCTTGTTATCCCCAATTTAACGGTGTAGAACTAAGTAGTCAGAGTTTGTTGTTAAAATCACGTCATACACCTGAGTCGTTCAGCCTAGGTTCAGGTTTTTCCCATCTCATCCCATCCCCGCTTTAGCTGAGCAGTCAGGATGCGCGTGAATGTAGCTAGCATAGTGTTTTTTTCCTCTTTGTCGGTCCATGTAGCCTTTACGCTACTGAGAATCAGATTTTTGACTTCTTCAGCTGTTAAATTAAATTGCCGTATCACCAGATCATATTCTTGGATCAGGCTACTGCCAAACATCAATGGATCATCGGTATTGAGTGATATGAGAAGTCCTGCGTCCAAAAAAGTGCGCAGCGGGTGGGCCTTAATCGTAGGGACGGCCCCTGTACAAACATTGGAGTAGGGACAAAGTTCAAGGGGGATTTGCTTATTTTTCAGGTAGGCGATTAGGGCAGGGTCTTGTTGCGCGGTGACGCCGTGGCCAATGCGCTGGATACTCAGAGTTTTAAGACTTTCCCAAATACTCTGAGGACCAGCGTTTTCTCCAGCATGAGCGGTTGTTTTAAAGCCATGCTGGGACGCTAAATCAAAAACCCGCGAAAACAGCCGTGCTGGATAGAGACTTTCAGCTCCCCCCAAACCGATGCCGATAAGCCCATCATTTCTAAGCTCTTTTAGCTGTTCAAAGACCATAAGCTCATGCTCAGGCTCAAAATTTCGGATGAGATCGGCAACAAAATTAACTTTAAGTTCTGGGGTTTGATTAAAGCCACTTCTGATCGCCTCTAGCAAGCGTCCCGGAGAAAAGCCTCTTCTAATCCAAGAAGACGGGGAGAAAAAAATCTCGGCATAATGAACATTTTGTTTTTTGAGGTCCTTCGCAACCTCGCTAGCGATGAGGGTAAAATCTTCATAACTTCTCAAGAAGCTATTTTTCCAAAGCCATAGAGTGATAAAGTCATCAAAATTTTGGTAAATAAATTTTTGTTTAAGCTGATTTAATGAAGAAAATTTTTCATCGGTGCCATATTTTTGCACGAGCTCCCATAAAACTGCGATGGGGAATGCCCCTTCAAGGTGGCAATGGATTTCGACCTTTGGTAGCCTTTTTATCCATTCTGGCACATCCTCAACTGGCGTTAACATAGCGGTTCTCCAAGTAAAATTGCATTAATAAATATGGCAGGTGGTTTCTCATATTTCCTAGACAATTCAATGTAAACTAAGGGGGGGGGCACCACTAGAGTTTATTTTCTGGTTGTCTCTTTTTGCTGATTTACCTCGAGAAATATTGGATAAAAATTTAATATTGTTATCTTTTTAAGAACATTATGGAATTTGAGTTTCGTCTGTTGTATATCCAGGCACATCGGTCTTTGATTATATAGCAGGATGGGCAAAGGTATGTTTTTCTGCTTAAGGCACTTGTTGAAGACAAGGCACGGTTTGATTTTAAACATAAAATTTACGAGCGTTTTGGCTATCACCAAGTTTTGGATGATGGGGTAAATAATCATATTATTAGCTGGGGCGT
>JAUILP010000093.1 GCA_030432875.1 Oligoflexia bacterium | reverse complement strand
CTGAACTTACACGAAACATCCAAAGCTATTCAAGAAAAAAAAGTGTAATAATCAAGATTTGGCTTCAAAATCTTTCTACCAAAACCTTTCCCGTCATTCGAGCATCGCGAGAATGACGGGACCCTGTTAGCTGATAAAGAGATAGCGACATGATTTCATTTGTGGGTAAAAATATACTTGTTGTCGATGATGAGGTTTATCTTCGTGAAATCCTTATCGATGAGTTTTCCTCCTATGGTGCAAATGTTGTCGGAGCCGAAAATGGCAATGTCGCCTTTAAATTATGTACGCAGCAAAATTTTGATGTCATAATATCTGATCTCAAAATGCCTGGGGGCGATGGCTTAACCTTAATGCGTGAACTTAAGGAAAGTACAGTCAGGCCAAAGCCTAGGAGGTTTCTTTATTCAGGGTTTTACGATATTCCAGAGGAAACCAAAAAAAATCTAGATATTGATGCCACTTTCGGAAAGCCTATTGAGCTTGAAAAGATGGTAGAGATTATTGCTCATTTTATAGACTTGGCTGCGCTCGATGATTAAATGTCTTGGGTGATTCTGAAAAAGATAATTTACCCTTTCGCTACTCAAGTGACCTCCCTCATGATCCTAATGGTTTTTTAGACTGCCTTTTGCACTTAAGTGAAAACATTATGTTTTGCCATTTTGGAGCCCCGCTGCCCTATATTTTTATGTATTTCGATGAGTTTATCCAGATCCTTTTTGAGTTTCTGGCGGCTTTAAAGCAGTATGTTAAGATCTTTATGAGTCGCAGGCCCTTCGCCTTTGGCAAGTTTCTGCCCTCTTTATCGGATCCAAGGCAAATATCTAAATAAAAATAGTCGACGCGAGAACTTATTAAAAGTACTTCAAAAGTCTTTGACCTCTAAATTATTCGCCCGCTCCCCGACCTCAGAACACCAAAAGCCCGGTATGCTCATCAAAACCAAGTCTGTCAAGTGACATATCGGGGGGGCGCATTAGATTTTAAAGCTTGTGATTACGTGTGTCGGTGCCGCGTTTTTTTTTGGGGGGCAGGAAACGGATTTCGCTTGGGGGTGGTCTTTGGGGATTTGCGATTTATAAGCGCAAGAAAAGATATAATAAATGCAAATAAATTGACGAGATGCCATAAAGCAAAATGATTAAATAATAATTTTTTTTCCTGAAGGTTCGATATTTAGTTTTAAGGAGTTAAAAAATGATGAAAGTTAAGTTTCACGGCGTTCGCGGTTCCAGACCCACACATAAGAGGGATTTACTAGGGTTTGGCGGCAATTCCACCTGTCTGGAAATTGTGATGGATGACGCTGATTTTTATCTATTTATTGATGGTGGGACGGGACTCGTTCCCAGAGGAAGAGAGCTAGGAGTCAAGCCTAAGATAAACAACTTCCATTTTCTTATTACCCATACCCACTGGGATCATATTATAGGTTTTCCTTTTTTTGAGCCATTATATGACGCTTCAAACAAAGTGACTTTTTACTCTTCGACAACGTCAAAATCTAATTTTAATGATCTTTTTTGGGGTCTCCATCGCGCTGACAATTTACCTGTTCCTGTCTCAAAGCTCAAAGCTCAAATTGAATTTAAAGAAATTAAACCGGGGCAGTCATTTAGTATTGGTTCAAAAGTCGAGGTGCGTACAACGCAGCTTAATCATCAGGGCATAACTTTGGGCTACCGTATTCAGTCAGGAGAAGAAAGTTTTGCCATCGTAACAGATAATGCTCCTATTGATAACGGCAATTATATGGGCGAAAACATGCCTGATAAAAGTGCAGGAATTGACCTGGATTTTGAACAAAAATTTAACAAGGGTCTGATCGAATTTTTACGCGGCTGCCACAGCGTAGCCTATGACACTCATTTCAATGAGGAAAACTTAAAGCCCGATTGGGGGCATTCTTCACCCAAGCTAGCTTATACTATTTGTCAGCAGGCGCAGATAAAAAGACTATTTATTTTTCATCATGCGCCAGAAGATAGTGATTCGGCAGTATATAAAAAACTTGATGACCTTAAAAATTATCAGAAAACCGGGGATATGCAAATATTAGCGGCACGGGAAGGCGAAACGTGGCAGTTAAAAGCAGCATAAAATTTTGGGGTGCGCGTGGTTTAGTTTCAACCCCTAATCGTGAAAATACGATTTATGGTGGAAACACAACCTGTATGCAAATCATGCATGACGATCAACTAATTATTGTTGATACCGGTTTTGGTGCCTGTCATTTGGGCGAGGTGTTGATGGAGGACGCCTTAAAAAAACAAAAAAAATTAGATATTCATATTTTTTATACCCATTTTCATTGGGATCATACCCAAGGTTTACCTTTTTTTCACCCTATCTACTTAAAAAATAGTTCCCTCAAAATATATTGTCCCTTGGCACCAGAAATTACCAAGGGGAATTTAGACATTCTTTTTGACGGCAGTTATTCTCCCTTCGCAGGGATTGATAGTATGCCAAGCAGCATTGAATTTATTGAATTAAAGGCAGCGGTCACCATTGAAAATATCAAAGTAGATTTTTCTCCACTCGATCATGGGAGAGATTTAACGAATCAAATTGTGGTGCCAACATTCTCTTACCGCTTTGATTTGCCGGATGAGCAAAGTATTGTGGTGGCCACGGATCATGAAGGACGAAGTAGCGCCTGCAACGATGCTTTGATTGAATTTGCGGAAAACAGTGATATCTTTGTTCATGATGCGCAGTTTTCAGATGAGGAATACCAAACGCATGTTGGTTGGGGACACTCTTCGCTAAGTCAAGCTGTTAAAAATATTAAAAAATCTAAGGCGAAGATGGGCATTTTGACCCATCACGCTCCTGGCCGAACAGATGCACAAATTCAAGGCTTATCTGCTGCTCTAGGCAAAAAATTTGCTCTAAGCGCGGGCCATATAAAATTCGCTGAAGAAAATAAGATTTATGAGGTTAAGGAAGAGGGTGGGTTTAAAAAAGAGAAGAAAGCGAGTTAGGCATATTGGGTAGAATAATGCGAGGCGTTCCTGAGCCGTGCTTAGCAGGCTTTGCAGGGGGTGTTAATATTGGGTAATCTTTTCAGAGTATTCCCCCAAAAATTGGGATTAACTGAAACTAAATGTTAAAAAGGGTAGGACTGTTTTGTTTTTACTATCAAATTTAGTCACGATCACTTTTTACTGCCTTTCTTTGGTATTTATTTTATGGTGTCAGCCTTCGTTACCTGCCCCGCAAAATAGTCTTTACAGGTACTCACGTCTTATGGGCGCCCGCAAAATTAAAGCAAGTCTTTTTCGTAATATTTTGCTACTAAGCTTTGCAAGTTTAATTTGGCGCTATGGGGGGCAGTGGCTACTTATAAATGGCTTGGCTATGGAGTTTTTGCTCTTAAAAAATGAACTGAGTTACCTGCATCTGTATAAAAAACTCTCAAAAAAAATATTAACTTTAGAGATACTGCTCTTTTCTGTATTTGCTACGGCATTTTGCTTTGTACAAGAATTACCCGTTTCTTTTTATATTTTATTAAGTGCCTTAAGTCTTACCGCTTCAGCTTTTTTTAACGCGCGACTTTTTGGGGATAAAGTCTTAGGAGAATATAGCTTACTTGTTAAAACGCATTTACTTTCCGAGCAAAGTCCCCATAAAATATTTAGTTTGGGGAAAAATATAGACCAAATTAATAGGAAGATAGAGATCAGTATCTCAGATTCTCCCGATTCCCATTCCCGTCACCCCATTCGGGCGGCATAATATTTCTCATATTCGGACTCCTTGTGATAGGTAGATCCGCTGACCAGGGGTATTGAAAAAAAATCGCAGGGTTTTGAATCAAAGGCTTTTTAAAACTTAACGCGGGTGTATTGGTTAAAAACAGCGTGGCGAGGCATGCGACGTCATAATTTAAAATAAATGCATTGCTTTAACACAATTTCAGCAGGCTACATTCTCTTTGAACATCAAATTAACCGGGGGGGCCTAAGTTGCCTTTTTCGATGAGTTTAGTCTTGCAGTTAAGGTCAAGTATCATTAACCTACTATTTTAAACTTAAAAGATAGAGAGAGTAGATACTTATGAAAGAATTTAATGTTACCTCTATTTGCAATGCTTTAATGGATATACTTATCCATGCGCGAGACGAAGATCTTAAGGACCTCGGTTTGACCAAGGGCATTATGCATCTTGTTGATTCCCAAAGACAAAAAGAAGTTTTAGCCCATTTTAAAGATGCTGATGCCACCGTTGAGCTTGGGGGCTCGGCAATGAACTGTATTCGTGCTATGGCGCACCTTGGTCTAAAGGGGGTCTTTGCGGGTGGCGTGTGTCAGCATGATGAGTTTGGTTATAAAATAGAACATCGTATGCAGGAGCTTGGCATTAAATCCCGGCTGAAGCATTTTGATGAAGCGACAGGAAGCTGCCTCATTTTGGTGACGCCAGATGGCCAGCGCACTATGAATACGTGCTTAGGAGCAAGCCGCTTGTATGACGAAAGCATCGTGCCTCATGACGATATAGCTCATTCGGAGATTTTTCATTTTTCTGGTTACCAGTGGGATACAGAAGAGCAAAAAACAGCAATTTATCAGGCACTCAAAACAGCTAAAAACAACAACGTGTTGGTGTCCTTTGACGTTGCTGATCCATTTGTTGTTAGGCGCCATCAAGCGGAATTTCAAAAAATAATTGTAGATTATGCTGATATCGTCTTCGCCAATGAAGAAGAAACCCATCTTCTTTATGACGAGTCTTATGAAAATGCGGCTAAAAAAATTAGCGATGCGCACGCGATAGCTGTTATTAAATTGGGTGCCTTGGGTGCCTTTATCAGAAGAGGCGAGGAAACCTATAAGATCGGCACAGTGCCCACAACAGTAGTTGATACAACGGCAGCGGGTGATATGTTCGCCGCTGGATTTTTATTTGGACTTATCAAAAAACGTGATTTAGGCGTATGCGGTAATATGGGAGCTAGGCTAGCGGGAGATGTGATTAGTCGTATGGGGGCCCATCTTTCTTCTCAGGTGCTTGAAGATTTGAAAACGTTATAAAAAGATTGGCAAAAATTTTTGCTGCACATTATTAAAAGGAGAAAATCGCGTGGCGCGCAAACAGGAAGAGAAGTTTTTTAGCATTTCTAATTTTAGATCATTAACAGTTCTCATTTTAGCGGTTCTCGCTTTTCGGTGGTCGGTTGCTTCTCCCTATCATGTTCCTACGGCGTCGATGGAGCCGACAATCAAAGTGGGTGACCGTCTTATCGCCAATAAACTCGCTTATGAACTCCGGATTCCTTTTACCGACGTAGCTCTTATGAAATGGGGAACGCCAGGCCGCGGTGATATCATCGTTTTTAAATATCCCATTGATGAAAGTTTAGACTATGTAAAACGCGTGGCGGGGGTGGCAGGTGATAGACTACGCATCCGCGACAATATTTTGTATATCAATGATCAACCGCAGCTTATGACCGTCAGTGACCAGGGTGATCAGGTTCTTCATGATATTTTTGATTTTGCCGAAATGAAAAACCTATATCAAGAGACCTTAGAGGGACATGAGCATTGGGTTATTTTAAATAAACCCGAATACAACCTGGTATCGCGAGCCAATTGGCCAGAGATAGGCGAACCAGATTATGTTGTCCCAGAGGGCCATGTCTTTTGCTTGGGAGATAATCGCGATAACTCTCACGACTCTCGTTTCTGGGCTGATCGTGGTGCCAGTGTGCCTTTGATAAATGTGCGCGGTCGGGCAAGTTTTGTTCTCTGGAGTATGTATACCCCAAAAAACGCAAGTTGGCCAAGTGTGCGTTTTAGTCGTTTTGGCAGCGTATTGAAGTAATATAAATCATTGTGGGCAATTGAAAATGGATTCTATTCAGAAATTTGGTATTCCTTACCAGACGTCAGCTCAGGTACGCGCGAGCTTTATTGATTTTTTTAGAGAAAAAAATCACAAATTTATTCCTTCAAGTCCTCTTTTTTTAAAGGATGATCCGACTTTACTCTTTACCAATTCTGGTATGGCCCAGTTTAAACCGATTTTTCTCGGAGATAAACAATCAGGCCTTTTACGGGCGGTAAATTCGCAAAAATGCCTCCGAGTTTCTGGTAAACATAATGATTTGGAAGAGGTGGGACTGGATACCACCCACCACACTTTTTTTGAAATGCTGGGAAACTGGTCATTTGGAGATTATTTCAAAAGAGAGGCAATCGCCTGGGCATGGGAGCTGCTTGTTGATCGCTGGAAACTCCCCGTATCGCGCCTTTTCGTTACCGTGCATAAAGATGATGCGGAAGCGGCAGAGCTGTGGCAGGAACTTACTCCCATCGATCCGAAACGGATTTTGCGCTTTGAAAAACCAAATTTTTGGGAGATGGGTGAAGTGGGTCCCTGCGGGCCTTCAACCGAAATATTTTTTGATCTGGGTGATGATGATTCTCGCGAAGCAACTTTTAACGATCCGGTGCAGGGTGTTAACGGAGAAAATACGCGTTACGTTGAGATTTGGAATCTGGTTTTTATGCAAATGCAAAGGCTTCAAGATGGAAGCCTGATACCGCTTAATGAAAAACATGTTGATACAGGAATGGGCCTAGAGCGTATTTGCTCCATTATTCAAGGTACCGGTTCTAATTATCAAACAGACCTTTTCAAAGGGGTGATGGCAAAAATAGCTGATGAAACGGGCGTACCTTATACAGATGGTCCTGAGGGAATGAGTCACCGCGTCATTGCGGATCACCTGCGCACTATCGCTTTTGCGATCTGTGATGGTGTGACTCCTGGGAGTGAGGGACGGGGTTATGTTATTCGCCGTATTCTTAGGCGCGCCACTCGTTACGGGAAAAAAATGGGTTTAGATAAACCTTTTCTCTATAGTTTACTTCCAGAGCTTATCCGCATTATGGCGTCAGCATATCCGGAAATTAAAGAGAGAGAGCCTTATATTTCCGAAGTGATTCATAGTGAAGAATCTCGCTTTCTGAAAACACTGGACGCAGGGCTGATTCAGTTTGCCAAAATTGCGACTGAAGCAAAAAAGAATAAGCAGAGTGTCATTCAAGGCAAAGAAGTTTTTCTTCTTTCTGATACCTATGGATTTCCTTACGACCTAACCGCGGTTTTGGCGCGTGAAGAGGGTATGAGTCTTGATGAAGAAGGCTTTAAGGTGAGTCTTAGGGAGCAAAAAGAACGAGCGCGCGCTGCGAGAAAAGTCGATTTAGGGGTGGCGGATGAAAGTAGCTGGACGGTACTTTCAAAGGAAAAAACAACCGAATTTGTTGGTTACCAAGACCTTGAGGTTCAAACACCCATCCTTCGCTACAAAGAAGATGGCGATGATATTTATGTGATATTAGAAAAAACCCCGTTTTACGCAGAAAGCGGTGGTCAAGTTGGTGACACAGGCACTATTAGCAATGCTGATGTGACGTTTGTGGTTGAAGATACTTACAAAAATATGGATTTTATTATACATCGCTGTTCTCTTAAAGAAGGTCTAGTCTCACCACAAACACTCAAAAACAATGTAACCGCAACTGTAGACTTCAATAAGCGCCTATCTACAATGCGTAACCATTCTGCCACCCATTTATTGCATGCGGTTCTTGGTAAAGTTTTAGGAAATCATGTGACGCAGCAAGGATCCCATGTTTCCTCTGAGGGGTTGCGCTTTGATTTTGTTCATCATGCCGCTGTTAATGCTGAGGACTTACGCCGCATCGAAACTCAGGTCAATGCTCTTATTCAAAAAAATGAATTAGTTGAAAAAGAGATTAAATCTTTGGATCAGGCAAAAGAAGAAGGCGCGGTGGCTCTTTTTGGGGAAAAATACGGCAATGAAGTGCGTACCATACGCATGGGAGAAGCAAGCTATGAACTGTGCGGGGGAACTCATGTTAAAGCCACAGGAGAAATCGGATTTTTTAAAGTGCTCAGTGAAAGCTCTATTGCTTCGGGGGTGCGACGTATTGAAGCGTGTACCGGGGAGAAAGCCGTAGAAATTACCTTAGAACGAGATGCCTTAGTTCGCGAACTTTGTTTTGAAATGCGTAGCAAGCCAGATGAATTAAAAAATAGAATTTTAGCACTGATCCAGCAACAAAAAACGCAGGAGAAAGAGCTGCAGGAACTCCAGCGGCAGATGCTTATGCATGATCTAAAAGTATGGCTTGAGTCTGAAGCCGTGACCCTAGATGGTGTCACGTGTTTGTTCAAAAATCTTTCAGAAAAAGTTTTCGACAAAGAGCGGCTTTCTGCACTTATGGACGCAGCAGAGGGCACATTTTCGCAGGCATGTGCTATTTTTACGGTGGAAGAAAATGAACGCACAGGCTTGTCGGTCGTTGTGGGGAAGCCTCTCCACAAATATCTCAGTGCAGGCACGATAGTCAAAGAGCTCTGTGCCCAGTATGGGGGGCGCGGAGGAGGAAAACCGGGACGTGCACAGGGAACCGTGCCAGCGCAAACCAAAAGTGAAGACATTATCAAGGCGACAAAAGCCTTGGTACAAAAATATATAGAAAAAAAATAAATAGCTTTCGTGTTACCCTAATGCCGAAAAATCTTCCTTACTGGCTAGAAGAATCACTCCTTATGGGAGCGTCAGACACCTTACCGGAGCGAGCCAGTGTTGTCATTATTGGTGCTGGCCTAAGTGGTGTGAGTGCGGCGTACTGGCTTGGTAAAAAAGGCCTGCGGGGTATTATACTTATAGATAACACCCCTGAAATTGCGGCAAGTGTTCGAAATGCGGGGCATATTCTTTATGGATCTGTCGAATCTATGGCACGCCTATGTGTCCTGCAGGGAAAAAAAAAGGCAAAGGAAATTTGGCAGTTTTCAGTTGAGATCTGTCACGCTGTTCGGGATACCATCAAAGACTTGGGGCTTAGGGTAGATTATGCTCAAAATGGTTATCTGGTTTGTGCCCTGGAAGAGGCGGAAAATAATGAACTCCTGGAATCCATAAAAATCCTCAATGAGCTTGGTTTTCAGAGCACTTATGTTACCCAAAAAAAGATCCAGTCTTTGGGGTTTAAAAATGTACTCGGTGGGCGCTTTGAAGCGGGAGGAGCCCAGGCTCATCCGGTCAAATTTCGCAATGCTTTACTTCAATATGCGAAAGACCACTATGGTCTTAAATATTTTTCTCAGAAGAATATAAAAAGCGTGGAAGATACGAGTGGTACGGTAAAAATAACGGGGGAACGAGGCACTATGCTCTGTGACGCTGCTGTTTTAGCCACCAATGCCTATTCGCCACTCTTGTCTGATTTCTTTCGTGATCGCCAACTGGTTGAACCCTTTCGCGGCCAAATTCAAGTCAGCAAACCGCTTGCTGAAAAAATTCCTGTCTCCTATCCCCATTCCTTTGATCATGGTTTTGAGTATGCTTTGGCCGTTGGCGAAAACCGTCTTTTAATAGGGGGATGGCGCCATGCGACTCAGGGTAAAGAGCTTGGGTTATATGATCTAGGAACCAACCCAGAAATTTTTTCCGGGTTATCCCGTTTTGTTGAGCGGCATTATCCTTTTAAGGAACCAGTTCTTTGGGATTATAGCTGGTCTGGTATAATGGCGGCGTCAAAAACCGGTTTTCCCTTTATAGGGCCGACCTCAAGCCCACTGATATTTGCTCTGGCGGGATTTACTGGACATGGGTTCTCCTGGGCTCATGGGAGCGCGCATTTGCTTGCTGATATCATATTGGGAAATAAAATTCCCTCAGTAGCAACTTTATTTAATCCAGTGATTTCTTAGTCCCTTAATTTCATTATTTTTTTAGGTGTCATAGTGATAATTCCCAAGTAATGTTCTCATTTTGTGGTCTCGATCTTAGGTTTTCTCACGGTATAAGCTGGCTAGTAGCTCAAAACAAGCATATATATGTCAACGGTCATTAGGGTCTCAACAGTCATCCATTGTGAGAGCACTTGGAGCGGCTAAATCGGAAGGTGTAAAGATCTTTACTAAATTTTTCGCCAAGGTGCCTTAGTCGTTAGGTATTTTTTCACCTTAGAAAAAAACACATTGATTTTGACCGAGAAATTGTGGTAAATGCAGCGGAGAATATTGTCGGAAACTTTGAACTAATATCAGAGTTTTTGAGCACTTCTGCTGCTTATTTTTTTGATATCTCATACACCTTTTAAGAGGGGGGCCCATTCATGCGTCTTAAATTAAGCCATATATTTCTGATATTTTTAGCATATACAGGATTGTTGCCTGGTTCCACTGAAAAAACCAAATCTAACGAAGTCATTGAACGCGTCAAATCACTTTTGTTCGCAGTGGGTTTCCCCTCGGGAGTCGCAACTGCCAGAGAGTTTGCGACTGGAAATGAAGGGGGAGCGTGTTTGGATTCGCGAATGCAGGTCACCCTTCGAGATGGATATGGTGCATCGTCTGCTTTTTTTGTAGGCGAGGATGAGGTTTATTATACGACACGCCTAGCATCGACTGGACCGGCAGATGAGACAAGAACAACTAAAATTTCGTATGAAGGTGACGTTAAAGTATATACAGCGCTCACTACTTGGGGGAAAAACATGACCCTTTGAAATTGATCTCAGTAACCAAGAAGGATCCATCGGGAAATATTATTTATTTAGCCTATGACAAGGGGGCCAATGGGGTGAACAACTACATAGAGCGTAGAACATTCGATGGGATGGGGCATCTGCTAAGTGAGGAGTTTGACAGAAACGCTGACAAGATCATTGATGAAAAAAGTTTATTTACTTATGACATGAATGGAAATCTTACACAAAGGCTAACAGACTATGATGGTAATGGGACTTGGGATGTTACGGTGACGAATCAATTTGATGACCTGGGGCGCTTAGTGAAATTTATGAGAGTAAGCACACAAGGTTCTGGTCCAGCGAGTATCACAATAGAAACTTATGATTATTCTGACAACATAATTACGTGGCATCGTACTATCGATTATGACGACAATGGAGTTGTTGATGATCAGTCTACTTGGAGGTCAGTTGAAACCATAATTTATGGTCAGGATGGTACAAAAACTGTGCGTCATGACATAGATGGCAATCGCGGCGGACCAGCTGACAGCGCAGACTGGATAGTTTTTGATACCGAGGGACGGGCTATATGGGAATTTCGAGACTCTGACCTTTTCAAGGAAGGCGTTGATGAATCTATTCATTATGAATACGATTCAGCGGGTAACCTCTTACTCCGAAGGAAAGACATAGGCACCCCCCCGATTACACAAAGTCGCTATACTGCTTCCTACAGTTCCTCTGGGCATAAGGTTGAAGAAGTTGAGGAACAGTGGGTTCGCAGTCATTCTCCGGACCGACGCGATGGGCTCACACCCATTTCACGTATTCGTTACGATAGTCTTGGGCGTCCCCTAACTGAAGAGAGGGACTTAGATTTTGATGGATCATTCGATAATATTACGAGTCAGTGGTACTACGACTGTTCGCAGCACTAAAAGGTGAAGACAAAATCAACCCCCATGTTTTCACGGGCTCCTCTAGGCTGACTTTTCGGATAAGCTTTAATCTTTCACTTGGAGATGCCTTTAAACCATTTTGAACATTTAATGCATAGCAAACTTTCACGCTAGGAGGCGATCAGGCGATTGGGTCCATTAAATTCAATCAGCATCAAGTCACTATTGCCTAAAGTCATAAAAAAATTAAGAAAACTCACAAATTCGCCTCACCAAGCCCTTTTTGGCAATTGAAATTTAAAAAATCGCCAGAAGCTTAAAGAAAAATGACGGGGGGAGAAAAAATGTCTATTTAAAATGCTCGGTCACACTTTTTTAGGGGTGATTTCTTTGCGATCACCATGAGTTGAAAATACTTTGAGTCTCAAAAGAAAAAGTATATGTTGTGGCCAGGAAACCGAGGTTCCCTAGGGTATTAATTTAAAAAAAAATTGGCAAAAAATAGGGCCTGTACTCACATCTAATTTAAACTATTGAAATCAAAACAGTTTCTCGCGACAATCTTTTTTAAAAAACAAAAGGAAGCTTGAGAAACATGTTACGGATGATGCTATCCGATCAAGGATGGTCGAGGCTGGTGCCAATTTTGAAGAGCCTGCGAGTTCATTATTCACCTGGCATTAGACTCTTTGTTGAGGCAGTTCTATGTAAAGTACGTACAGGAGCTCCTTGGCGCGATCTTCCTGACAATTTTGGGGTATATTCCACAGTTTTTAATCGCTTTAACAGATGGTCAAAACTTGGCCATTGGAAAAAAATCTTTGATGTGTTGAAAGTCGATGGTGACGACGAGTGGAATTTTATCGACGCTACGATCGTCAAGGCTCATCAGCAC
>JAUILP010000092.1 GCA_030432875.1 Oligoflexia bacterium | reverse complement strand
CCCCCCCCGGTCAACTGGGGGGGGGGGGTGTGATTTTCCTCTGATGGTGTCTATTTACAGTATCACTGAATATTTTGGATCCGCTGTACTATTCTCAGTGTATGATTAAATAGGTTTGCGTATTACACAGTCAAGAGAATAGTCGTGATATTGCCGACCTTTTGGTTTTTCAAATTGATTTTCGTTCTTATACTCTATTGTAGGAATATCACCAACTGCGGGCCCCCATGATTTGTTATAGTAATCTTTCACAAAACTTTGCAGTGTAGATGATTCCCTTCGGTTAGCTAAGTCCATACGGTGTTTATCAAAAACCTTGCCATCCATACAAATTGTGCAATATTTTATAAACCCATCTTTATCGCAAGTTCGCATTCGACCACTGAAATAATCAAATCTTGAAAAAGTATTATCTACAAGTGGTTGCATACAGGTTTCAAACCCTAGGGAATTACATTGAGCCTGGTTTGCATAAACTGTATGAAAATAGGATTGTGTTGTGTCATTGCCATTTTCATCTAGAATGCTGAATGCTAAACAGCGAAGTTCATTATCTTCGGCATGAGTCCAATCAACTCGATTTGTGGTGCCGTCAGATTTAGGACCTTCATTAATGCCGACACAGGATTTTTTATAATGCACGTAGGCCCCAGGTTGACTATCTGTAACGGCTTTACTGGTCACTATCATGAAGTAAATTTTATCATTTATCTTAATGGGCTCAAGGTTCGCTATTTTTTTCTCTGAACCAAAGGTAAACGTACTATAGGCATCGTAGCCATAGGGCCAGTTAATCTGGACTTTTGCCATTGCGTGATTGGGCTCTTTAAGGTCCCATCGAGAATATTGAGTATCAAAGATGATGCAGGAGTTGTTCTGGGGAATCCAGTCACCATTCTTCATAAAGGCCCCACAAAGTTGTTTGTATGGCACCTTAGGACTTACTGGCATATCTCCCAATGCACTTATAATGACATCCCTACCCATCTCGTTATAGTCTTTAGCTACGTACATTTTAAACTCAATGCAATCACCACTGGCAAGCTGTGCCATCTGGTTTGCATCACTATTGGATGTCCGACGAATGCATTTGTTATTTACCAAAATGGTTTGTGATGAAGCGTCGCCTCCAAATGTAACCCAATCAAAATTAGAGCCCATGTGTAACCCGGTGCTAGAGGAAGAGTCCAGGTCCTCATTGAGATAAAAATTAATGGAATTCGCAGCTGATGCTAAAGTGATGCTTGCCATGGGGATATAGGGTGTTTGATTCACGTGGCCCCATACCTGAGTCGGACGTGCTCCCGAGATTTCCTTAGTGCCGTCGTCCTGATTGCCAAAAGTGCATTGGTTTATTTTAATTTGTCCACCATCCAACTCTAGGCATTGTTGGTTACCATTATTATCTGAGGTTAAAAACACAACATAGTAGGGCTTGGTATTCTGCTCCAGAATATCTTCGGCTAAATCTCTGGGTTGACTCTTTGTCTGAGAAGACTTATCCGTGTCCTTTTTAACGGTTTGACATCCAAAATTCAATAAAAGCATAGTGAAACTGGTTCCCAATATCTTGGGCATTAATCTGGTCATAGTTTTCTCCAAAATGTTTAGTGATCCGATCTATAAATATTTATAAATGTTAGCGCACTCCTTCAATATTTTCATCAGGCATTCTTATGATAAAAAAATATAAACCTCAAATTTCTATATTGATGTCAAAGGGTTTAGTTGCATTTGAGAAATTAAAGATTTTTTTGTATGTAAAGCTAAAATCTTTACGAAATTTCTATTCTTATGATTTGAGACTAACTTTAGATCCCTCATCAATAAGCTTTGCACTTTAATTCTGAATCTCTTCTATCATCATACAAAAAATATTGAATTCTACAGCTATTCGCGTAACGTTAATCGTAGCTAACCGATTAATATGGAAAAATTACATGAAATCCCTAAAACTTTCTTTTTTAGATCGCTATCTGACCCTATGGATATTTCTTGCTATGGGAATAGGTGTTGGTTTTGGGCACTTTATTCCCAGTTTTGCCAAATTTATCGAAAATATGAGTATTGGGACAACATCAGTCCCTATCGCCATGGGGCTGATTTTAATGATGTTTCCCCCTTTGGCAAAGGTGAAATATGAAAATCTCCCCCAGGTTTTTCGCGATAAAAAAGTTTTAGCTTTGTCTCTATTTCAAAACTGGATTCTCGGGCCAGTTCTGATGTTTAGTCTCGCTATTATATTTTTGAGAGATTACCCTGAATACATGATTGGAATTATCTTGATTGGGCTTGCACGCTGTATTGCCATGGTGCTCGTGTGGAACCAACTGGCCGAAGGGAGTGCTGAATACTGCGCAGGTTTGGTAGCCTTTAATTCCATTTTTCAAATACTTTTTTTCCCTTTTTATGCCTATATCTTTTTAACAGTCCTGCCGCCATTATTTGGCATTTCAAGCACTGTAGTTTCCTTAACTATAGGTGATGTCGCGCAAGCAGTATTTATTTATCTCGGCATCCCTTTTGTAGCTGGTTACCTAACAAGAAAGATTCTCATAAAAAAACGAGGCGCCAGTTGGTATGAAACACAGTTTATCCCCAAAATTTCGCCAATCACCCTTGTGGCCTTGCTTCTAACCATAATTCTGATGTTTTCTTTGAAGGGCGATAAAATTATCCGAGTTCCCTTTGATGTTCTGAGAATTGCTATTCCCTTAGTAATTTATTTTGCCATCATGTTTTTTCTATCGATGTGGCTAAGCGTTAAGAAAGGGGTCGACTATCAAAGGTCCGTCACCCTAGCATTTACAGCAGCATCAAACAATTTTGAACTGGCCATCGCGGTTGCCATAGCTACCTTTGGTCTAGCACATGGAGCTGCTTTTGCTGCTGTTATTGGGCCACTAATCGAAGTCCCTGTTTTGATCTTGCTTGTCAGCGTCTCTCTTTGGTTGAAAAAAAAATATTTTAAGAATGCCTTGGTATAGATGCCACAGAACTGCTGGGCGTCTTTCTAAAGATCGAAGCTGAAATCACCCTAAAAAATACCGCTGAAATCTCTATTTATTATCACTAGGGAAACATAAGCATAAAAACTTTGATTCCCTTACTATGGGGCCGATTCCCTTAAAAAATCTCTTTCTCAGATAATTTACGGTAATTATTCCAGTAATGATTTGAAATCAGGTGCTCTGAATGTTTGACGAATATTGGTCTATCATTTATGTTCCCAAATCCTCCAATTCAAATATGATTCAGTGCTAATTATTTAAAATAATAAAAAAATATCACAATTTGTATTTTCTCAAGTGACTAAATAATCTATAATAATGAATAACATTTAAAGTCATCTGTATTTGTCGTTGTATTGTTAGGTATCTAAGAACCTGAGAACGATCATTCTTGGTGACGAAGTGTTTGAGTTTTGGTTTAGAAGTTTTTGCCAGGGAGGGTAAAACATTTGTTAGTACTGACGCGCAAAGAAGGGGAAGCCATATCGATTGGTGATGATATTAAGATCATTGTGATGAAAGTCCGAGGTAAACAGGTGCGCCTAGGGATAAAAGCGGGGCCTGAAACTGTCGTGCACAGAGAAGAAGTCTATCAGCGCATCCATGATGAAAATGTTCAGGCAGCCCAGGCTGCAAAAGAAAGTGTTGATAGTGCTAACGATATTTTTGAAGGCGAAGCCCAAAGTCCTCGGATGACGATTAAACGCTTAAAGAAGTGATGAAATTAGCGGGTAAAGAGTTATGTTAGGCGATACTATTAAAATAGTTGCTTTAATAGATGGAATTAGTTACAATGGAATATATATCCATAAATGCGTTTTTTAACTGACTGCTGTACATAGGGACGTGTACACCTGTAATGCTTAGCAGTGAGGTGCAACTTGCGTAAGGTTAGTACAACCAGATTTAGTGAAATCGAAGTTCTCGAAAAAGATGTTATCATTTTACCTTCGGGGCTCATCGGTTTTCCAGAGTTAAAGCAGTATATCCTCCTGGATCATGACAAGGGCTCGCCCTTTAAATGGCTCCAGTCCTTGGATGACGGTTCTATTGCTTTTGTCCTCATCAATCCCTTGCTTTTTAAACCCGACTATTCGGTTGAAGTTACCGAGGAGGAAGTCGCTGATTTAGAGATTACAGCGGAAGAAGATGCCGTGATCTCGGTAATTATTACGATGCCCACGAACCCGCAGAATATGACAGCTAACTTAAAGGCTCCTTTGGTCTTTAATTTAAAAAATCGCCGAGGCAAACAAGTCATTCTTGCCAATCCTGAATATTCGACGCGGCACAATATTATGGAAGAAGTCAAAAAACGAGAAGTTCTAGATACTCAGCAGGCAGCAGAGACCGTTGGCGAATCAGTAGCCACTGAGTCTCAAGCCAAGGAAACGGCGGCTTCTGCAGCTGCCAAAGCCTCTGGCGAGAAGTGAAGATAACGATTCTATAACTTTGATAATAATGACAGGGATGTCTTCTGAAACGGCTTGTTTACTCAAAAGTAAACAAGCTTTTTTATTTCTTCGCGGCCTAGGTTCCACAATTTAACAGCTTAATATTTTTTCGGGATATAGGTTAATCAACTCGTTTTATCGCCGCCCCCAAAGCTTCTAATTTTTTATGAACATTAAAGTAACCTCGTTCAATTTGATAAATGTTTGAAATCTGGCTTGTGCCTTTAGCTATTAGTGCGGCCATAAGCAAAGCCATACCCGCACGAACGTCGGGTGAACTCATTTGCGTTGCGACGAGTTTCTCTTTGCCGGTTATCACAACCCGGTGGGGGTCGCATAGCACGATATTTGCTCCCATAGACATCAGCGCATCGGTAAAAAACATCCGCCCTTCATACATTTTTTCAAAAAATATTACGGTACCTTTTGCCTGGGTGGCGGCCACAATGGCTACAGACATAAGATCAGTTGGAAAACCCGGCCAGGGAGAACTATAGATAGTGCTTATTCTGCCCGATAAGTCTGGTTTCATGATAAGTTCAGGTGGGTCGGCAATCTCTAAATCCATTTGGCTGAAGTTGACGTCAATTCCGAGTTTATGAAAGGTCTTTAGGATAAACCTTAAATCTTGAAGCCGCGTATTTTTTAAGGTAATGGTGCCTTCTGTAATAGCACCAAGGCAGAGATAACTCCCCACTTCCATAAAATCTGGGCCAATTTCATGCTGAGTGCCGCTTAGATTTGCAACCCCATCTATAGTAATAACATTAGATCCAATGCCTGTAATTTTTGCTCCCATGCTATTAAGCAAATGACAAAGACCCTGAACATGAGGCTCGCAGGCCGCGTTATATAATACCGTTCGCCCTTCAGCTAAAGTCGCCATCATAAGGATATTTTCAGTTGCCGTTACTGACGGTTCGTCTAAAAAAATATCGGCGCCAATATTCTGTTTTAGGCAACCCTCAATGGGGGAGCCCAGGGTCAACTCCGCTCCTAAGGCAGTCAAGCCTTCAAAGTGGCTATCAATCCGACGCGCTCCGATCACATCGCCTCCCGGTGAGGCAAGGCGTATTTTTCCCGCTCTGGCTAGTATGGGTCCCAGCAGAAGTATCGAAGCCCTAGCCTTGGCGCAAAGGGTCGGACTCGGACTTGTTCCTTTCAAAGTGACCGTTTTAAGGCTCAATGTTTCATCATCATGCCAATAAACCTCGGTGCCAATATCCTTTAAAATATCGCAAACCGTGAGAACATCGCCAATTTTTGGAACATTTTTGAGAAGGACTTCTTCGTCTGTGAGCAGTGAGGCAATAATTGCGGGAAGAGCTTCATTTTTGTTGCCTGAAATATTGACCACGCCATTGAGAGGGCGTCCTCCTTCAACCAGAAATTTTGCCATTAAAGTATACTCCAAATATTTAGGATTAAGTAACTTCTCAAAGAGCCCCGGTCAGAGGCGTTGCCATCTGGGCTACGCTAATCATCTATCTAAGGTAAACTGCGCAGCGGTTCTCGGCGTCGCCTTGCATTCCAGTGCTGTTCAAGACGTTACAGGATTAATTCGCACCCACTTAAAATTATTTGCCACCACCATAGTTTTCTCAAAAATTTGAGAAGAACCCTAGACTATGATCATTTAGTATGGCTGATCATAACAATTTCTAAGCATCCCAGAAACGGTATAATTTATATTTTATGTGAGCGAGAAAACAATTAATACACCAGTTATTTCATGATGTTATTAATTTAAAACTAGAGAGTCAGGTCCAGCGATCGTTGGTTTGTCATGTATACCTTTGTTAGTATTTCTTAAGCTGGTCGGCCAGGCCTCCAATTTTTTTCTAAGAGAAATTGTGTTAAACTACAAGTAAACAGGCATTATTTTTCTCATATTTCTATTTTAAAAAAGAAGTGCATCATGGAGCATGAATTTTCTTCGGACAAAGCGCTAGCAATGCTGCGTCTTTTGCGTCAGTCAGATAAATTAGAAATAGGGCCTGAGTCCCAAAAAAAAATAAAAGATGAATTCTCAAACGGATTTCTGCAACCCCCAAAAGACAGGCCTCCAGTTGTCCAGGAAAACACTAATGAGCAGACTGAACATCAAATCCTTTACCGTATTAGAGAACTGGTGGGTTTAGATGCTAAGTGGCGCGAAATTGAAAATCATGCTCTGCAACTTATAAAATTAAATGCGTCCTTAGAAAATAAAGCGCGAGTTTTAGAGATTTGCGTTCTCACGGGAGCTTTTAGCGATCTCATACAGATAATTGGCGTTTTAAATCAAGGCGGAACTGACTATTATGCGCTCGTTCACGAAAAAATCAGAGAAAATTTAATTCAGCAGTTCCTCGGAACGAGTGGCAGTAGCACCTCGGTATCTGAGCTACTACTGGGCCAAAGACATAATGGGGATTTGTTTGATTCTGAATATTTGTTTATCTATCTAACATTGAGTAGTCTTGGGCAAAGTTCGGAAGCATTCGCTTTTTATTATCGCAATGATAAAAAAATACATCAGGCACTGGCAAACCTCTCGCCAAGTGTTAAAATCGACACTCATGCTGTTTTTCTGCGTCTTGCGACTCAGGCCTTTCAGTTGCGTCGCACTGATGAGGCTTTTTCTTTCACAGAAAAAATCCCCAAAAATTCACCTTTGTATCCCGATGCGCTCAATTTAGTCGGAAAAATCAGAGCGGTAGCGGGAACCGGCAATTCACTTTTTTTGCATCCTTTATGGCGCACAGAAAACTGGAAAAAACGCCTAGATCTCATTGATCAAAAGCTTGTTGAAGTTAGCACAGGTAAGATCGAGAGTTTGCAGAAAAAAAATGAAATAAACGAGCTGATTGAGGAAGTCTTCTCCTGGTTGCCTAGAAATTCAGAGGCGGTGACTTTTTTTAGTAATGTATGTGCTAAGCATCTTGATATCAGAGATGAAATTCCTGGCCTTATAAAAACCTATAAATCAAATATTCTCGTTTTCTCTCCACGAGGGGTTGATTTTGCTCTATGGACCAATTTGCTTGAAAATGAAGTTATTTCTGAAGACCCCGGCCTCGCCTGGATGTTTCCAGTAGCAAAAGTTCATTATTACTGGTCAATTGGCTGCGAACAAGAAAATCTCCTGTGGGAAGCCAAGGAAATACTCGAAGAACTTTGGCAGAAAGACCGAGAAAATTGTCCTGTGTCTTGGAATAATTTGCAGCAATCTCTTCTTAGAGATATTAGTCAAAATAACCTCATCGAACCTGAAGAAAAACAGTTGATGCTCAACCAGGTGATGGTAACAGGAGATATGCAAACATTGAGTCCAGAGGTCGCCTTTGCTTATTTGAATAGCACTCCGGAACGCTGCAACATAAAGGCTTTGCAGCAGTTGCAACGATTTGCAAAAAGGATAAGCAACAATGAACTGCAGTATTTAATTACGCTTAGAAAAGCATTTTTTACCCACTTGACCACAGATGATCTAGAAATTTTGGCTGCGATGGCCTTTAAAAATTATAACCATGATTTGGCGTGGCGTGTCATGACTGTGGCAAAATGCCGTAGCAATTTGCGCAAAGACCTTTGGCAAGCTTGGCAACTTAGTCCTGAAAATCAAAAGATTTCGACTATTTCTGATATCTCTCTTCGGGAAATCGAGGGTTTATTTTTTGGCTTTTCACGGCTAGAAAAAGATATTGCAAAATTCTTGCTTTTAGCGGCGCGACCGCTTTTAGAATTTGCTTTAAAAGTCAGCGTAAATAGCAAACATGGGTTATTGGGGCGCCCAAAATCAGGACAGTATTTTAAGTATATAAAAAAGCAAATAGAAAATTTGGAGCTCTTTGATGCTCATCCTTTAAAATCTATATTTAATATGAATATACCTAATGAACCAGAAATTTTTGGAAAAATTAAGGTTATGAGTGAGCCTTCTGCTTGGGGATCGGTGCTTATATGTTTGTTGGAAAATACCGGCGTTCTGCACTGGGGGGGGAGTATTTTATATTTCAATGCACAAATCAGCTCCCATTTAAGCATTTTTTCAGCAAGAACGGTTTCTGTCAGCCAGTCTCCAGCCATAGCCAAGTTTATTGAAAAAATGGATATCGCTACTAAAACGGCGCTGTTCGGGCTTAGCGACATCATCCACAAAATGACGGATCAGGATTTCACGATTGCTGTTTTAAAGGCATTGTCTCGTCTGGCAACAGCGCTGCTGCCCTATCATGAAGACGCCCTTAATACCTTGGCAGAATGGCGGGCTCCCGCTATTGTTCGTTGGGATTTAGAGAATTTTATACTTTCTCCAGAATATGAAAACTTTCGTAAGTCGCAAGGAACCTATATCAACCTGCCCGTCCCCAAATCGATGAGTTATATCGGAAGCATCGCCGATCGCTTGGATTAGCAGTAAAATAAAAGCACCTTCCAACTGAAGTGAAGGGGGGGCATTAATACGGATATTTCATTGATTTTTGAACTATTCGGTGGTTTTACCCTATAGACTTAAGATGCTGTAGTCACATATAATAAAGGCGCAGATAGAGATTTTTTTGTGACTCAAATAAGGAAAAGTTTATGGCTACAGAGGCTCCCACTCATCACACCAACTTTATAAAACAAATCATAGAAGAGGATCTGGCACGGGGAGAGTACAAGGCCATTAAGACGCGTTTCCCTCCGGAGCCCAACGGGTATCTTCATGTGGGGCATGCCAAATCAATATGTCTAAATTTTGGGCTAGCCAACGAATACAAAGGCTCCTGCAATCTACGCCTTGATGATACCAATCCCCTTAAGGAAGATGAAGAGTATGAAAATGCCATCGTAGAAGATATTAAATGGCTGGGATTTAGCTGGGACCAAAAATTTCATGCTTCTGACTATTATGAAAGCTTTTATAACTTTGCTGTAACTCTAATAAAACAGGGTCATGCTTATGTCTGCCCTTTAAATGCTGATGAAATTCGCAGTTACCGCGGTGATTTAACTAACCCAGGCAAAGAAAGTCCGGGAAGAAATCGATCAATCACAGAAAATTTGGATCTTTTTTCTCGTATGCGCGCTGGCGAGTTTGTGGACGGTCAGTACACACTTCGTGGCAAAATCGATATGGCGCACCCCAATATTGTTATGCGAGATCCCACTTTTTATAGGATTCGCCATACGAATCATCACCGAACAGGTTCTTCGTGGTGTATTTATCCCATGTATGATTTTGCCCATTGTATCTCAGATGCTTTGGAGGGCATAACTCATTCTATTTGCACGCTGGAGTTTCAAAACAACAGGCCGCTCTATGACTGGATACTGGAGAAATTAGAGTTTAAAAATCCGCCGCATCAACATGAATTTTCTCGTCTTAATCTCAACTATACCATCATGAGCAAGCGGAGTTTAAAACGCTTGGTTGATGAAAATATTGTGAATGGATGGGATGATCCTCGGATGCCAACCATTTGTGGGTTAAGGCGTCGTGGTTACACTCCGCGCTCTTTACGGAATTTTGCCGAGCGCATCGGGGTTTCAAAAAAAGATACGATCATTGATATGAGTATCCTGGAAGAGACGGTGCGCGATGATTTAAATAAATCCTCACCACGCGCCTTGTGTGTGATTGATCCTTTAAAAGTTGTTATAGAAAACTTTGATAGCTCGGAGTCCTTAGAGTTGTCAGCGCCAAATCACCAAGAACAACCGGAAATGGGACGGCGAACCCTTAATTTTTCAAGGGAAATTTATATAGAACATGATGATTTTTCAGAAAATCCCCCCAAAGGTTTTCATCGCCTTAGCCTTGGAGGAGAAGTAAGGCTGCGTTATGGATTTGTGATCAAATGCACTGGTGTCGTCAAAGATCCCAGTGGCCATGTCATAGAACTTAAAGCACAGTACTATCCTGAAACCTTAGGCGGCAAACCGTTGTCCGATGGGCG
Source organism: Oligoflexia bacterium (assembly GCA_030432875.1). Taxonomy (GTDB): domain Bacteria; phylum Bdellovibrionota_B; class Oligoflexia; order Oligoflexales; family JAGOVF01; genus JAUILP01. The sequence continues at coordinate 2,113 of JAUILP010000092.1, read as the reverse complement.
AAAAGTAAAAGGCATCATCCACTGGGTCGATGCTCGATCTGCTCGCGAGGTTGAAGTGCGTCTTTATGACAGGTTATTTAAAGTAGAAAACCCAGCGGCTGATAAAGACAAGGATTTTACCGAATTTTTAAATCAAGATTCACTAAAAGTATTACCAAAAGCTAGGCTCGAGCCTCACGTAGAGGTCTCATCCACAAATGCCCAGGCTTTTCAGTTTGAACGCTTAGGTTATTTCGCGGTAGATCCTGAATCAAAAGACAATGCCTTAATTTTTAACCGCGTTGTAACACTGAAAGATACTTGGAGCAAAACCTCATGAAAAGGATGCTTTAACTCTCCCCAGGGACTTCGCCCTCGGATGCACGACCAAAGACCAACAGTGTCTGACATGATGTCATTTAAGAGAACTCTCTTATGCGGTTCTCAGGTGGCAATGTTAATCTTAAAGGGATAAGCTTCCCTCGGGGAATTAGTAGAATGAAAGTCATAAACTAAATAAAATGGGATAAATATTTTAACGTGACTATGAAAGCCTTGTTTTTTTTGACCCTAATCTACCTCATGGTCGCGTCGCCGAGATCAGCCTTGTATGCAGGAGATGCCTGGCTGGCTTATGGGGACATTAGAGGATATATAGAGCCCTGCGGATGCGATCCTAAAACTGATCTTGGTGGGGTGCGCCGCATTGCTCAAATAGTCCAGCTTGAGCGTCTGAACCACAAAAATTTACTCGTATTTGATTTGGGGAATGTCTTTGTCTCTTCAGAGAAGCATAATACTGAAAATGAACTTAAAAATAAATTTCTTCTGAGTGCTATCGCCGGGATTAGGCCCTCGGCTATTTTATTTAACCACTTAGAGGATGTGAACTTTGCCGAATCAGATCTTCTGCGCAAAGCAGCAAATTCTCTGGCTTTGCCTTATGTTTTATCTAATCCATCTGAGGCCATTAAAAAATTAAATATATCTAAACCCTATTTGGCGCTAAAAGAAGGCTTGATTTTTGGTTACCTAGAAAAAACTTCAGTAGTATCTGCACGCACCTCCCATCAAGACAAGCAGCTCTTTATGGAATGGAACTCTATAAAAGAAAAGTTTAAGGATAAGCCTACATTCTTGCTGTATAGTGGTAGTGATAAAACCTTAGATTATTTACTCCGCAATTCTGCTTTTTCTTATGTCATTCGCTCCAATAAAAACTCTTTCACACATGCAGCAGGAAAAGAAGAAAGAGAAAACGAGGGACTGCTTAAATCCCGCATCAATAGCAAAGACATTTATGCCGTTCCATTGGCTGGGCAGGGGGTTTTACGTGGCGGCGTTTTGCGTCAACAAGTTGCCCTTCCCTTGCAGCAAATACTCGCGCAAGTCCCGCTCACTCCCGCAAAAGATAAAGTCCCACAGGAAACCTCTATTATCCCTGGGCTTAGCGGAGAAACAGTTTTTAGCTGGCTGGAACCGTCTTTTAACGAGGGTGCACCCCTAGAAGAGTTGCTCAAAGACTATTATAAAATGCAAAAGTCTAGTTTTTCTAAGTCGCAAGAAGAGCGAAAGGCCCAATTAAAAGATAGTCCCTATCTTGGCGCCATTGTGTGCCAAGGGTGCCATGAGGCGGCTTATAAAAGCTGGCAAAAGAGTAAACACCATACTGCCTTATTTACTCTACAGGCCAAAGATAAACATGAGGTTCTTGAGTGCGTTATTTGCCATAGTTTAGGAGCTGATAAAAAAGGTGGGTTCGTCTCATTGGAGAAATCCCCTCAGTTTGCCCATGTGCAGTGTGAATCGTGTCATGGGCCTCGGAAGGACCACGTTAAAAATCCAGTCAAACCAAAAAGTAAAAAAACCTTGCTAGAATTTAAGCCAATTTGCGAAACATGCCATAACCCAACCCACTCACCAGATTTTTCCTTTGAGGTTTACTGGCAGAGAATTAAGCATGGAAATTAGCTTTTGCCAACTACGGAGGCATCAGTATTTTCTCCCTACGTGCGCCCGGCAGGGCGCACATCCAGAGAGTGAAAGTCTCTCGTGGGCCGTGATGACCGGAACCACACACCTAAGCCAGGGTGTCAGCCGCGAGGTTGAATCTGAAGGGGCCGATGGTGAAAGG
>JAUILP010000005.1 GCA_030432875.1 Oligoflexia bacterium | reverse complement strand
ATTGGCCAGGCCGCACTAAGCTGCAACGACGCCGTGTTTCGCCCAGACCCACGATGCCGTCTGAGCTTACGCCTAGGCTGACGAAATCGACTAGGTCCACGCATTAATGTGAGTACAGGCCCTAATCTATTATTGTCAGAGTGAAAAAAAAATCTTTGGCAAATTGATAGGTTCTGAAATTTTTTTCATGCCGTGTTTCCGGTGCGTGAGTAGTACCTGCGAACAGAAAACCGATATCTGAACAGGGCAGCCACTGCTTTCTGCCCTGAAAACAGGATACATGATACGAACAGTTATCAGTCACGGAACTGACATCATGCACTTAACGCTGGAACTGGTTTCTGTCCTTAAAACAGGGACAGGCCCTAATGTAAACTCCGCTTTTCCCCCATCCTCGCGCCTTGTTCTCCCCAATTTAGCGGAGTAGTACTAAAAGAAGCGACCTAAAAAAAAGCGCTGGCAAAAACCAGCGCATGCACAGAAATGGGCAAAGGGCACACCGCGCGCCCTTTGGATTTAGTTTTTATAAAACTTTTTTATTTGCCTCTAAAGCTGAATTTAAGGCTTCAGTTAGAGCTTCTTCTACCGAACGCGAAATATTTACGCGCTTGCCGTTAACAAAAAGAGCCGGGGTACCGGTCACACCAATCCGGTCGCCTTCTCTCTTAGCATTTGCAACCGCATCTTTGCTCGCCTGATCCGCTAGGCATTTGCTAAATTCGGCTTCGTTGAGTTTGAGCTCTTTGGCAAATTTTTCGGGGCTGTCTTTTTTGAGTTCTTTTTGTTTTTCAAAGGCCATGCTGTGATATTCCCAGTATTTGTTTTGTTTTGCCGCACAGAATGCTCCTTCAGCGACAACTGTCGATATACCGGAATGATTGATCGGATAATCAATATATACGAGTTTTACGTTCTTCTCAAATTTTGGCCACATTTTTTTGATGGTAGAATACGCATGGAAACAATGCGGGCACTGATAGTCAGCAAATTCAACAAGCGTTACTGAGGCTTTTTCCGCTCCCTTAAAGGGGTAGCCTGCAGTATTGATACTCACAACCGGGGGCTCGGGTTCCTTGAGTTCAATGCTATTGCCTTTTTCCGCGGTCAATTTTTTGATGAGGTCAGAACGCTTAGCTTCTTCTTTTTCCCGTACTAACATCGCGGTAAGCTGGGGTTTCACCGTGTCATAAGTATAATTTTGGGGTATGCGCTCCTTATATTTTTCATAAAAGGCTTTAATTTCATCTTCTTTAGGATCTGCAATTTTGAAATAATTTTCCTGTACCTCTAAGGCGGATTTTTTTTCTTTAGTTGCTTGTTCGGCAAAATAGGCATCAACCAAGGCCTGCTCAAGTAAATTTTGTTTTTTCTTAAATGTCTGATAATCAACATCATAAAGCTCTTGTTTGAGAGCCGATGATAAATCATCGTAACCAAACTCCTTGTTCTTATACTTATACATGGTTTCGCTAAACCCTAATGATGAAAAGTAAAGAAAAGCCAAGATACCGATTGTCACATAAGATAGCATTGTCCTCACATCTGTCTCCTTGCTGAAAAATTGTGATCATTAAAAATTTTAACCGTTTCTACTTGCCCTCTAGCGCTAAACGGGGCGTTAGGAAAATATAACAGAAAAAAAATAAAGTAAAAATGATTATAAAAGCTTAAGGGGAGTATAAAACCATATTTTTTTACCGACTTTTATGGATAAGCGGATCTATAATTATAAGTGCTTTATTTAAAAAAAAAGCTCTGGATTTTAAAATTAGCCTATGTCTTGGAAGTGCCCCACACAGCAGATATTTCACCAGTCATAGCTGCATCAAAACGCGCGTATTTCTCTACATACATGAATCGGTCGGCACGACAAGGTTTATGGTTATGGTTAGTATTTGACCCCAGGAAAATTGCCCTGATTTTTTCCCGGTTAACTGATAATTTTTTTAGAGGCATTTGCATTTGCTATTCAATATACCCTACCATAGATTTAAAGCCCTCAGCCTTAAAATCTCCCTTCCATGTGAAGGTAGCGTAGGTCGCAGAGGTTTTTTATTATAGGCTACAACAAATTCTTAACATAATTTTTTTTACTTTTATTCATGATTTTTTTTAAGAAAGCCCCGTAAGATGCCCAGTCGCTACCGCCGCAAAAAAAGCGCCATATTTCCCACGATGCATATTCGTCTATTTGCTGCCCTCAAAGACCGGCTGGCCGAAGGATATTCCCTTCTTGATTTTCGCGCTGACCTCATGTCCGGTCTTGTGGTTGCCTTGATAGCCATTCCACTCGGTATGGCTCTTGCCATTGCTAGTGGCGTGGCTCCGCAATATGGTCTCTATACTGTAGTCATTGGTGGCAGCTTAATCGCCCTGTTTGGCGGGTCTCGCTTTCAGGTCAGTGGACCGACGGCAGCCTTTGTCGTGATTCTTTTTCCCATTGTCCAAAAATTTGGCTTTGGTGGTTTACTCGTTGCCGGATTAATGGCTGGCATCATTCTTATTATGATGGGAATATCCCATTTGGGGCGCCTCATTCAGTTTATCCCCTACCCAGTGACAACGGGCTTTACCTCTGGTATTGCCGTAGTCATTGCCACCATGCAAATTAAGGACCTCTTTGGCCTGCAAATTTCTAATATGCCAGAGGATTATCTCAGCAAGATAAACGTTATATTTCATGCCTTCGGTACACTTTCTTTTGCCGAATCTGCCGTTGGCATTGCCACGCTTGGGATTCTTATTTTTTGGCCTAGGATAAACAAACAAATTCCTTCGCCCCTGATAGCACTGTCCTTTGCCTCACTAGCCGTTATTTTTATAAAAACTGTTTTCCCAGATTTTTTTGTCGCCACCATTGGCAGCCGATTTGTTTTTAACCTTAACGGCACAACGGGTCACGGCGTACCGCAAGTATTTCCAGCATTTTCCTGGCCATGGAGTTTTGTGGGCGCAAATGGTTTGGTATTTAACTTTACCCTAGAAAATATCAAATCCTTAGTACCAAGTGCTTTTGCTATTGCCATGCTAGGAGCGATTGAATCACTGCTCTCAGCAGTAGTGGCTGACGGCATGGCAAGAACGAAGCACAATCCCGACACCGAACTTGTTGCCTTAGGTATAGGCAACATCATCTGCCCCTTCTTTGGAGGCATACCAGCAACGGGTGCTATTGCTCGTACAGCGACCAATATACGCTTTGGGGCAAGATCCCCGATTTCTGCGATTATCCATTCTTTAGCCGCTTTACTCGTCATTCTGCTGTTTGCTCCTTACGTATCCTATCTCCCGATGGCGGCTCTTTCCGGACTCCTCATTTTAGTGGCGTATAACATGTCTGAAGTCAAACATTTTATCCACATACTAAAGGTTGCCCCCAAGAGCGATGTTATTGTTCTTCTCATTTGTTTTTTTCTAACTGTGATGTTTGATATGGTCGTCGGTGTCACTGTTGGGGTCGGTTTGGCCGCACTTTTATTTATGCGGCGCATGGCCGAGGTCACAGAAGGCCACAAAGTCAATGTCAAGGAGCATCCTCTCATATCTTTAGACGACATACCGGCTGATGTGGTCGTTTACGAAATCGAAGGGCCTTTGTTTTTTGGCGCGGCGGAAAAAGCAGCAAAAACACTTATTGACATCACAGACAATATTAGGGGTATCATTTTTCTTATGGCAAAGGTTTCGGTTATGGATGTCACAGGCCTCGTAGCTCTAGACGGTGCCATAAAAAAATTGTGCCTGGATAATCGAAAAGTCTGTTTAGTGGGACTCAGAACTCAGCCTCTTGATCTCATCAAAAGAGCGGGATTGGCCCATGATAAAAAAGATATTTTTGTTGCGGAAAATATTTCTGACGCGATAGCTTTTATCATGAAAGACGCACCTTAGCGGTAATCTAAACCGATTCGTAGTTTCTTGATATTAGCCTAACGTACCAATTCATTTAAAATAAGGTTTAAAGGCTTTTCTTTCGCCAGCATATCAATTTGAAACTGACACCCCAAATTGTAATGTGGCCATACTTTTTGCCAAGCCACAGGACCTCTTTTAAATACCGCAACATGATTCAGTATCTGATCATTATCCATGATAGCTATAGATGCCGGTTTTACAGTGCTATCGGTGACGATACAAAGCCGCATATCATTGGCCGAGATACTATACACATCGAGGCCCATCAAGAAGCGGTATTCCCGGCTGAGGCGCTTTGCGACGACTTCATCAGAAAATCTCAAATTGCGCAAAATATTTCTTAAAGTACTATTTTCCATCGTCCAGGTAAATGTCTGGACTAGAGCTGTAAATTCCTAAAGCTTCAGGGGTTTTACGAGACAGTAATTCACCCCATTTCTGGCCGAATCAATAATGGCTTTCTGATCACTCGCCCCGGAAACAAGAATCACCGGCAGGTAAACTAATTTTAGATCAGCCCGGAGCTGATTTAAAAACCAAACACCATTAGCTTTGGGGAGCATATAATCAAGAATGACAATATCGACGATCTCTTGATGTAGCACATCTAAACCATCTTCAGCACTCATGGCTGTAATCGACTCAAAGTCAATTGAAGTCAAAAACTTGCTATTTACTTTTAGCTGACTCTCATCATCGTCAACGACTAAGGCTTTTTTTGGCAAGTATGTCCCCCTTTTTATTCTCTGTAATATGTTTTTCTTGCCGGACAAGTTTCGGTCAAAGCATTATTATACTCGCAAAAATTATTTGGCGAAATTTTTCACTCATTTTACACAACAACAACTTGAATAAAGTTTTGCTACTTTTAAGGTAAAATGTACCATCGGCAAAATTAATAGCAAAAATGAGTATCTCCTGTGCCCGAATCAAATTATTTAAAAAATCGCCGAGGTGCTCTACTCAGGAGCTACAAAAAGAATTCTTAGAAATCTCAGAAAACCATGAGAACAGAAAATCACCTGAAAATCAGTCGGGACGAAAAGGCTTAAAAACCGCGCTATGAGAGGAGAAATCCCCCCTCGCCAAATTCCTAAAAATCTTTTGTATAACTTCAATGGCGATCAATTTTATACACACCCTCTTGATAAACGCCCGAAAATTATTATAGTTATGTGACACGTATTGTTTTATAGAAACTCAATATATTGATAATATTTCTTTTTTAGGAAGACTTTTTTATGGACACGGAAAAAACCCTCTCTATCGGCGAAGTAGCAAAACTCACAGGCATTACGGTTCACACTCTGCGGATTTGGGAACATCGTTACGGCTTTAGCTCGCACATGGCAAAGCCGCCTGGTAAACATCGCCGGTATTATCCCGAAGAAATAAAACGCCTCAAACTCATAAAACAAGGCTTAGATATAGGGCTAAAGCCTGTCGATATTGTCAACTTGGAAATCAACACCCTTTCCCATGAAGTTGAGAGTTATGGGGCGCGCAAAGGCTATCCTATTGCGGTCCATCCATTACAGGTTATTGAAAAGTGGATTGAGTTAGTTCGCGCTCACGATGAGAATTCCCTTCTCAAAGAATTTCAACTAGAGTGGGAAGCCTTAGGTCCTGTTGGCTTTGTCGAAGATCGTTGCTCTCATTTTGCCAAGGAAATTGGCGACCTTTGGGAAATCGGTGCTTTAGATGTACGTCACGAACATTTTGGAGCCTCACTTTTAAAGGATTTTCTTAGTCAGCACTGGCGTAAGATTTCCCAAGATTTAGTGCCTGATTCCAATGCGGCTCCTTTTGTCCTCGCGACCTTCCCGGGCGAAGCCCATACCCTGGGACTGGAGATGGTTGCAACGGTTCTTGCAGCTGCCCATAAACGCGCCATTTATTTAGGGCGCTCTACGCCAATTGAAGATATTGTAAAGTCTGCTGTTGAAACGGGTGCCTATGGGGTGGCCATTAGCATCTGTGATCGTGGCCACTCGATGAATTCGCTTGAACTCTTTGCCCAGCTACGGGAAAAACTTCCTAGTAGTACGGTTATTATTGCGGGAGGTTGTAGCGCCCCATCTGGTATCGAATATGTCAACACCTTTAGCAATTTGCGTTCTTTTTACGATTGGTTGCGCATTCAGGATATGCCTTAAGGGTGAGTTTGCCTTTAATTAGATCCCTCGCATCCCGCTCGATACACGTCCATGGCGCTTTTCAGCATGGTATCTAATTAGAGATAAGTTACGCCTATGAAAATCTAGCCAGTAAGGAACGTTTATGAGCACCTGATGTGCCCTCGTTAACGTTTCTTCGGCAAAACCAAAAGTTCTTTTTAAGACAACGTCCCGGTCGAGCTGATTGCGGATCTTCTGCACTTTTAGCATCTTAGGTATGCCCAGCTTTATGGGATAATAATAAGCATCACTAGGCACAGGATAATCACTACCATAAAGCATCCTTTGGCCTATCAAGGGATGGACCTGCGCTAATTTCGGTAAATGGTGAAAACGAGAAGGATTCGCCAAACCTGAATTGTCGAGCCAAAGATTGGGGTATTTCTCCAAAAGCTTAATGACCACAGGTAAATCATCTGGTTCTTTACTCCTCCAAACATGGGTACCACTATGGGCCGCGATGATTTTTACCCCCTCATCTAAAGCAAATTTGAGGTTTTCAGCACGGTTATACTCTGGAAAGTGTGACATAAAAGTTTTTTCGCCACCAACGTGAATCAAAAGGGGGATTTGTGACTCCGCTGCTTTTTTAAAAAAGGCTTTGAAATTTTGATTGGCGGGATTTATCCCCTGAGCGGAAGGTATCCACTTAATGAGGACGGCTTTTTTCTCAAGGCAGTAATCTAAAAGATCAAGGGCATCAGCACGCATAGGATTGATGGATGGACCCGGCAAAAAATAGGGATAATTTTTTGCGGCATTAAAAACCCAGTCACAGGGAATAATAAGCTGGCTTTTATCCCAATCCGGCGTTTTTGTTTTCTCGGCAAATGCTCCATCAAAGCCGAGGAGAACTGCAAAATCGATCTCGCGACTCCCTGAAACAAGATTATGAATTTGCTTTAGCCAAAACACATCAAAATCGTCATCAAGTTTCTTTTCTGATATCCCATGGATAAATTGCATGAGCTTAATAGTATAACGCCTCCTAAGCTTAGGCGACATCCAAATACCGGAATGACAACACCCGGTTCCCGCAAGATGGATATGGATATCGATAGTTGCTTGCTTAGGGGTTAATGTGCCTTGACTCATAAAACTCTTTTCTTTGTTTTCTTCTTTGCTATAAACTACTGCAAAGTTACTGTTTACACCAATAAGAAATCCATTCTTCAAGACCTGAACAAAATAACAGACCCAAATGACTTGTGTGGGCAATTTTTAAACTTTTGACATTTTTGTTTTCATTAAATGCCTCCTGAAAAGGGGCAATAAAGTCCTGATCACTACCAATATACAAAATTTTGTTGGAAAGTTTTTTTATGGTATCAGCAGGTTTTAGGTTAAAAATAACCTTAAAGACTTCCTCCATATATAACTGATATTTCTTTTCTAGTCTCAGGGGATATTGCCGCCGCTTAAAAGAAAAAAGTGCTGGAAGGACATCGTACCAATCCCCATACTCACTTCGGGACGATGATAATAAGTGCCAGGGGGTGAGTAGCATCTCTTTTACCCCTGCCATAGGAGTTAGCGCAACGAAAGGAAGCGCGACTAAAATAAGCGGTATTCTCTCATCCTGAAGCTGAGAGGCAAGATGAGCAGCGAGGACCCCACCCAAACTGACGCCAATCAGACTTTTTTTGCTATGAGGCTCTAACGAGATGAATTGCTGCCAAGCATGGTGGATGAAATCCGTAAGATGTTCCTTAGAAAACGTTCCTGTACTCAAAGCGCCATGGCCAGCAAGATCAAAACTAAAAATATTTATCCCCTGATTTAATAGAAATAAAAAAAGCCTTTTATTAGGGTATAGCAAGTCATTGCCTGCTCCGTGGAGAAAAAAAGCACTGTGGTTTTCTTCATGTCTACATTTTAGATGTAGGCACCTAAACCGAATTTTTTGGTCTTGATAAGGATAAAAATAATCTACTTTTCCCGAATGACCATAGTGATTTAGTGTCATCAAAAAATGATCGAGTAAATAATTATGCTGACACGACCTTTTTTTATATAGCATGATCTTTTTTTTTTTATTATTATGATAATTAAATCATCGTAAAAAACAGGGATATAAATATGGTAACTGACCTACTTGAGAAAGTCAGTGGTTTTTTGCGCGAATATGGCTGGCTTCACACCATAAGCGAAAGCGAAATACAATCTGGATTCAGCACAGACTGTAAAAAGTATCACGCTTTTTTTTCCGTTTCTCCGACGTTTGTTGGTATTGAAGTTGAGTTACTCAACATGGGGACTATTTATAGGTTTGATAAAAACCTCCTCCTCAAATTGATACATGATCTAAATAATGATCTCAAGTTTTGCCGTTTAATTTATCATGAGAGCAAAATCATCCTCAAAACTGAGCTTATGTCTGGGGATCTCAATGAAAACTCATTTTCAACCCATTTAAGTATTCTCGGATACTATAGTGATGAAATTGTTAAAGAACTCTATTGCCTAACGGATAGTGTTACCTCCGTCTCCCAAACCAACCTTGTATACAACTAATTTATTTTATTATTTTCCAACTTTTTCTCGGTCTCCTCAAGATTTCCCTACCTACTCCGAAAAGAAACTGTGACAGGATCAATGCTAAGCTGGCAAACAAATGCACTCGTTAGCTTTTATTGAATCCCGTTCCAATCAAATCAAGGAAACGCTTGTGAGCCATGCTGAAGAAAAAACATATATACCAAGGCGCCTCAACCATTATGAGCTTATTGAAGAAGTTGGTCATGGAGGACTCGGACGGGTATTTAAAGCAAAAGATACTCGAACACAAGCTTTAGTGGCTATTAAAATATTGCATGCCAAATACTACGATGACCAGCGTTTTCTCGGGATATTCCACCGTGAACTTATGATCATGGCAAGCCTGCATCACAAACATATTGTCAGTTATTTAGATAGCCATTTCCGTCCGCCAATATATTTTGTTGTGACCGAGTTCGTGGATGGCTGGAGCGGGTACGCTTTTGGTAAAAAAGTTAAAAAAGTCCCTCCTCTAGTTGCCATATGTATTCTTATGGATATCATGCAAGGGATAGACCATTTGCATCTTCATGATATTGTCCATTCTGATCTTTCTGCGGCAAATTATATGCTCGATAAAAATGGCCGCGTATTTGTTGCTGATTTTGGTCTGGCCTGCGTACAGGATGTCGAAGATTATAAAAGCCATGTTATTGGAACGCCAGGTTATCATGCCCCGGAGCATTTGCAGGATACCCCTATTGTTCCCCAAAGTGATATTTTTTGTGCAGGAATCATCCTCTTTGAACTGCTTTGCGGTGTAAAACCTGCTGTACCGCAGAAAAATAGGGAGATGACGCTTTACGCCTTAAAACATATAAAATACGACCTTATCAATAGCAATGACCGTAAAATGCAAAAAATGCTGCGAAAACTGGCAAAAAATATGCTTCAGTTTAAGGCGAGTAAACGCCTGCAAAGCGCTGAGGATGTTATGTTAGGTTGTTATGAAATTCTCAAAACTTACAATATTCGCTATACCCGCTATGCTATTAAGCAGTTCCTTCACGATAGCAGCCTCGTAGCAGGAGAATTTGAAAGTGTGAAACAGGATATCTACCTAGGACTCTAACGATTTAGGCATCAGCGCATATATGGCCCCCAAAGATTAGCCCCCAGCAAATAAAGCGTTAAGCTATAAACGAAGGCGCCACCAATTGCGGGCACAGGCAACTTCATAGAGTTGCTCCTCACTAGCAAATATTTTTTCGCTAGCCGCGGCACTTCTAATCGCAATGGGGAACTCTGCGATTTCAAGGAGACTGAGATCACTCGGGGTATTACCAACAGCGACCCAGGGTCGCATATTATGCGTTGCAGCAGCTAATGCCAATGATTTCCCGGCTCCGACAGAACGGGGTTCAAGGAGTTCATCCTTAAATATCCCATTCTCCTCCTTTAGGCAGAGTCCAAGAACATTGTCTCTGGGGATACCAAAATATCTTGCCCCCGGCTCTACCGCCCATTTTGGAGAAGCGCTCACGACATATATTTGAAATTCATGGTCTATAAGAAAATTTATGAGTGTTTTAATCTCTGGAAAATAGGGAAAATTAGGAATTTCCTTAAAAGCATGCTCAGCGAGCTCGCGAACCTTAGTCCAGTCAAGTCCCACTGCTTGACGGACTATCCAGTCTAAAGCAACGTCCGCTTCCCCACCCCAGCGCTTCGCCAAATAATGCTCCCAAGCCTGATGACTTGGGATATCGCGAATAAGCCCGTTTTTAATGAGATATTTTAAAAAAAGTTCACCGCTATCAATTTTCCATAAAGTTCCATCAGCATCAAAAACAGCAATTTTTTGATCTTGGTTCGCACTGTTCAATTGAGCAGCCTGACGAATCGCTTCTATTAATGAGGCAATCACAATTATTCCTAAAGCCAAACGATATTCATTACAAATCCTTTGGCAAAGATAACACAAAAATAAAAATTTCGATCTTCATTTTGCCAAAGCTCTATATTGCCAAAAATAAAAAAAAGACTTATGAAATCCCCCAAAAAAGATTGAGGGATAGACTTTAGTCTTTGACTTATAGGTGAAGCTTTACTATCTCGCGTTAATTTGTGGCCTTATAGCTCTATCTCGCTGACCAATACCATCAATTAACGTTTTTATAGCGGCATTGATATCATGCTGACCGGGATTATCTGAGCCAAAATTTCTTTTCCAAATATTCAAATCTTCTTGAGCTGCAGCCCGCATCGCCTGAGCATCCTTTTCAATTTCAAGCTTTAAGGAATCTGGATTCAGTTCGCTGCGTATCGCTTCTTTGTAATAGCTAAAATAGTCGTTTGTCATGCCATTTTTTTCAAAACATAAAAGGTGGCCAGCATGCCCGCCACCAGTTCCGCCAATAACCCAGTCAGTCAAATAATTTGAACCAATGCTCACACTATCACAGTTACGATCAGCACAGTGCAGACCAACCGTTAAATCAGCATCCCAGTTGTAAAATGCCCATTTATTAATATCTGGAGTGAAATAGCTATAGTAGTTTTTGTACCAAACATCAGAATTGCCAAAATAGTGGTGTACCATGTTAAGCAGAAAATAATGGCCTTTTGAAATAACTTGCTGATCTCCAGAACAAAATCTTTGAACGGCTTCTCTAAATTTGTCGATACTTGAAAATTCTGTTTTTTGCTCAAAAACCCCGCCATTTTGGACAAGTGAGATCTTTTGTTGCTCTGATTCCCAGCTGCAGCCATATTGGTTTTTAAAAATACCTGGATCGGCATATTTATCTTCTATATGGCTTTCGGGATCATGAAGAACTTGATATAACGAAACGCCATTGGCGCCTTCGCTACCCCACCTGACCTTCAACCGAATAAAATCTGAATCAGGAGCGACGGCCTTAAAAAGATCATTATTTTGACTAGACCCCAATTTGCCTTCACGCGTCCATCTCTTCGCTATTTTTCTTATCGTCTTCATCACGATATGATTTCTTAAAAAACTATAATCCTGAAAACTCGCATTGAATATCGCGCGCCGCCGCTTTTCACCGAGTATTTCAGGAAGTTCTGATTTTTTGCAGCCGCCATCGTTTTCTTTAAGCCACTTGATTTCCATCGATTTCTTATGGTATTTATCAGCTGTGGCCCCACGTTTTTTTATCATTACGGGACAGTTGGTTCCCATATACTTGAGTTTGTAGGGCTTCCAGTCCCTAGTGAGCTCCTGAAGTTCTAAATAGCCATCGCTTGTTTCAAAAGATACTACAGAATTAGTGGTAGTCACTTCGGTACTTTTAAAATTAGGATCACAGGTTATCCAAAGATCAGTCCCATCTTCACTTGCCATCAACCCTGTTACATTTTCATCAATTATCTTAACGTAATACCAGTTGTAGACCGGATTAAAAACAAATGCAGAATTTGGCAAATTCGGCGTAACCGATAGAATTTGCATCTTAGTGTATTTGCTAAATGACTTAAGAACGTTTCCAGCGGAAACTTCTTTGCCTTGAAAGACTTTATTTTCGTTAGCCCGCAAATTTATCGCATCCGCTTTAATGTAGCCAGTGCTACTGTTTGAACACTGGGAGTTGAGATTTTTTATGGTGGTTTCCCCTGTAGGATTTATGGGTAAACCGCACCGCCACATTAAACCCAGTCCAAGAAGCAGACCACCAAGCACCTTAATATACTGATATTTAAACACAATATTCCTCCTTACCTCGTAGTGAACGCCAAATCAGTTGGAAAATATCGCGTTAAAATCAATTTGTCCAACAAAAAATCAATTGTTTTGCATAGACAGGCAAAAATTATGCGTTGTTCTTTAATGCATTTTCCAAAGAAGCTATAAAAACTGAGTCAGGATAATTGGCGTGACAAAATGCGAAATTTGGCTCTTATTTATTTAAAAACTGCTGATTTCTCACGCCAGATTTCACCGTGGATATTTTCAAAGAGGGCATCAGTTCCTTCGATTTTTATAAAATGATTTTTTTGTACCGGAATTTTGCCACTCGGGGTATCAACGATAAACAAAGGAATCGCAAGGCCGGTTATTTTACCCCGCAATGAAGCCATAACTGATAGGGCATGATCTAAACTTACGCGCAAATGCTGCGTTCCCGCAACGAGGTGCGGATGAAAAACGTAGTAAGGCCTGACTCGTATTTGGTTTAACCCACGGCAAAGTGCGAGCATAGCTTCAGGGGTATCATTTACGCCCTTAAGCATCACGGTTTGATTGCCCACAGGAAAACCATTATCCACGAGATTGGCTACCGCGCATTTTGCTTCGGGCGTAATTTCAAGGGCCGAATTAAAATGCGTATTGACATATATGGGATGATATTTTTTGAGTTGCTGCGCCAATCTTTCCGTCACCCGGTAAGGAAGCGTCACGGGTGTCCGGGTTCCAAAGCGAATAATTTCAACATGGGGTATGGCCCGAATTTTCGCCACAAGATCAGTCAGGGCTTCATCACTTGCGAGAAAAGGGTCGCCCCCCGTTATAAGGACATCTCGAATCGACGGGGTCGCGCTGATATACTCAAGTCCCCTTTTGATAATACTTCGGTTAAAATGAAGGCCATCTTCGCTATCGCGGCGTTTGCGATAACAATAGCGGCAGTACACGGGGCACAGCTGAGCGACACAAAAGGCGACACGATCGGGGTAAAGATGCACGATTTCTTTGACTGGTGAATGGTTTTTTTCCTCTAGGGGATCCATTAAGCCCACCGGGTCATTAAACTCAGCATCGAGAGGTAAGGCCTGAAGCCGAATAGGGCAATGAGCTAATGCCGCCTTTTTTTCCATGAGGCTCATATAGTAGGGGCTAATACCGACATTAAAAAGATCCTGTTTTTCCCGAAATCCATTTTCTTCTTGACGTGTTAGCTCTATATAACGCGCGGCAGCCGAAGCGGAGCGGATTAAATTTCCCATCTGCCAGCGCCAGTTTATAAAGCGCTCAGGGCTGACTCCCGCTGAGGCTGCACCAAGAACAGTTTGCGAATCTCCTTTAGCCACAAATGGCAAAAATTCTGGACCAATAAAACCATCATTAAAATTCACAACATCTCCACTGGGGTCAAAAAAAATACCTTGCTGACTAACCGAACGGAGATAATGCCAGAACATCCAAAAATATATAACATAAAAACTGCGCCTAAAATTAGCAATCAAATATAAATCATACAACTTCCATTATTGCCTCAGCCTTACAAATAATTTGACCATCTCGCTGTTTTCTAAATTTCACATCTCTAATGAGATATTTATATTGAGAAAAACCATATTTTTTCCTTTCTATGAGGAAATTCAAGTATTCTTTCTCATCCTCTGAAAAATGTGCCAATAAATTTTGATATTCTCTCTTTATAAAAGAATCATCATTAGTTTTTCCCGAAACTTTTGTGGAAAAGTTCCAGGTCAGCACCGGAAGTTTTAAAAATTCATTGATTTCTCGCGATTTCATATCACCTATATCATCACCTAGTTCCTCGAGGATCGGTTCAATGTACTCTAGAAAAACTTCGGATACAGCACGACCACATTTTACATCGTGGGGTTCAACTGAAGATGCCTTTTTCTGGCGGCTCAGCCCAAGCGACTCACGAAGAGAAGAAATATCAGGGCCCTGGGCGCTAGGATCATGCCGCGACTTTACTTCCATAGACACCAAGAGAGCTTCAAGCAACTCACGCCCCTCATCATCTTTAACTGCCTCTTCCGGAGTTCTAAATTCAAGACATTCAAGAGGAGAGACGAGCCATTCTCGCCAATGCATGTCCATATTCCTTTTCTCAAGCTTCCGTTTGGACTCATTATCGATATTGATATTTCTAAGCTGAGTATCGAGTGCGAGATTTTTTTTAAAATTTTTTTCTTTAAGAATATGATCAACGGGCTCAATGAGCTTTGTTTGATAGCTTATTGTCTCACCAAGTCTACGCTCTACTTCTTGGCGAATACACTCAGCTCTATTATTTGAATTAACTTCTATGACTATTTTTCTGGGCATAATTTCAATATTTCCTAATACCGTGTTATGCCATGTCTTGTATTTGGCATTGCCTCTCCTTAGCCAGGGAAGGCATGCTCGGACAATTTTTCCCTGAGCATCTACCTCTAGGCCTTCGAGTAATCTTCGTTTGTTAGCACCGGTAGCCAAATCAAAAAGCTTATAAAATACGGTACTGATATCTTCCTTTGACTGAAAGTGTAGTTTTTGTGGCAAAAAATCATCACCATCAGTATTGGTTAATCTACCTGGAGGTGAATTTATAACTTGATCGCGGATCTCTAGGTACAAGGATATAATGCGATCCTGAGAACCATTCAGCTCACTGAGCCTGAGATGATCCACACCATGAAACTTTAACAGTTCTCTCCGAAGTTTCATAACCTCAATGAATTTCTCATCTTCAAATACATGGGGAGACATGCCCATCATAAACGAAATTCCATTTATGGATACATGCCTACCAAATAATAGATATCCAGTATTAAGAATCTGTGTTGCCTGCTTTTCCCTAATATCAAAATCTTCTTGCCGCAATAAATCGTAAGCGACAAAACTATGTCCTTTTTCTATACTTTTCACCGTATAAAAAGTGAAGGGAGAAAGGTTTGTTGCCTCTAACAACTTTTTCTCATCGCCAGATAAATAGGAAGCTTTTCGATCAAGTTGCATTGCTTTTGCTGGATTTTCTAATTTTCCACCTTGTTTTACTGGTCTTTGGGCAGTGAAAAGATACCACGGTAGGTAAATTTGTGACTCAACTTCCTCCTCAAATTCAAAAATAGAAGGCTTGTTTATCCAGGCGCTCCAGGCCACTTCTCGCAAATCTTCTTCCCCAAAATTTTCTCTCGCAAAGCGGAGGAGTTTAGGAATGAGGCCTCCTTCAACCTCCCTCCAGCTATCATATAAATCAAATTCAACAACTGACTTAAGACAACACTTCTTAAATTTTTTACCGGACCCGCATGGGCATGGATCATTTCTTCCGGGCATTAAAAATTTTTCCTTTTACCTATAGGATTAAAATATCGCAGATTTTAGCTAAGTTTTTTACAATCTCCAATTGATTTTTTGGAACATACAAATTCGCTCAGTTGATTAATTTCTATGTTAGCCTCCCCGGCTCCGAGATATGGTTTTTTACAGTTTGGCACCCATTACCCGTAAACCACAGGGTTTATAAGCTATTGTTATATATTGATATTATGCTGATTATTCGCAGCTTAACCAATCTTCTCAAACTTAATCTGGGTTTAGTCCTATGGGACGGACGAATTAATTTTTAATAGCGAACCCTCTAGGAGCGACATAGTATACCTCAAGGATCACTTTGGGTTCATACTAAGCCTATGGGCACCATTAGCTCTCCATTTTGAAGGAAACAGAAATATGCAAATAAGCAAAATTATTCTTGGTTCTAGTTCCCCGTACCGAAAACAGCTGTTAGAAAACACAGGTTTAAAATTTAGTGCCATACCTCCTGATATCGATGAAAAATTAGTAACGCACCCTCTTCCCCCGGTGCTTGCTTACCTTCGAGCAGAAGCGAAAGCAAAGAGCTTGAGCCAGCGATTTCCTGGAAGTCTCATCATTGGTGCCGATCAAGTCTGTGACATAGGAGGAACTTCTCAGGATAAATGCCACTCTTTAGAAGATGCGTCGCGCGTTCTCTCGCAGCTCAGTGGGAAAACACACCACCTCCACAACGGTCTTGTATTGTGCCTTTTTGACCGTACGACTGGAGTGACCTTCACGAAAGATTTGACGAGCATGGTAACGCTCACCATGAATGACCTTACTGATACTGAAATTGCTGACTATTTATCCCTGGGAGAATGGCAAGGCTCAGTCGGCTCTTATAAATTTGAAGGCAGAGGCCGCTATCTCTTTAACGAAATTGTAGGAGATGAAACAGCCGTTATAGGATTGCCTGTATTTACCCTTCTCACATTCTTTAGAATCATGGGGATAAATATCTTAAGCAATGCTCAGGGGCCTTGGCAGATAAACCTAGATTTATTTGAAAAAATTTAGTCCGAATCACAAATGCCAGCATACCGCTACCGATATACTGGCCATGCCTTTGCTGCGCATTTATATTACTGACTGTAAATCGCACCTTCATCTGCAGACACAAGTATAGGCGCAGGGCGCTCTCCATCATTAACTTCGTCAAAGGGATTAAATTGATAGCACTGCCAGGATGCTGATATTTTTTTATGTTTGATGGAAACTGCCGTATCATTTTGGGCTTCACTATAAACTTTGGTTGAAGCATAAATATCGGGAATGAGATCACAGCTTAAATATAAGCACAGCTCCTTATATTTTTTAAACTCTTTATTGGTCAAATCCCTAATCTTGAAATCACCTGAATCTAAACCGCATAGTGCTAGGTCTTTGTGATCAAATACCCCACAGGTGATCGGCTCTGGCATAGGAAATCTGTGTTTTTTAGTCGGCTTTACCACCTGCTTTGGTACCACAGTTATGGGCTTAGCACAGCGAAAAATTTCGTCTCCCCCTGCTATATTTTCTCCGCTCTCGGGGCTTTCAAAGACAACCACATCGTCCGCACAACGTGCATCTTCGCTACCAATTGTATTTATAGCTACAGGCAAATCAACTGCATCCCCTTCATATGAAATGATGGTTGTTTCGGAACCCTCAATATTTTCACTGCCAACCTCGATTTGATCATTGTCGCCTGCTCCGGCGCCAGACGATCCTGTACAATAGCAATCATTTTGTATCCCGCTAGCAAAGATTTCACGCGTGCAGGCGCAACCCTGCCCCTCGGAGGGCTCTATTGGGCTGGGTTCTACCGAGCATTCACCTGAAAAATTTGAGGTACTTCCGGTTACTTCAACATCCTGAAGATATGATGATAACAGGACCTGCTTTTCCTTTATGGCCTGATCATCTCCAGAAGCTTCCGATGTTCTTTTATCCTCTAATTTTTTTTCCGTGATGCCGCAAGCAAGCAAGCCTGAGAACAATGTTAGTGCCGTGATGAGTTTTACCTTGTTCATTTTCATTCCCTCTGTTGGTTAGTGTAGACTGTTTTATCTTCTGCTAATCAGTTTATTTTCTTATTACCGTGCGAACCCAATATCTTTATATCGGAATTATGAGGTCAATGACCAATAGCTGAGGCAAAGAAAGCGTATTCTGATGTATTCAATTGAATGAGGGGGGATAACGCTGCGGTTTTTTGGGCAAGTCACGGTGACTCATAAAGAAAATCACAGACACAGGTATAAACCCCTAGGACTTTAGGGGCTTTAAAGCTTAAAATGGCACGCAAATCTAGTTTTTATAAGGCAAATCACCTAAGTAGTCTTTTTTACCGAGATCAACTCCGTTATGCCGGATAATCGCATAAGCAGTTGTAATATGAAAATAAAAATTAGGGAGGACATATTGCACTAGGAATTCTTCTCCTGTTAAATACTTGCCTTCCCATCGTGGTTTAGAAATCTTTAGTTCTTTAGCACCGCCAAAGTCATTTTGCTGACACGTTTTCAAATACCCAATAGTGCTTTCTATGCGCGTTTTGATATCTGCAAGAGACGCCTCCGTGTCGGGATGACGTGGCGCTTCATTTTCCTGGTTACTCAGGCGTGCTGTAGCAAATTTGGCTACATCACAGGCAATTTGAATTTGGCGCATGAGCGGGAATTGATCGGGCGCCAATCTTGACGTTAAAAGAACACTCACATCAAATTTTTTTGCGTTAGCAAACTCCGCGCCTTTATCTAAAAAACCAGACAAATTTTGTAACATTTTGATCATTTGCTGAAGTACAACTTGATAGTTCATGGATTTCCTCTCGAAAAATTTAAAAAATTAGGGGATATACTTTGCATTAATAAAAAGAATTGCCCTGAGAAGTAAAAACTTGGTCAGCTTTAACGCTGAGTTCTATGCCTCTTGCTATGAGATTTCCGACTTCTTTATCGGTGCGAGCTAATTTCATCAGATGGTTTTTAATGGATTCGCCTAACTGATGAGACTCTATATCGGTACGCAGCGCCAACAGTTCGATTATTTCTAAGAAAAGAAGCCATTCATCCGCCTTAGTTTTTTGTATCTCCTCAACAAATTTATGAAGCTCAGGAATCGACGGCAATTCTTTCTGCTCACGCCAGTCACGCATCTGCTCATAATAAGAGATAATTTTCTTATCGCGCAGGGAGTAGGGCGTGCTTCGCCCCGGTTGAGTAGAAGCCTGACCAAAGTTGACTTCTTCGGAGAAATCTTCCTGATCGACGGGACCGCCGAATGCTGAAACCACCTGTTCCCCTATGGCAAGATCAAAATCTCCCCACTCTGGCTCGTAAAAAACCTCAGCTCCACGCGTGACCGACGCATTGTGCAAAGTCATGTAGAGGAGCGCACCGCCCACGCCTCGCTCTATTTTAGCGAGATGCCCTTTAACTTTAAACCCAGAAACATAATCCATTTCAATTGGGTTTCCTTCAATAATATTAAGCTCTCTGAGTGACTTATCATCCACTTGAGAAAAGGGCCGATCTGAAAGGGATTTTAGACGACCCAGCGGCGACGAAAATCCGGCATTATGTCGAGTAATACCTTGGCCAGGTAAAAGTTTGTCTTGGCAGCCCAGTTGCACAGGGCCTGTATAGCGGACGAATTCAGGGTTTTTCTCAGAATCCAGCAAACACACGCTTAAATTGCCACTGATACTTAAACCATTTTCAAATTTCACTGTCGTAACAGTTCCAGCCTTGATCACCTGGTCTAGGGCATAAGTACCGCCAATGGCATAGCTAAGGCACTGTTCTAATTCTCCGAGAACCTCACTCAGATGATTAAAGTCTCGGGCGACAAAGAGCTGAGGTTGAGGCTCGGTTATGTCATAACTATAATTAATAACATCGATAGAAAGTGGAATTTTTTTAACCGCATCGGTCAAACAATACTGGCTTTCTGCTACACTCGAAAGTAGTCCCGCCCCGTATATTTTAGGATCTGTCAGGCTTCCCATAAGGCCATATTCTACGGTCCACCAATACATACGGGCAATTTTTGCAGCTTCCGAAACATAAGAAATGGCAGCTGTCGCTTTAGAAAGCTCTGCCTCAGCAGCAACAATTTCCTTCGCTGTCGCATCTGGATTTTCCTTGAGATCCGAAAGCTTTCTGATCGCTTCATAAATATCAACATCGTGTTTAGCATAAATCGCCCGATGTGCTAGTTTGGCATATTTTGTCAGATAGTCGCTATACTGCTCATCGGCTAGGATGGGAGCATGGCCAGCAGCTTCATGCACAATGTCAGGAGCTGGTGTATAACCGAGGTGTTCTACCGTTCGCATATCCGTGGCAATGGGCAGGAGGCGCAGTGCCTGGAGTTCCATAAAGGCACTTGGCGGGATGAATCCGCGCACGACGACAGCACCCCACCCCATGGCGTTGAGAGCTTTGTCCATATTTTCAATATTTGGAATTCGTGTGAGAGAAATGCCGGTTCTCTTTAGTCCGGCCAAGTAATTAGGTACAGCCTTATCCTTAAAAAAATCGCAGGACTGCCGCATGATATAGCGCCAGGCAGCTTGATCACGAGAGGTGTATTGGTCATAATTTTGCGTTGTGATATATTTTTGCAGATGCGCCGGAACGCGTTCAAGAGCACGGGCCATAAAGAGCTTACCTCCAAAATATTTGAGATGGGGTTAAGAAAGATTTTTGGTGTATTTTTTAATCGTTCCCCGAAAAACAAAAAATAACGGCATAAAAAAGATTGCCCAGAAGGACCAGCCGACAACGGGTGTCCCTGATCTGTCCATAGCAATCACTCCGCAGCCACTGTTGACCCGATCAGAGCTTTTCGCGAGTTTTGCTGAACCCTTGCTGCCTTTAATCGCATTTTCAGCATCCAGAAGACCGCC
Source organism: Oligoflexia bacterium (assembly GCA_030432875.1). Lineage (GTDB taxonomy): Bacteria > Bdellovibrionota_B > Oligoflexia > Oligoflexales > JAGOVF01 > JAUILP01. The sequence continues at coordinate 57,119 of JAUILP010000005.1, read as the reverse complement.
ACCGAGCAAAGGCTGACGCTGCGACAGCCCTTTAAGCTTAGGGAAATAGGCTAAATTATAGCCGCTTGCCGTTTCAGCGCTATAGAGCCTTTCTCCGTCTGCGGAGTTTACCAAAATATCTTTGAGATCTACAGCATTTATTGCCGGATTCATCGCGAGCACGAGCCCCGCAATGCCTGCGACAAACGGCGAGGCCATTGATGTTCCTGGGGACAAAAAGGTGACCCCACCAGGACCTAGGGAGGTAATGGGACCACCAGGCGAAGCAATATCGACCCAGGGGCCAAAATTAGAATAAGCTGCCTTCTTTATGTTGGATTCGATCGCCGAAACAGCCACCACATCTGAAAAGGCTGCCGGATAAGATCGTTTTGAGGTATCTTCGTTACCCGCTGCAGCCACAACTAAGACCCCAGTTCCTGATTCTTTGAGAAGACGAATCATCATCCCCACCGCACGGGAACGCTGAAATTTGCCAAAAGATGAATTGATGATGCGCACAACGTTTTCGTTGTTTTTCTTAAAGAGCGAGACATACTTATAGGCGTTGAGCAAAGCTTCATCAGGAATTTTTCCTGTTTTTTCACTGACAACTCTGAGAACCATGATGAGACACACAGGACATACTCCAGCAAACCCGCTGTTAGTATTGGGGTTGGCCGCAATAATACCGGCAACATGTGTCCCGTGACTACAGGTTCCTAAATCAGCATCAGGTGGGCACTGCTGACCTGGCTTCGACGTTTTATAGGGATGCACATCACCCGTCCCTAAAGAACCCTTCTTGGTTACGGTTGTATTGCAGCCGTAAACATCACCAACACAGCTCGAACGCCCCACATTACGCTCATTTTTCCAAACGCGGCCTTCCATACTCGGATGCAAATAATCTAAACCACTATCGAGGACAGCGATAACAGGAGGGTTGTTTAAACTATCACTACCCATGCCTTGGCTATCTAAATACTGATAAGCTTCTAACAGTTTGATTTCTTTTAGCCACCAAAGATTTGAAAAGAGGCCACTATCTCCACTTCCCCCATACGCATCGATATATTCACCAAATAAACTTGCCGGGTCACTAACGGAATTGGGTTCGGCAAAGTGGATTTTTCCTGCGACCAGCCATTCTTTAAGAACCTCTTCTGCTTCAGCCTCACCATAAAAACTTACGCGCGTCAGCACTGTTTGCGCGATGGCTAGAGACTCCTGCCCCCAAAATAGGGGAATGACGTGACTCGGGCGTTCGAGGGATGTCGGGGGAATCAAGCTGCGCCCCGGAATCGCCGCATCAATTCCCGATATAACCCGAAAGTCTTTGACACGGGGATCGCTACCAGGCCCCTGACTGATAAGCCCTGAAAAATAATAAGAAACTTCGCTAAAAAAAGATGCGAATGGCGCACTTTGAAGGGGTCTTTCATCTTTGAAGGCAACGATATAACTCACATCCTCAGTCTCTACCCCAAGCTGCCTAGCATCCTCTATCGTAACAATAGGGTCCTGGTCAATATCACTCAGGTCATCTTTTACTGGATAACCTTGGCTCTGGGTATGTGGGATGTCTTCGTAGGAACCACAGCCCATTAAACCCAGCACAAGGAGCGTGGCATTAAAAGTATTTACAAAAAATCTAGGGTGTTTGATCATAGAAACACTTATCCTATTGTGATACCTAAAGATTGCTACTCTTTTGAAACTTATATGACTTTAGCAAATATTGGGGTTCAAATAAAAACAATTTCCAAAATATTGTGGTTTTGCGACTTTTATTCTTGATGGATTGAAATCCGCATTCCTAAAATTTGGACGCCGCCTTCTGTGATCAAGGGCTAATGTTTTGATAGATGACTTAATAAAAATTTCGCACCGTAAAAATATTCATTTTTTGCAAGTTAGAAATCTTTTCTCAAATAACCTTAAAAATAGGAATATTAAGCCCCTAAGATGCATCAAAAGATTTTAGAATAAGTAAGTGCTAGACCAAAGGTGGGCTTAACGATAAAATAAAATAAGTGTACAAACTTCTCGCCCCCCAAGAGAGAAACTCATACCGTATGAAGACAATTCCCAAGATAGATTTTGAAGTCACCCAGTCTTTGTTTGTGGTGTCCGCTCCATCAGGAACAGGAAAAACCACATTAAATCGAAGACTTATGCGTGACCATAGCGACATAGTTATGGCTACAAGTCATACAACTCGCCCCATGCGCAGTGGCGAAAAAGAAGCTTACGACTATTATTTTTTGGACATTCCAAGCTTTGAAGCCATGATTAACAAGGGTGAGCTTTTAGAATACGCACAAGTATTTGGCAATTACTATGGTACAAGCTTTCGTGAACTGAGAAAACTCGTACACGAGGGGAAAAAAGTCGTTCTTGAAATTGATGTACAAGGCTGGGAAAAAGCAAAATCAACATTAATCGCGACAAAAAGCATATTTATTGTCCCTCCTTCCCTAGAAGTCCTACGGACGCGACTTACCGGGCGGGGTACGGACTCAATTGAAGCGCAGCAAAGGCGTCTGCGCACAGCAAAAATGGAGCTTATGAAATCATATTTGTATGACTATTTTATCATCAACGATGACTTGGAACAGGCCTATGTCCAGCTCGAAGCGATTATTCATCATGGCCAATTCGCTGGAATTTCAAAACAAAATGGCATTAGGCATTGTGAAGGTTTGATAAAAGAATTTGAACTTAGTTCTTGGGATTTAGGTGATTTGCCTGAAAATATTCAGCGCGATAAAAAAGAAACCGGATAAGGATAAAGTATACCCATCATATTCGATGGTTGTAATGGATTTAGTTTGGCGAAAAAAAAATCATTTGTATTGTGATTGTTTTTTTCACCCACAAGCCGATATTATGTGATGTGAGGAAGCAACTTTTTAGGCAGATGTAGCTATACGATATTTATGGCAATAAATCCAAATTCAACTAATCTTGTTTTACCGCATGCAGAGCCTTTAGACTCGGCAACTGATGCGGATGCGTATTTTGAAAAGTTTCTTGAGGATTTTAAAAAAAGCTACGAAGGAAATTATGTTCAAGATGATTTGGATAAACTCCGCCTAGCTTATATTTTTGCTAAAGAAAAACATCGTGGACAAATTCGCAGCTCTGGCGAACCTTATATCACACATCCTGTTGCTGTAGCCTCATTACTGCTCAATTTAAATGTTGATGTTGCTTCACTGATCGCAGCAATCCTCCATGATGTGGTGGAAGATACTAACACGCCTATAGAAGATATTAATAAGTTTTTTGGCGATACGGTCGGATCCTTAGTTGATGGCCTCACAAAAATTAGCAAAATAAAGTTTCGCTCCAACCAGGAAAAACTTGCCGAAAATTTTCGCAAGATGGTAATCGCAATGGCTAAGGATTTGCGCGTAGTGATTATCAAACTTTGTGATCGCCTGCACAATATGAGTACCTTGGATTCTCTTCCTGATGGCAAGCAAGGCCGTATTGCAACAGAAACCCTAGAAATTTATGCCCCACTAGCCAATCGCTTAGGGCTATATAGCCTCAAAAGCCAGCTAGAAGACTTTTGTTTAAAGCATTTACATTATGAAACTTATCAGCTCATTAAAACAAAAATAGCGTCTAAAAAAGCCGAGCGAGAAGCCTATATAAACGAGGTGCTTTCGATTATTCGTAAAGAATTAAAAGAATATGGGTTTAAGGAATTTAAAGTTTATGGAAGACCTAAACACTTTTATTCCATTTATAAAAAAATAATAGAACGCCATTTGGACTTTGAAGATATTCATGATCTCTTTGCTTTTCGTATTATTGTCCCCACCGTTAAAGATTGCTACGAAGCGTTAGGTGTCGTCCATGCATTATGGAAACCGATGCCTGGTCGCTTTAAAGACTATATTGCCATGCCCAAAGCCAATATGTACCAGTCTTTGCACACAACGGTCATTAGACCGAGCGGTGATCCCTGTGAAATTCAAATTCGCACAAGTGTTATGCACGAAACCTGCGAATTTGGTGTCGCAGCTCATTGGGCTTACAAAGAGAAAAAAGATCTTAATGGAAGTCAGTCGCTCAATCACTTTTCCTGGTTACGCCAGTTTATGGAATGGCAAAGTGAGATAAAAGATCCTAATGAGTTTTTAGAATCCGTTAAGGTCGATCTTTTTGAAGAAGAAATTTTTGTTTTTACTCCAAAGGGAGATGTCATTCAGCTCCCCGCTAATGCCACCGCTCTTGACTTTGCTTTTGGCGTCCATACGGAGTTAGGTTTAAAAACAGTCGGGGCAAAAATCAATGGACGCTTAGTACCAATCAAACACGGCCTCAAAAATGGCGATATCATTGAGATCATTTCTTCAAAAAATCAAAAACCAGGGAAAGACTGGCTCAATTTTGTTAAGACTTCTAAGGCCAAAAATCGCATCAGATCTTATCTTCGTAGTGAACAACGCGAGGAAAGCCGCAATTTGGGGCAGGTAATTCTTGAAACAGAACTTCATGCCAAAAATCTTGATTTAGAGACTTTAATTAAGAATGGCAAAATAGAAATTTTAGTGAAGACAGCCCGAGAAAGTAATCTCGATGACGTGTTGGTGGGCATCGGCTATGGAAAAATTGCCGTCCACGATCTCCTGACTAAAGCGTTTCCTTTGATTTTTCAGGTCATAGAAAATAAGCCCGAAACCATCGAAGAAAAAATTTCTCGCCATTCAGCAGGTACTACGGTTAAAAGGTCTAGCTCGCAAAAGGGACTCCTTGTTTCAGGGATAAAGGGTATGCTTGTCAGCGTGGCAAAATGCTGCAGCCCCTTGCCCGGGGAAGCTGTTCAAGGGTTTATTACTTTAGGCAGAGGGATTTCGGTACACCGGCAAGACTGCCCGCGTACATTTGCTCTTGATCCCCACCGCAAGATAGATGTAAATTGGGTATCAGATGAAAATGATGTGTCGTCGAGCCATGTCGTCACCATTAGCATTGTTGTTCATGAAAGAGCGGGAGTTCTGGCTGATGTCACAGCGGCAATATCTTCCGTAGGAGCTAATATCAAAAGTGCGAAGGTCAGTGTTTCACCTCATAATGAAGGTCTCCTGAGTTTTGAAATTGCCGTCAAATCAAAAGCTCAGCTTGATGACGTCATTAAAAAGATTCTGGCGGTATCCGATGTTATTAAGGCTTCTCGAAAAAATTCTTAAAATTTCACAGAGTGTGGAGGATTGACCTATGAAGAGATTGATAAAGGCAATAGCTTCGATTTGTTTGGGGTTTTCTCAAATCAGCTATGCAGCAAATTATAGTATGCCTTACGGGGAACTTAAAGTAAGTAGAGAAGACTCAGCCTTGGATAAAGACAAAACCAAAGAAAATGCGGGTTGGAATTTTGTCATTCAGCCTAAAGATGGCTATGCCCTCAATTTTGAGGGACCGTGGATGCTTAAGTTATACCAACCTGAGACGAAGACTCTACTGCACTCCTTAGATACATCTGCCTTAAATCAAGATAAGGGCCTATTTTTTATCGATGCAGCAAAAGCAAAAACTCTAGGAAACACCTTTGACTTTGAGCTCGTGGCATTTTTATGCACTAAGGATAAGTCAAAATGTTTTCGTGAAGTGTACAAAGGTACAGAGAAGGGGTAGTGCGCGGCTACGTTCTCTTTTTAAAACATATAGCGAAAACTCGCGATATTGACGCCTAATGTTTGAATGACCGATTTTTCGACATTTGTATTACTTTTATAGCGTCCTGAGGTATAAAAAACTCCGCCAACATAAGCAAAATGATCATCAATAGTGTAAACGGCATCACAGGCTATTTCAGATACTAGCTGGGTACGAATCTTAGTGTCCGAATTATTTTCATCAAGGTGAGTCTCTGTTCTGATATAGGCATTGCTGAGTCCTAGAGATAATTCCACCGCCAAGTCTTTTAGCACAGGCTGGCCGTATACCCCATAAAAGCCATATTCTGTTGTCGTGGTTTCTTCTGACAGATCCTCAGCCTTATTATAGACATACCCAGCCGCCAAGCCAATCTCCAGATTATCATTTAGGGTGCGTCCCACTTGAATCGTCGAGCCACTGTTCAGAGGTCTTGCATAAAGCATCCAGTCATTTACGCCAATAGCAATTTCCAAATCAGTTGGAAACGTTTGAATCTCGCTACTGTCATTATTTTTTTCCGCTGTTTCATTATTGGTTGTTTTAGTCACCGTGGATTCATAAACGAGAACAGAGTGATTTATTTGAAACGAAACAGCATTTTTATTAAGGTCATCAGAATAGGCCTGAGGAGATAAAAAGACGACAGAACTAAGAACAGCTAATGCCAGCAATTTTCGCATAAACATACCCCAAATCAAATAGTCCTTAGCTTTTTTATCGTAGCTTTGTTTACACTAAGTATGAGGCATTTAGATCTATAAATCGACATTATTTTCGGTAATTATCGCTTTTTCCTGCAGTAAGCGCATGGTTTTACGCAGCAGCAGCGAATCACGCATGCGGGCACCCACGGCTTCTCTGGTCTCTTTAATTTTTTGCTCATTTCCTTTAGTATGCGGGAACATACGTTCAACCTCAGCATTGAGATCTTCCTCTTCAACTTTGAGGTTTTCTTTTTCTGCGACTCTCAAAAGTAACAGCGTATTTTGAGCGCGACGTTTTGCCTCAGGTAAAACATCTTTTCTCATCTGGGTATTTTTAAGAGCTTCCTTTCTCTCTTTTTCATCCTGCCAGTAAATTTCTTCAATGATGCTATCAATCACATGGTCGGTCATAGAGGGGGGAACTTCAAAGGGATTGCCTTCATAAAGATAATCAAGAATCAAAGACTCAATGCGATTTTGCCGCATTTCTTCGGCTTTATTTACCAGCTGGTCCCTAACCTTGTTGGTTAAATCCTCCACATTTTCGGTTCCAAGGTCTTTGGCAAGTTCATCGTTAAGCTCAGGCAGAATGAAGTCTTTAACATCCTCAACCACAACATCAAAGCGAAGGGTCTTACCAGCTAATTTAACGTCACCATAATTTTCGGGGAGGGTGACATTAACAGATTTAGTCTCTTCAACCTTCATTCCTAATAAAGCAGATTCGATTTCAGGATGAATTTCATCTTCGCCGATGAGAATTTGCAAACCCTTGGTGCTGAGTTCCGGGACCAACTGTTCCCCTTCATATACTGTGTGGCCGATGGTAGCAAGGCGATTCATTTTGATTACCGCATCGCTGACTTCCAAGGCTTCGGGCTTGCCGCGACGGCGTCGTAAATTATGTAGCTCCTTCGCTACCCGCTCCTCTTTGACATTAAAACGGTCAATATTTAAGGGAATACCGGTATAGTTACCGATTTCGATTTCGGGCATGACATCGACAATCGCTTTAAATAAAAACTCACTATTTTGCTCAGGCAAAGTTTCGACTTCAATATTAGGATTTGCCACAGGTTTAAGCGCATGAGATTTCATAGCCTCTGGCAGTTTATCATTGATAATTGCTTCCCCGACCTCTGGTTTGACATTGTGGCCATAGAGTTTCTTTATTATAGAAATGGGCGCTTTTCCTGGCCGAAAGCCTTTTATATGGGCTTTTTTTTGGATTTTTGCGTACGCCTTTTCAAAATGCGCATTCACTTCAGCAGAATCAACCGTTACATGAATTTTTCTTTGCACCGTATTGAGATTTTCGATGTCAGTTTTCATTTTGTGTCTTTCAAGCGTTATCAAATGGTCAAATAAAAAAACAAACAAGAAGTTAAAAAAGTTTTTTCCGTTATAAATTCGTTGAAATAAACCCAATAATTCTTGCAAAAAAACGTAGAGGGAACCTTGCCTGAAGAATTCAAAAATGTCAATAATTTGTCATATTTTTATTGAAGAAGATCGCTTTAAAACCGGCTTCAGAGCTTAGAAAAATGGCATCGAGATAGTGAATTTGTGCTTGTAGAGGCTTCCAGGTAATAATGCGGGAGTGGCCGATTATTTTACGGGGCAGAAATTAAGCGTAATAGACTATAATTATTAATAAATATTAAAACCTACCCATTTTGCCCAAATCAGAAGAAATAATGTTTTCCGCAAATTTCTCCGATTTCATTGTTAATCGCAGTATTTATCAAAGTTAACAATTTCCTAATTTGGATCTAGATCGTGCGAACCAATGGGCAAATATATGAAAAATAGTCTCAAGAAAAAATATTGGGGCATGTCCCTTCTGAGTATACTCCTACTTCACTGTGCACCAATCAATAAAAAGGATAATACCGATGAGTCGTCCCTTAATAGGCATGCAAATGTAGAATCACGTTGCTATCAATTGGCTGGCGAAGATGGGCAAACGCAAAATAATCCTTCAGTTCAAGACCTGTGCTTTAATACGGCAAATATCATTGAGCAGGAGTCTCGGCAAGAAATACCGGATGACTCTACGGAAAGTAAGGATGATTCTCTTATTTATTTTATCGCTAAAATTATTGTTGAACCCATCATTAAATCTGTATCTTCCCAAGTCCCCGGACTGAATACGATAGTAAACCTTATTAAAAACCCACATGGTAAAGGAATTGGAGCTTCCGTCAATCTAGCTTTTATTTTGCAAGGTGCTGCAAGCATTGAAATGATGATCTTTAAACCGGAGAACACCGATTTTTATGAGGTGGGGATATACTGTGCTCCTGGTATTGGTTTTGTAACTGATGCTGGCGCGGCAGCCAATATTTTTGAAGTCCAAAGCTTGGGATGTAAGGATGCCCAAAGCTATAGCGGCGGATTTATCACCGCAGGGGCTTCTTTCAGTTTAGAATCTGTCGGTATTCCAGGTGCTGTTGGGACAAATTATTCTATCGGGATCAATGGGCCCGGAATTTGGCAAAAGAATGCAGTAAAAATGCGTCCCAATATGGAAGTTCTTTATTTAAACCCAGACCCTAACATGAAGCGGCGCCTCATATTAATTTGGAAGGACCAGATACTCCGGCTCTAATTTTCTGAGTGCCCCGCCCTTCATATCAACGAGATACCACGCCCCATCTTCTACCGCCATAATAGCAGCTGGCCGTTTCCAAGGAAGACCTTTCCCGTTCTCAGGCATCCAGGTAAAAGTTTTTTCACCAGAACGCGCATCAAAAACCATCAACCCACCTGCATAAGAGGGAAAAACTATACTGCCAAAGCCATCATAAATTGGGGTTGCAAAAGTAAATCCCTTATCCTGTGTCCTGACACACCAATTGCGTTCTCTTTTTTTAAGGGACAGACTACAAACATTCCCAGCAACATCTGCGCTAATAATGTCCTCATCTATGGCAATGGGGTAGGTAACTAGCGGCGCATCAAGATTAAAGGAGACATCTACGGCACCATCGCCTTTTTGATAACAGGCGAGTTGTCCCCAAGGTCTGCCGCCATATATTTCACCCACGCTGAAGCAAACAAGCTCACCGACAATTACCGGAGCATGCCAGCCTGAAGCGGGCAAATCACGTTGCCATAAAATACTCCCCGTTTCGATTTGGAGGGCATAAGCCATTTGTCCCTTCCCCTCAACGCCTTTTTCAATTCCTGTAGAGACGTAAACAACCCCATCCTCACCCATAACTTCGGAGTCAGTATGTCCCAAAGGCGCATGCCATATTTCTTTCATGGTGGCAGGGTCGACAGCAAACAGACCATCAGACCCAGCGGAGAATAAGAGATAATCTTTATCTTTGTGATGAATAACTCTTCCATTCCCCTCAGTATGACCTTTAGTTTTGGCATAGGCAGTCATTTTTCCCGAGACTAAGTCAAATTGATAAAAGCGTGCATGATGGGTATCATGAACCCCTTCTCCTGCATACATGTGTTGATTAAAAATTATAGGTACCGGAGTCACATCAGTGCCTACAAAAAAGTCCCGAAGAACTTGCCCAGAATTGGCATCAACTTCATAGATTTTGCCATTTTCGCTCCCAATGTAGAGCTGGTCGCCGCTTTTCGAGACCCCCCCGAAACTCCCAGCCTCCAGAGCTGTTTCCCACACCAGATTAACTCCCATGACGAATTTTCTCTCTCCGCTTGGGGCACGAAAGACATTAGTCATAGCATTTGTACTAGGAAATACTCTTTCAATCGGAGCTGGTAAATTATTTTTATTGCGTAACTGAATATGCCAAATAAACGCAGGAAGGGTAGAAACATATTTATACCCATAAATAGTGCCAAAAATAAGGCCGTTCAAAACAGCTGCGATGATAAGGACCCGAGGCCGAAACAAAGCAAAAAGCAGCTTTTTGGGTCCATCTATCTCATAATTTATACCAAATAAACCCGCAATAAACGTGACAATAGAACTCAGTATGACCCCAATAATCGCAAAGGGGATAACGACAGTAGGTACCACTGCATAATGTAGGTCAAACAATGGTGACCCTACCACTTGATCCATCAACACAAATATTTTCTCCATCTTTTAAATTCCGCATACACCCTAAAATGCCGCTGACCGCAGGTAAATTCATTTCTCTTGCGACGATAGCACAATGCGACAGCATACCACCACGCTCTACGATAAAGCCCTTTGCCTTTTGAAATAAAGGCGTCCATCCCGGATCTGTTGCTTCTGCAACGATTATGGGATTAGAGGGCCATTGCGCAAAATCAACGTTCGCAGGATCACTGATCCGAATCACTTTACCGTAGGCAATACCAGGAGATATTCCCAGCCCCTCATAGGTATCATCTTTACCGTGAGCATTAGTATTGTTCAAAGCCTTTGTCAGCTGATCTAGAGAAACAACGACAGGAAAAGAGAGTTTGCGAAACGCTTTAAATCTAGGTTTGCGATCACTTATTTTACCTTTAAGAATATCTAATTTTTCGCCGCCAGGATCTTCTGCAAGCGCTAGCACTTCGGAATAGCGCAACCAAAAGATATCATCTTCGAGTTTCACACGCCTGCCTATCTCCTGAATGAGCCAGCGAATATTGGCATAAGGACGCATATAAAGCATTTTCCACTGTTCTCTCAGCTCAAGCATTTCTTTAAGCGCCTGCCACCTTTGGCTTACAATGGTTTGTTTTAAGGTGCTTAATTTGCCTTGAAGGTCTTCAAGGATATTAAAAGCTGGTTTTTCTACAGGCGCTAACTTCCCATGTACAGGCGATTTATAAAAGGCTTTGTCGCCGAGCTCAACCCAGCGGGGATTGATTAAATCCATTTCTCCAGGGCCTCGGTGACCATAGCGCATAAAAAAATCATGACGTTTTTCCAAACGATCACACGCTATATGATAGTCATCATTCATTTTGGCGGTAACTGTGGCTAAGCCTCTACCCATCCATTTATTGACGAGTTTGCTGGCTTCATCTTTGGAAAAAGCTGAGCCCAATATTTGTTGCAATTCTTGAAGCGTGAACTCAATATAAAAGATCACCATAAAAGGCCAAATGAGATGTTTATTGGCAAAATCACTCACCTCTTCCGCGAGTTTCTTATATAGATAGTCATCAGGCCAGCTTTCATATTCTTCGTGATCCCAAGGTTTTAGCGGGAGCGTTCCCCTGAACTCCTGCAATTTTGCCGCAGCATCCCGTAAAAATTTTTTACGCGAAAACTGAAATTTCAGTGACAGCTTTAACATATTAAACCATAGCAGGGGAGACATGATCGTTGACTTGAGGGTTATAAGCCTATAGTCAAACTTGAGTTTTGGTCTTGGTTCAATCACCGTGCGAAAAGGAATTTCTCCAAAAAAAAGCGGATTTAATAAGCTTAAATTAATGTAGGCACGCCCAAAAATACGCTCGAGCAGAGAATCTTTAGGCCCGTAAAGCTTTTTATGAAACCCCGCATATCCCGTTTCCTTGAGTGCGGCATTAAAAGCCCCTTCTGGAGCAAAAGCCTGCTTCCAAATGCTAAAGGTAAAATAACTGGGAAACCCAATAAACTCAGCAAAGGTTTGCCCGTCCCATATAACATCGCCTCGGTATTTTTCTTGTAGGCGTTTTAGCTCCTTGAGGATTTTTTCTTGCTCTAGCGAATTTTCTTCCCCCTGCTCAATATTTGTGGTGATAGGGCGTGCCTGTAAAAGCCAAAAAACACCGTTCTCATCAGTAGCCCACTCCATATCAATAGCATAGCCTAAGGCTAGCTCTGCTCCCTGAGCATTTTTTCTAACATCATCGAGAGCTTTCGCAGGAAAATTTGGGTCAACAGGATGTTGTCGATCCCATACTCCGTCAATAAAGCGGAAAGGTGTTTTTTGCCCTGAAACGAGAGCCTCGCCAAAACCAGCAACAACTTCTATTATTGATTTTTTGTCTCCTGTGACGGGATCAACCGTAAAATAGACTCCAGAAAATTTGGCATTGACCATGACCTGAAGTATCACATTCATATGGTGAGCATCCTGAGAAAAATGCTCCTGATATGCCTGAGACGCGGGCCTATTATGGGAGTCAAAGCAAGCGGATACAGCTTCCCGGCACCTCGCATGCGAATCTATATTGAGAAATGACTGCATCTGTCCAGCAAAGCTAAAACCGGAGGCATCTTCTCCCTGTGCAGAACTTCGTACTGCTAATTTTTTCCCTTTAGCCGTGTTATCCCACCATAAAAAAATCTCCTGCCAATCTGATTCAGTCTTTGGGGGATGGAGGACGGTCAAGAATTCAGGTACGGGAAAACCCTGGGAGGAAAGCAGAGATAAATTGTAGGCCTTACCGCCAACAGACTTAAGACCCTTTGCCGCAATTTCTTTTGGTGTAACGAGGAACTTAGGGCCAACCTGTTCCTCATCATTTGGATTAGAATTATGCACTTAGAGACCTCCAAATTAGCGAGCTCACTTTCATAGCCATATAGCTGGTAATGCCTGTATAGCAGTTTTACCTTACTCAGCCACTAAAAATCAGCACAACTAAAATAATATCTATCAACCTACGAATTCTGCGCCATCCAAATACGGCCTCAATTTTAAGGGGATTTTAACCTTACCATCTGCGGTTTGATGGCATTCAAGTAAACTGATCAGAGCTCTCGGTGTTGCGATGGCTGTATTGTTTAAAGTGAAACAAACCTGATTTTCACCAGTAGCGGTTTTATAACGGATTTTTAAACGGCGTGCCTGAAAATCATGAAATGTTGAACAACTATGGGTTTCCCCGTACGCGTTCCGAGAGGGCATCCATGATTCAATATCATGTTTACGTACCTGTCCTTGACCTAAATCCCCTGTACAAACATAAACAACACGGTAGGGAATCTCAAAATCTTGCAAAATTTGTTCTGCATTTTGTAAAAGCTCATTATGCAGCTGTTCTGATTCTTCCTCACCTTGCGGGGCAATGATGACCTGCTCTATTTTATAAAACTGGTGTACTCGGTATAAACCCGAAGTATCCTTGCCATAACTCCCGGCTTCCCTTCTAAAGCAAGGGGTTAAAGCCATCAGTCTCAGCGGCAGGTCTTTAAAAGAAAGTAGCTCGTTTGCGTACATGCCCACAAGGGGGACCTCAGCTGTCCCAACCAAAGCCATTTCGTCTTTTTCGACAATGTATGCTTGGTCCCGGCCTAAGGGGAAATATCCCGTACCGACCATAGCATCCTCCTTTACCAGTACGGGAACGGAGTGCGGGTTATAACCTTTTTTGACGAGAAAATCATAGGTATAACGAAGCACCGCTTGTTCTAAACGTGCGGCATCACCCTTAAGAATATATGAGCGGCTCCCCGCTAATTTGACACCATTACTTAAATCAAGGCCCCCCATCTTCATCGCAATATCGACGTGACTTTTGGGTTCAAAGGCAAAATTTGGCAGTTTCCCCCACGTTTTAATTTCTACGTTATCTGCGTCGGTTGCGCCTACCGGAACATCTTTGCGGGCGGGAGCTGGCAGCATCAGCATTAGGTCATTAAGTTCTCGCTCTTTTAACGATAGCTCCATTTCTAAGGCGGGGAGTTCTATCTTAATTGTATTGACCTGGCCTATCATTGTGGCTCTTTCTGCAGGCCGAGCTTTAGCAATTTCTTTTGATAGACTGTTACGCTGAGCCTGCATTACCTCAACTTTAATCCTAAGATCACGAATGAGGGCATCAAGTGCCAACGCTTCATCAACAGGGGCTTTAAAATGCTTATCTCTAGCGCCTTTTTTTACAGCTTCAGGGTTTTCTCTTACAAATTTAATGTCGAGCATTATTGCATCCTTTTATAGGTAAATCTTTATCACAACTATATTTGCACGGTCGGCTTATAAAAAAAGTTTAACGGGCCAGCACAAAAATCTTAGGGAAAACCAGGATTTCTTAATATATTCATACTTTCTCCCCAGAAGCTTAAGTCATTGCTAAGCAAAATTCTGCGGCGAATTTTTGAGCAAGCCTCCCGCTCCACAATCCCAAATTATGACGGTTTTATACCTGAATGCAATTTTTTTTTGCCCCGCAGACTGAAAGAGGAGCCTAGAGCCTTTTAATATGGTCACACTTCTTATAATCATTCCCTTTAAGGTGATCCTAGAAAGGCCCTAACCTGATTAAAAAAAGTTTCTTGACCCCATCATTTCAAGTAAACTGTAGCTAAACCCTTTGATTGCTCTTTAATAAGGTGAGAACGCATTGATATTTACTTCTCGTAATTTTTTTTATCACTTTTTTCCCTGGTTAGCTGACCCCAAAGGATTCTCACGCCTAAAATGGTTGGGGTCACTAGCTATTTTTAGCGGGTTTTTCCTAGTTTTAAGTTACGCCAGTTTCGGACTTGCACAGGTAGATTTGGCAGCAGAACACCTTACGAATATGGAGCCGGAGCCAATACCCTCTCAAAACGCAGCACCTGCAACTCCCCCTACCGTTGAGGAAAACCAAGAATTTCCTGATGGACCACCAACGAATGTTGAAGCACAGTCTCCCCAGACACCCAAAGAGCTAAACCCACCAAGCTTTTATACTCCGCTTAAAGACCTACAAAAACCGAGGGGGGTCTTTGCTTCGCCACTGATAAGCTTTATTCTCCCAGGCTTTGACCAGTGGTGGGAGGGACAGCATAATTACGCGAGTATTTATACGGGTACCACGATCGTAAGTAGCGCTTTTTCAGGTTACTTTAGTGAAAAATATAACAAAGAAAAAGATTTGCGTAGCGAAGAACCCGGACATCAAGACGAGGATGAAAATCTTCTGGCGTCAAGAGATAATAACTTAAGAAAAGCTCTCCTCGGTTCGCAAATTTCGATGGCAGCGGGAAGTTTTAGCGCCTTTCACGCGTTTCGTACAGCTGTGGAAAGTCGCCGCTCTTTAGGGGAATATTCCTTTTTGCCTCAAATCAACGAAGAAAAACCCCAGGACATCCTTCTCGCGCCATTTCAGTTTAAATACCTGCTTAGATCCACAACTTTTATCCCTTTAGGCGTGCTCACCGGTCTCAGTATACTCAGCATCACCTCGGGTGAATTTCAGCGTCGCACCTTAGGAATGGATGACTTCTTTTTCGCTTCGTCATTTTCGTTAACAGCAGGGACGCATGAAGAAGCGCTATTTCGCGGGTATTTAATGCCCGTTGCCCGCGAATATACGTGCAGTGATTTAGCTGCCAATGGCATATCGGCCAGCACTTTTGCGCTCGCTCATTTAGGCAGTAACCCAAGACCCCTGCCCCAGCTTGCCTTAGGACTTTATTTGGGCTATTTGAGCCAAGAAAACCAGTGGTCCCTTGGCGAGTCTGTATTTATTCACGCTTGGTGGGATTTCATTATATTTGCCATGGTTTATCAGCTCGAAGACCTCGACAAAAATTCCCCAAATCAGCAAAACATACCGCTATGGCTCCCCCCCTTAGAATGGGTATTTTAGCTCCACTCCATGAAATTGAGGCTAACCAAGTTTTACGCTCCCAGGAAAAAGGCCCGGTTACCAATATGTAAACACTCCCGTTCCCGCACCAAGGCCCTTGTTCTCTCATATTTAAGGGAGCAGTATTAGTAGACGTATGGCCCCAATTTATGCTAAGACGTCGAAGTCATAGTTTAATTACTATTGTTCCTCTATTTAGGTTTATATGAATGAACTCCCGGTTAAAAAGCATTTTCTCTCTCTATTACCTACCGATATTTCACGTTGGCTAGAAGAGCAGCAGGAGCCCAAATTTCGTGCCCAGCAAATATCTGACTGGATCTTCAAATTTCACGTAACATCGCCTCACGGCATGAGCAATATCAGCAAGACTCTCAAGGAAAAGTTACAGGATAGTTTTTTGTGGGAACTACCTAAGATAGTCGAGCGCCAGGATAGCCAGGATGGTAGTACAAAGCTACTGCTTCGCACTCTAAAAGGTCAGGTGATTGAATCGGTTATACTTCGCTACCCCAAAAGGGTGAGCTTATGTGTCTCATCGCAGGTCGGATGTAAACTCGCCTGTTCCTTTTGCCAAACGGGGAAACTAGGATTTTTTCGATCCCTATCGCGCGAAGAAATCCTTAGTCAGTATGTGCTTGCCCAGCAGATTCTCACCCTTGAAGGGGGCCGCCGTTTAAGCCACGTAGTTTTTATGGGGATGGGAGAACCTTTCGATAATTTTGATGCTGTTATCACTGCAGCAAATACATTGTGTAACCCTGATGGCTTTGGTTTATCAGCCCGCAATGTGACGCTATCGACATCGGGGCTAGTACCACAAATACGTGACCTTCCCCAGGTAACTAAAGCCTCCCTGGCGCTATCGTTGCATGCCACGCGAGATGATTTACGCTCCGAGCTTATGCCCATCAACAACCGTTATCCCTTAGCACAGCTTAAAGACGCTCTCTTACATTATCAGCAGCAATCAGGAAACATTATCACCATAGAATATATTCTTATTAAGGACAAAAATTCGGGGATCAAAGAAGCAAAGGAGTTAGTCAAATTTCTCCATGGCCTTAAAGCCAAAGTTAACCTGATCCCCTTTAACCCTCATCCAGGTTTGCCCTATGAGAAACCTAATGAAAATGATATTTCTGCATTTCAGCAGCATCTTTCAAAACGCGGGTTTCCTGCACCAGTGCGCTATTCGCGAGGCCTTGAAATTTCTGGTGGGTGTGGGCAACTTGCGGCTAAAGTAGCCGGAGAGCTTGAAAAAAAACCGTGGCGCAAAAACGTGGTCACCCTAGGCAACGAAAAGAATGATACCTAGTCGCTGCAAAGCAAAAAAAACCAGTGTCAGTCAATTTCTGTGCAGATTTTCTAGCTGAAGCCGCAAATCATCGAAATCGAGTTCCCTAAGTAATTTACTGATAAACTGGATTTGGCGTCTATGAGCTTCGGACTTATCGCCCAGTTGCTGAGAAAAAATGAGCGCAGCCTCTAGTTCTGGGTCTAAAGTTAATTTTTTTCGCTGTTTAGGGGTTAATGTCGCAAGCTGCTCCCCAAGCTGCCGAATTTTCTCGTTTTCCCGTTTCATCTCAGATTTATTGGGACGAGAGGTCGGGGCATCCTCGGCAACCTCAGTTCCACCGCGAAATTTTTGTTTTTTTTTACTCATTGCAAGACCTTAGCTTTGGGCATCCCACTATATTTCTATTTTTTATGGGTAAAGTTAATCCTCGAGGATATAGATTCTTTATAAGAAAAGAAATAGACAATGCACATTGGCATTGTGTAATGGCCAGCAATTAGATACAAGTAGGAAAATATTCTATTTCATTGGGAGGTCTTTTAAGCCATGTTTAACACAAAAATAATTTCATTGGCGATTTTCACTCTTGGACTTTCAGCTCCGAGTTTTGGCGCTGGGCTTCATCAAATTCTTGGGCCCTATACCGCTTCCATGAGTCAAGTGGCATTTGAAAGCAGCGGTTTAGATCCTTTTCATGTAGTGATAGATCAACACGAGGTCTTTGGCTGCCGCATCGATAAATATTACCGTCAAAGTGTTTTAAATGATGAGCTCTTTTATGTTGAAATTCATGATGATCCAAGGGGAAATGATGACTGCACTTCCCCAAAAAACATCGTCGCAGGTTCAGTCATAAAAGTGAACCCCGAACCTACAAGTTCCAAAACCACGCGCAAAACTTTGCTGATTAATAGCTATAGTGCAACGCCTAGTGACTCCGTCCAATTTGAATTTGATTCGATAAAGGTCACCACTAATGATACGAAAGATTTTTGGTTTTACCGTATCTATGATTCACTTGGGACGGCATTTACAGCCAAGATCTCTGTTTCTAACACAGTTGATACTGGTGAGTGTGTGCTTAATGCCTATAATACCTATCCGCTAGATTTTTCCTTTTATCAAGAGGGAGAGCTGATTGAAAGTGATAGCCGCATCATAACCCGCAATGATAGCGGATCGACTGTTCTGAGCTCCGGGACTTCTTGCCCTGGGCACTCTGAAATGGTGATGTCGTGGGATAATTCCCCTGATCCCCATCCCTTTCGCAACATCGTTATTTATGTAGAAAAAACACCCGGTGTTACGCAAAAGCCAAAAATCACCGTTTATTGATGCTAAGATGATTGCCTATATCAGGTATTTGATATAGGCAACAGGCCCGGTTATTTGATCGAGAAATTGGCAACTTAGTTTATTTTATTTACCAAAACACCATTGCAAATAGCTGAAAACGTCTTGATTTTTCTGGTAGGGGGCGTTTTCAGCTTACGGGGCCATGTTAAGATTTGTAATAGCCTTTCATGAGTCCCTGAAAAAAATGTTTAGCATTAACGCCCAACACCTGAGTTTTATATCCCCCTTCTTGCACTAATAAGGTGGGCAACTTAAGAGCACCAATCAGTTTTCCATTTTCTTCAAAATCCTTTGATAACAATTTCCAAGAGCCTGTCGGGTCGCCTTTTGCGGTATCTAAACCTAGGGCTATTATGCAAAAAACGGGATCGAATTTTTTAATATCTTCTAAGGCTATCTTAAGGGTATTTAAATATGTTGGTCCGTCAATAGTGATGCCTAGGGGATAATTAATATTAAAACCAAGTCCGCGATTAATGCCTTTTTCATCCTCAAATCCAGTAAAATGAGGGTAAGCATGCTCAGGGTGCCCATGAATGGAAATGGTTAGAACATCATCTCTATCATAAAAAATATTTTGCTGGCCATTACCATGATGAAAATCAATATCAAGAATAGCAACGCGCCCATTTTTACTTAAATAATTTGCCGCAATAGCAGTAGAATTGAGATAACAAAACCCACCAAAAAATTTTTTTTCGGCGTGATGACCTGGTGGTCGCACAAGAGCGTAAGAGATGTTTTCACCATCAAGAAGTCGTGACGCTGCCGTCAAAGCGCAATCTACTGCTGCCCTGGAAGCCAAGTAAGCATTATGATTTAAGGGAGAAAAAGTGTCTATGCAGTAATACCCAACCTGAGCTTCAATACTATTAGGCAGTCGCGCTCGATTGCGAATGGGGAACACATCAGGATAAATGGTTTTTTTTCCTGCGAATTCACATATTTTTTTTAAAAACTTAATATACTCAGTATCATGAACTTCTGTTATGAGCGAATCAGGATATTTTTTCGACTCAATAAAATCAAAAAAACCAACTTTTTTTAGCTCTCCAAGAATGGAATCGATTCTAATAGGCGATTCAACATAGCCCTTTTCCTTAACGTGATGAATTATATGCTGAGGGTTAAAGGTTAGGGGAATTTTTTGATCATCAGGTACACTGCTGGGATGAAAAAGTAAATTTGGCTGATTTCTGGCTTGTGACGGAACTAACTCCTCAAAGCTACCTTTTGAGAGGGAGGCGACAACTTCCTCAATATAAATTTTTGTACATTTTTTTTCAGTATGACTTTTTAAAATTGCCGTAACTATGGTTGCAATTGCCTCATTATCTAATTTTTTCCCAATGTTTTTATCATAGAGTAAATGAAAAGATGATTTATCGGCTCGCTCTTTTTCGTACAAGGTATGTTTTAATTGCACAGCGCCAAATCGGTGATAAAAATTTAGCCGAATTTTATTTTGTTTTTGCTCATCATCGCTGGCACAAAACCTTCTCTCTATGGATTCACATTCCAAAAAAATCCCAAGGCACTTGTTAAGGAGTGACTGTTCTTTAATCCTGGCATACAGGGCAGCACCAATTCCTCTACTAGGATTTCCTTTGTTTGAAGCAATGTAATCAATAAAGAAAAAATTTTCCTTTAAAAACTGGGATACAATAGCCGCGCCCTGAACATGACCGCGTTTTTCTGCGACAAAGAGATAGTACTTATGGGTAACGCTGGTATTGAAGGATACTTTTTCAATGACTTCATCAAAAAAGCTTGATGTCATATAAGGAAATTGGGCTAAAAATAGCTCCTTAATAGACTTGATAACCTGTAAATTTAAGGGCGTAGAGTGGTCAAAAATTTGTCTAATTTTAAATGCTGAGATATGGCCCCCATAATCTTGTACTTATCTGGGTTAAATTTTTTTTAAAATGGAAGCTTTGCCTAAAAATAAGGCAAAACGGTTCTTATGGTGTCAGGCAGCATCTACAGAGGATTAAGTTAGCGTTTATCCCCAGACCTCTGTGGGTAAGTTCGCCCCAGTAGGTAGACTAAGTATACTCTTTGTGACTAATTACCCTTCTCTCAGTACACTACTGAGGTTAGGCGCAAATGAGTTCACGCTAAGACGAAGTATCTCCGTAAGGCCTCTTTATAACCTGGCCTGAGCTCGTAACTGATAACATAAGACTCATATTTTCCTGAAAAAAAGCAGCTAAATTGGGATAGCGTTCTTTGGCCTGAAGAGCCCAGTATAACTGGCGCCTAGGATGTCGGTGCTTGATAATAATATTAAGCACAGTTTTTTCTTCGTCATTAAGAAGCGGCGCATTGGCGGCACTCTCTAACTGAGCCAAGGCCTTTTGTTTCAGCTCTTCATCAAGCTCAACATGCTTTTTACGGGCTTCCCCAATATCAATATTTTGTACTTCGTTTTCAAGTATTTCGAGATAATGCTGCCAGGAACTCGCCAGCAAACTCAAATTGGGTATACGCCCGCCAAAATGTTTCAGACAGTAAAGCACCTGATCAAGAGGATGAGTATCGGCTAAAACTTTTGCGGCTTCTTCTGCTTCTTCCATCTCGTGTTGATCTAATTCACGGTTTTTAATAAATTTTTCAAGTATGAGCTGCCAGGGTTCTCGGTTCGTATAAAGAGGGGTATATTTATTTTGATCCCCTTCAACCATCTGTAAATTGACGTTGCCCCTGCGACGAAAGGGAAAAACAAGGGCGTCGCTAGAGGTTAGATCCTGCTTCTGCATGGTTTTAATCTGCCATTTGTGGATATTATATTCTAAACCCAGCCGCAGTGAAGGATTGGTTTGCTGAGCGGTTGCCTGGGCGTGGCGACTGACTTTTAGGAGTTGTTTTTCAAAAAGGCTAACGACCGCATCGCGCAAATCCTTTTCACTATAGCCCATAAGAGAAGCAAGCTCGCTATCTGTTGTAACAATTTCATCCAAACCCGAA
Source organism: Oligoflexia bacterium (assembly GCA_030432875.1). Classification (GTDB taxonomy): domain Bacteria; phylum Bdellovibrionota_B; class Oligoflexia; order Oligoflexales; family JAGOVF01; genus JAUILP01. Next base: position 35,672 of record JAUILP010000005.1, on the reverse strand, counting down.
ACCGAACAATTGAGGAGGTAAAAAATAATGCCGCACTCGCAAGGATTTAGCTGAGCAACTGCTAGTATTTTTAAACCACCATCACGAAAAAATTTTTCAACCTTCACGCAGACTCCTTGGCTATTTTATTGCAAAAAAATTTTGATAAGATTTTGCCACCCCCACACGCGAAAAAAGGCTAATCCCAATGGGCCAATGTTTGGTTAGCGACAACACTTTCCCCTTCTTTAACAAGGATTTTGGTCAGAGTACCCGTTATAGAAGCGCTTATTTCATATTCCATTTTCATGGACTCTAAAACAAATAACCGCTCACCTTTTGCGATTTCTTTTCCCTCATGACAGGCCACCATAATGATTTTTCCTGGCACAGGTGACTCTATATCATGAGACCTTAGCTCTGAACTTCCCGAGTCCGTTAGCCCTAACTCCTTAGCCTCAACAACAGTAAAAACTTGTCCTTCAAAATGGATAAATTTTTTAAATTCCTGAGCGTTATTATATTCAGCATAGCAAAAAGGCGCAAATTTATCCTGATCTAATTTTCTAAAGCCCTTAGTTACCGAGCCCTTACTCTGTGAAAAATAGATTTGGTTCCTCAAGTTATAATGAAAGGTCTGTGCTGCCCTATTATCTCCCGCTGCAGACTTATTAATCCCTCCCAAAGGATCCCCGTTCCCATAAATGTACTGGCTGAGTTCTCCCGCGCCTAGCTGGACTTTCTCTCCAGAACTTTTTTGCGGCGGATGAGCTAAAATAACTGCTATATCATCTTCAAGAGAGTGGCGAAGAGTGGTGATGTTTTCGCAGTAAACCGCAATCTTATCTTGCAAAAAATGCGTATTAAATTTGAGTGCCTTAAAATCAGAATCACGAAGGACCTGCTCAAGAAAGCTTAGATTGTTTTTCGGCCCAAAGAATATGGTCTGTTTTAGGGCTTGACAAAGGCGATCAATCGCCAAATTTCGGTCTTCATCCCAAACCACGAGTTTGGCAAACATCGGGTCAAAACTCCCTGTGATCTCCTCACCAGAACTTATCCCTAATTCCCACCGAACGCCAGGACCTTGCATGGGATCAAAATAGTAAACCAAACCAGGACTGGGAAAAAAATTATTTTCGGGATCTTCTGCATAGAGACGCACTTCAATGCTATGCCCCCGCGGCATCAGACTGCGCTGATAGTCAGGTAACGGTTGCCCCATGGCAATATTAAGCTGCGCAGCTACCAGGTCTATACCAAAAACCTCCTCGCTTACCGGATGTTCAACCTGTAAGCGGGTGTTCATTTCTAAAAAATAAAATTTTTGTTCTCCATTATTTTCCGCAAGCATAAATTCAACCGTGCCCGCAGACTGATAACCCACAGACTCGGCTAAGCGCTTTGCGGCATGGTGTAAGGCTTTGCGCGTCTCAATTTTTAAGCCTGGCGCCGGAGCCTCTTCAATGATTTTTTGATGGCGGCGCTGAATAGAGCAATCCCGGTCGCCAATAACCGCGACTTGCCCCTGAGAATCGGCAAGAATTTGTACTTCAATATGTCTTGTAGAAGGTAAGTACTTTTCGACGACCAGGAGATCATTACCAAACGAATTTTTTGCTTCTGATGCTCCTCGGATTAAAGCTTCCCGCAAAGATTCCTGATTTTGGACGACGCGCATACCCTTCCCTCCGCCGCCATAGGCTGCCTTAATAAGCAGCGGATAACCACAGCCTTCGCCGAAAGCCAAAACTTCTGCCATCATCACATCGATATTTGCCGCTGTGATATTTTTAAAACTTTGAACCCGCGGGATTTTTAGTTCATCAGCGATTTCACTCGCGGTGGCTTTGCTCGCCATTTTTACAATAGCTGCGGGAGGAGGTCCCACCCAAATGAGACCTGCTTTTATGACAGCCGCGGCAAATTCCGCATTTTCTGACAAAAAGCCAAAACCGGGGTGAACAGCGTCGCAACCCAATTCTTTTGCCGTGGCAATCATTTTTTCAATACTTAGATAATCTTTGACATCTTCACTAGAACTCAAACGAAAATAATTGACGAGACCACCTTGCAAATAACTGGGAATTTCTGATCCCTGAAAAAGGGCTGCCGTCTCAATCCCCAATTTTTGTGCCGAAAGGGCGATGCGACGCAGAATTTCCCCGCGATTGGCAATGAAAAGTCGTTTTACCTGTTTAAAATTCATAAGTTTCTAAATCCTCACTTCGTACCTGAGAAATCCAGGAGGGATCTGTTTTATTTAAAAATGCTCTTAAGCCAAGCTGCCCTGACGGAGATACACGAGCCTCAGCTATTGCCTTTGCAGTTTCTGGTGATTGTTTTAGACTGTGGTCATAAATATAAGCAATCAGTCTTTTAAGCCGCCGCTGAGCTTCAGGGCTAGCCTTTAGAATGAGATTTAGTTCATCAAGTAAGGCGATGCGAAGTTCATCAGCCCCGCTAGTCATGCGTTCTACCAAGCCAAAACCTCGCGCCTCCTCCGCCGTAAATAAGCGAGCACCAAGACTCAGGCGGCGGAGTTGCCCGAAAGTGATTTTTCGCGCCACATAGGGCAAAATAATCGCAGGCAAAATCCCTAGCTTCACCTCACTTAAACAAAATTTTGCTTTGCTATCGCAGAGCGCAAAGTCACACGCAGCGACCAACCCTAACCCGCCACCAAAAACAGACCCTTTTACCACCGCAATAGTGGGGATGGGCAAATGACACAGGGTTTCCATCAGCCCACTCAGTTTGGTAGCATCGGCAATGTTGTCATCATAGGTGAGATCACTCGCCTTTTGCATCCAAGCAAGATCGGCTCCCGCACTAAAATGCTTACCGCGTCCCGTTATCACAAGTGCGCGAAAACGACCATCTGCTTTGACGTTATCGAGCTGGCTAATGAGTTCTTCGACGACTTCACTGTTAAAGGCATTAGCCATACTCGGACGATTAATGGCAAGAATTCCCAGTAAGGATTCTTCTTTGGCCTCTAAATTTATTTTGGTGAGTTCTGTGACATTATAGTTGTGCATAGAAATGATTCCTAAGGCTTAATGGTGGCAAGCAAATTTTTGGGAACCACAATCTTTTGTTTTAGAAGAGCCTGCGCAAATGTTTTTCCTTGAGGATCAATGCGTAAAGAATGTGTTCCGCCGCCGCCTAGAGCTCCTTCGAGCAAGAAATTATAACCCTGGAGGTTATCAAGTTTATAACGAATGACTTTGGCGCTGCAAAGTTCTTGAAACCAATTTTTTACCGCCTGGCTCGTCACCCGCGTATCAAGAAATTCAAATATTTCTTTACTTCGAGCAATCAAGCCAATATTGCAAGTATCACCTTTATCGCCACTGCGCCCTAAACATAGAGTATAAAGATCGACCAAAACCTCATCTTTACCACATTGAGGTTCCTTTACAGCCTGCGTAATATCGATCGTGCTTTTTTCAGCGACTTGGGTCAAGGTGTCCGTTTGCGCAGTAAAGTCACCTGCGACCTGTTCTGTCACTTCAATGAGATTGACTGTATCGGCTTCAAAAAGCCCAAATTTGGGCGTAACCAACGGTTTTGGCATTAAAGCAGGCCAGTAGCTCACAATATCATGAATTTTAGGAACCCCACCTGCAACCGTAACACCGGGAGGGCCGCTGAGGATGAGTGACGGGATCGTTTTACCAAATTTTCTGAGTTTGTCTTTGTTCGTGTCATTAGCACCGAGTCTCAGGATAATTTCATTGCCATCATCATGGCCCGTCAAAGTACGGTGGCAGGCGTTCCAGCCAAAGTATTCCGTAGAGGTTTCCAAAAAATCAGTGCCACACTTTTGCCAAAAAATTTCAGCAAATTTCTCAGCTTTTTTACGTGCATTTGGTCCGGAAATCACAATCATCCCTGTCGATTTATAGCCATCACGATAGGCCATAGAGACTTTATAAAATGGGGTGGATTCATACCCTTTAATCCCACTTACTTCAACGCGGTTAGCTCCCAAGTCTTTAAGGATGATAGTAGAAAAATCGGCAACTACATCTGGCGTAATATAAGCTTTGGGATCACCCATCTCATAAAAAAGTTGTTCGCGAATCGTATCAGGCGATACCAGTCCCCCTAATTTTTCATGCTTGGTGATTACAAAGGTACCACTAGAATAAACTTCGGCGATAGGATACCCCATATCTTTAAAGCTAGGGACTTTATGCCAATCGCTAAAGTTGCCACCTGTTGCTTGGGCTCCGCATTCTAGGATATGCCCGGCAACAATACCCGCAGCTAGTTTATCATAATCTTTAAAGGACCAAGAAAATTCATGAATCATCGCGGCTAGGGTAATACCGGTATCGGTAACCCTTCCTGTCACGATGATATCAGGATCACTTTTTAAGGCGTGAACTACCGGCAGAGCGCCTAAATAAACATTGGCTGCCTCTATATTTTTTCTCACGGGACTAAAAGCAGCACCTGTTTCCATATTGGCAAATGAGCAGCCTTTTTCAATTAGGTCATCGAGATCACCAAGGATATCGTCCCCCATAACCACGGCGACTTTGGGCTTTAACTCAAGCTCCTCAGCTATTTTTGTAATGGCTCTTGCGCAGGCTATGGGATTAATTCCCCCCGCATTGGTAATAATTTTTATTTTTTTAGCTAAAAGCTGCGGCAAAACACCTTTGAGCATGCCTAAAAAATCTTTGGCATACCCTAAGTTTGGGTCCATTTTTCGCTGACCTTGCAAAATTGACATGGTGACTTCTGCGAGAAAATCGATACTTATATAGTCAAGCTGGCCACTTGTGACTTGCCGATAAAGAGCTTCTGGATCATCGCCCCAGTAACCACCTGCATTGCCAATTCTTATTTTTTCTTTTCCCACTATGTTTTTCCTTTATGTGTATTGAGTAAAGGTTGCCTTATTTTTTCTTTAAAATAATTACATCCTAAAAATACCAAAACGAGTCTCTTCCCAGGGGTGATGAAGTGTTGCGGCAAGAGCCTGAGCGAGAGCGCTGCGGGTTTGCCGTGGGTCGATAATTCCATCATCCCAAAGACGGGCCGTCGCATAATACGGAGAACTTTCTTTTTCATATTTTGCCAAAACCGGCGCTTTCATGATTTGCTCTTCCTCAGGGCTCAGAGACTGACCAGCCCCCTCAAGCTGCTGTTTTTTGACCGTAACCAGTACGTTAGCGGCCTGATCTCCCCCCATTACTGCTATGCGAGAACTCGGCCAAGAAAACAAGAAATGAGGATCGTAGGCTCTACCGCACATGCCGTAGTTGCCCGCACCATAACTGCTTCCAAAAATCAGAGTTAATTTGGGTACCTTAGCATTGGCAACGGCATGAACCATCTTCGCACCATGCTTGGCAATGCCACCGTGCTCATAATCCTTTCCGACCATAAATCCAGTGACGTTTTGCATAAAGAGAAGAGGAATATTTTCCTGACAACAGACTTCGATAAAATGAGTTGCCTTTATGGCGCTTTCAGAAAAAAGCACGCCGTTATTGGCTATGATACCAACGGGAATTCCCTGAATGTGACTAAATCCCGTCACCAGCGTGGTGCCATACTTTTTCTTAAACTCAAAGAGCTCAGATCCATCGACAATCCGGGCGATAATTTCCCTGACATCATAAAATTTATTTTTATCTTTGGGAATAATACCCAGAAGCTCCTGAGCATCATAAACGGGATCTATAGGCGCCCTAAGATTGATATGGGGTGCCTGCGGTTTGTTGAGGTGGCTCACGATTTTTCTAATTAGGGCGATGGCATGCTCATCGTCCTCGGCCAAATGATCTGCCACACCACTGATGGCCGTATGGACTTCTCCGCCCCCAAGATCTTCGGCGCTGACGTCTTCTCCTGTTGCTGCCTTTACGAGTGGCGGCCCCGCCAAAAATATCGTCCCCGTGTTTTTGACAATAATCGATTGGTCAGACATGGCAGGGATATAAGCCCCTCCTGCCGTACAAAATCCGTGTACCGATGATATTTGTGGGATGCTTAGGCTACTCATACGGGCTTGGTTATAAAAAATACGACCAAAATTCATGCGGTCAGGAAACACATCGGCTTGCTCCCGCAAAAACGCCCCGCCTGAATCCACTAAATAGATGCAAGGCAAATGGTTTTGTTCGGCTATTTGTTGCGCCCTGAGGTGTTTTTTCACTGTAATAGGATAATAGCTACCGCCTTTTACCGTTGGGTCATTAGCAATGATCATACAAAGGTGACCTGAAACTTGGCCAACCCCAGTAACGATTCCCCCTCCGGGAACATCATCACCATCGTACAAACCATGGCCTGCTAAGCCTGAAAGTTCTAGAAATTGGGAATTTTTGTCCTGGAGCAAAGCTATGCGCTGCCTTGCTGATATTTTGCCCCTGCGCTTAAGAGCCTCCACATATTTTGCGCCGCCACCCTGAGCGCTTTTTTCTAAACGCTCCTGAAGCTCTTCACACAGCTTACGCTGATGGGCCTCATTTTCCTTGAATTCAGTCGTATGTGGTGAAATTTTAGTTTCAATAAGCATCGGTAGCCTTTCTTAGATGACTCTAAATGGTGTGACATCACGCCAAGAAGAGATTTTAGAGCCTTTATCAGCAAGCATTTTTTCCAAAACTTGCGCTGTTACCCGGACGTCACCAATAGAACGGTGGCGCGCTTCAAATGTGAGTTGATAGTGTTGGGCTAAACGGTCTAAGCTTTTTGACTCTAAATCAGTCAGGAGAGTTCGCGCCATTTTTAGAGTACACAGCACGGGCCAGTCCAAAATAAGACCGATTTCAAGACAGCATTTTCGTAAAAACCCCATATCAAACTCAGCATTATGAGCAACTAATATAGCTCCGTCAATAAAGTTTAAAAATTCAGGAAGTACCGTATTTATATTCGGCTGCCCCTTCAAATCTTCGTTTGTTATCCCTGTAATTCTGGTGATTTCTGGTTTTAATGCCATTTCAGGGTCAATAAGAGTGCTTATATGACGCACTTCTTTGAAATTTTCAAAGCGAATCGCTCCCATTTCAATAATCTTGTCGTGTGTTGCACTTAAACCCGTTGTTTCAAAGTCAAAAATTACTAAAGGATAGTTCCAAACAGATGCCTCAGGAGAGACATTCAAAATTTTTTTTCTTTGTAAAAAAAACTTAGGAGATTCGTTATTGTCGCTGGCTATTTTTTCGGGAAAGAGAACCTTTTGAAACATGGTGTAAGGAAGCAGATTTTCCATATTCTCTCGTGATCCTTTGCATAGCACATTATAGATAAACCGATTTTTGAATTTGTAGGATATCAAGGCAGAAGACACATGGCGAGGGATAAGTTAGTCGCTAGGGCAAAATTGATTACCTATAATATTGCGGGTAGGGACGACTCCGGTAAATTGGGGAGAACAAGGTGCGTCGGAGCGGAAAAAGCGGAGTTTACATTCCCGTAAATGAGCATTTTTCCGGGACGAGCAACGCTGTTACCTGGATCGACGACTCCGGTAAATTGGGGAGAACAAGGCGCGTCGGAGCGGAAAAAGCGGAGTTTACATTCCCGTAAATGAGCATTTTTCCGGGACGAGCAACGCTGTTACCTGGATCGACGACTCCGGTAAATTGGGGAGAACAAGGCGCGTCGGAGCGGAAAAAGCGGAGTTTACATTCCCGTAAATGAGCATTTTTCCGGGACGAGCAACGCAGTTATCGTCAATTTACCGGAGTCGTAGTGATTACCGGGATTTTGCTAAAAATTTTTGCCTCCCCCCCATGAAAACTGCCACGGTCCCTAAACAGGCTAAAAAACTTAAAAAAAGTGTCAAAAAAGGCATCTTTTTTAGCGCGGCAATATAATAGACGAGTGGGGTTAGCACGCCACGTGTTAAACTTCTTAAAACAGGTGAATCAGCAATTATCCCAGCTAGTTTTGGGCTATAGGCATAATACAAATGCACAAATTTCTTCCCTAGCGAGAAACTCAGGAGATACTGATCCCTAAACCAGCGCAAAAGGACTAATTCCTGGGTCCAGGGACTCCCATAAGCAGCGGTCGCAATAAAACAGGAAATGTCGCTCTTTTTAGCTTCATCCTCTCCTGATGCCTCGGTCATCGTAAAATTTCGCACTGGAGTCGCAAAAAAACAGCGAGAGAATCCTACACCATCGTTAGCATAGTAGGCAATTACCGCATATTTTGTACCATTTTCCAAATTGTCCAAACTCAAACTAGAACTTCCCAACCCTGCCGATTTAGATAAACTCGCCTGCGCAATACCCTTCAGTTTACTCATGAGCAAATAGGTGTTTTCTGGGCATTCTATGGAACAGGTGTCCTCCTCACCACTAAAATCTGGAACAAACGAACAGGACAAGTCACTGGCAAGCGCAGTATCTTCGTATGGGCTTCCAGGATTAAAGGTATACGCAGCGCTAACCAGGCTCACCTCTGTTTCGGGAGTTGAAATTACTATGACGTTAACGGAAGGGGTTTCATAGCTACTGCCACTGCTATATACAATTGTTGCTGGGGTCGCCCACGTCACAGTCAGTTGCTGATGACTAGCGGCAACACTTTGAATCTCAGGACTCGAACTTGGAACTTCAGCCAAGCGCACGAGCTTTAGACCCTCATCCTTAGCAGCTGGAGTGCTCTTATTGAGGGTACCGTCTTCACCCCACTCATAGTAATAAACTTTGTAAGCAAGTTCGTTACTACTGACAAGATCACTAATTTGATAGGTACTGTTCGCTCTTAAGATAACTTTATATTGTGTTGTTAGGGTATTTGTTGTGTTATCAATACCATTGTCCACAAGAGAAACTTCCGTCCAGTAGTTTACCTCATATTCATCCCCGACATAATTTTCTATATGGGCAAGTGTTTTGGTTCCACTGCCAAGTGCGATACCTAGACGCTCATTAAGATCTTCTGCACTGGAAAAGGCCAACTTTCCACCAGTAATCTTTATGAGAAACTCAACCTCTTGCAAAGCATCTGTATTTCGCGCCAAAGACCCGGTCGCACTGATGGTAATAGTGGCCAAAGCAAATTCAGATAACATGCAGAAAATTAAGAAAAACGCCGTATTTTTAAACCATTTAATCATCTTTGTCTGCCTACTCAGCAAAAGTTTACGTACAAAACACTAGATCACAGGGTTACTTCTAAGCCATCATAAGCCAAAATAATCTCAGATCCTTCAGGCTGCCCTCTTTTGCTCCATTCTTTCTGGTACTGAGGGAGTTTTTTTTTCGCAAAATTAACCGCTGCAGAACCCATACGCATAAGTTTTTCTTCACTTGACCACGGGTCATGGTGCGCAAGAACAATTTTCCGAATTCCTTCCCGCAGAGCTAGCTCAACACCCAGGCTTGGGGTGCTGTGTCCCCAATCATAGCGAGAGGCTAACTCATCCAGTTCATACTGCGAATCAAAAACTAGAAGATCAAGATTTTGAAAATATTTAAGATCAGGGCCCAGAGCCTCCCTGCTGATACGCTGATACTCACCGTCAACCCCGACAGCTGCAGACTTACCGGAATCATCAAAGCGGTAACCAAATGACCCCCCAGGGTGATCTAAGGCAAAGGCCGTAATACTTGTATCATTAACCGTTATAGGCCGGTAAAGATCAAGGCGTTTGAAATTTATTTCGGCACCGAGTCGATCCCATTTTAGGGGGAAATTAACGCCATTAAACTGTATTTTCACAGCATCCGGAGTATTGCGATGAACATGATAAATAGTAATTTTTTGCCCTTCTGCATATAGCGGAATAAAAAACGGTAACCCGCAAATATGATCCCAGTGCATATGGGTCAAGAAAATATGAAATTCATGCCTGCCACTCTTTAAGGCAAGGGTACCCGCTTCCCTAATGCCACTGCCAATATCGACAAAAAACGCCCCCTTACCCGTGACAATCTCGGTGCACATGGTATTGCCGCCATAGGAAAAAGGCCCCAGAGTCCCCTGCAGGGCATCCAGGCCCTGCTCAAACTCCATAATATCATGTATTCCCTTGCTTTTTGCGGCTAAAATCATTTCTTTCAGCCGCGCCTTAAAGCTCATATTATTCATGGATACTGGGAGAGAGCCTCGCGTCCCCCAAAATTTAACCAGCAAGCTGACTCCTTTTATCAAATATATTAATCAAGTATAACTGAGCTTAAGGGCGACTGACAATTATTTTAATGATTTAATTGTCAAATTTCGGTTGCAATTCCCGCGAAACTTGCATATAAGTGAGCTTTAAATTGTGCAGGTGGTTGTTTTTAATTAAGTGAGGACTTTACATGTCAGTGCAGATCCGTTTAGCGCGAAAAGGGAAAACCCATAAACCATTCTATCATGTTGTCGTGACCGATAAGCGAAACGCTCGTGATGGAAAATTTATTGAAAAAGTTGGTTATTATGATCCGAGTAATGACCCTTCACTCATAGAGCTTAAAGAAGATCGTATTCGTTATTGGTATGGTAAAGGTGCTGTTTTAAGTGGCACTATTGAAAAACTTTGCAAAGCAAAAAAAATGGGTCCTTTTGAGCGTGATCACACCCATGTCGTTAAAGCCTAAAACATTTTCATTCGTCTAAAAAGCTGGCCTTTTATGCGAAAAATTGTGCTTTGGTGTTTGACCTTTTGCGGCTCAAATCAGGGGTGGCAGGTCGGTAACGAGTTTAGAGAAGAAATATAAAACTGGGTTTTGTCGCCACTTTGAGCGTCCCCGGTTTTTTTATTTTTTTCACTCTCCCCAAATAAAGACACTATTATGCGCAGTACCTTAATAAAGCTAGGGATCATAGGCAAGCCGGTCGGCCTAAAGGGTGAATTTATCGTCGCCCAAAGAGACGGTTCTTGCCCTTTTAAGCTCGATAAAATCCTTATCGGCGCCTCGCCAAGTACCGCTATCACCTATCAGGTTCGGCGCCAGCGGGAGCAAACGAATAAGCTTATCTTATCTCTGAACGGGCATCAAACGCGTGATTCTTTGACACCACTTAATGGCCTAAATATTTGGCTGCCCCGTGATGAACTCACGATTGACGAAAAGACTGAGTACCTTTGGTCCGATATAAAAGGGAAAAAAATAATTGATTGCCAGGGCGTCCCACTTGGTGAGGTCATCGAAATTAGTAATTTTGGAGCGAGTGATATTGTCGTTATAAAAAATTCTGACGGCAGGCTTCTCGATCTTCCCTTTATTAAAGATTATTTTTCCATGAATTTTGAGTCAACCGATGAATTTCTTACGATGAACCTGAAGTTAGAAGATATTGATGAGTTTTGGTATCCTTGTTGAAAGTAACGTTGATGAAGTTTACATTTATTACAATACATCCGGATCTCATCACCGCGTACCAAAAATTTGGCGCTTTTAAAGCGGCCACCTTTAATAAATCATTAGCTATCGATACGATAAACCCACGAATTTATGCTTCGGATAGTCATGGCAGTATTGATGGGAGACCCTACGGCGGTGGTGATGGCATGATTATGAGTGCCGAGCCGCTCGCGCGCTGCATTGAAAGCCTATCGCCACAGCATTATGTGATTTACCCCTCAGTGCGCGGCAAAGTTTTTTGTCAGGATGATGTCCCACGCCTACTCAATCTTCCCTGCCCCCTAGCCTTTGTATGTGGGCGTTTTGGTGGCGTAGATGAGCGCTTCCTTGACATCATGGTTGATGAAGAACTCTCATTAGGAAATTTTGTCATTTCTGGCGGCGAATTGGCCGCACTTACCATAGCTGATGCTTTATGCCGCCACTTAGACGGGGCATTAGGCAACCAATTAAGCTCCCAACTTGATTCCTTACAACAATCTTTAAATGGGTTGATTGAGCCCCCTGCTTATACCCGTCCCGAAAATTTTCGAGGGATCCCTGTCCCCAAGGTTTTGCTTTCAGGAAACCATGAAAAAATTGCTCAGTGGCATGAGCAGCAGAGTGTGCGGGTCACTAAAAAATTCCGCCCTGATTTGTTATAATGTTAAAGTATGAAGGTTGTTATCTATCCCAATATGGGTGGGGAAAATCTTATCTGATAAGCAAACAGCCATTTCTTAAACGCGTCTCTTGTCTTGTCTTTTAAAGAAAAAAATTGTGTCCAAAATTTTTGCGAACGCCTATCCATTAGTCTGAACTCTACGGCTTTTAGGGACACCAATGAATATTTTTTTTGCTTCCTCCGTCATAAGGTTTTGCCAGGCCCTCGGCAAGCAACATATCCTTTAAGTTTTTATCATCAACCATAACATCACCCAGAATTCTGAAATATTTATCTCGCTGGAGATGATGAATTTCTAACTTATTTGCGCTGCTAAGGACTTTTGCCACGAAATCACGAGCTATGAAAGCTTTTTTCTTCTCACATGCTTCTTTGCCGCGAATTTCCGGGGCATCTATGCCTAAAACACGAACGGAAATTTTTTTTCCTATGAGCGGGTGCGTTCCAGGAATATTCACGGTAATCGTATCAGCATCATAATTGCTCAGGAAGGAAACACAGCGGAAACGATCAGGCTCGTGGCTACATTCACTCGACCTTACTTCCTGTGGCATATTTTCATAATTTTCAAAAATAAAATAAATTAGCAGAGCTATAACAGCGGCAAGACATATTCCGCATAACCTAGGAACTAAAAATTTTTGCATTGACTTAAGCTTAACCTCCATTTCAATTTTGTGAAAACTTGGAGGTAAGTATTCCTATATAAAGGAAAAATGTCAAATGACATTCGTATTCATGATTTCACGCCAATTTTTATTATGATGACATATTTTTTGATAGTAAGAGGTCACCGAAGTGATGGCTTTCACCTAAAACGGCAGCGGATTCCTCTGGCCTGAAACGAGGATGCTGCTTCGTTAGATTTTTTAAGCTAACACTTAACACAAATCCGATAATTTCGCGTCGACCGGAACATCATTTCTGTTGCGGTAATTACCGTAGTAAAACCAGTGGGACAGGTCGGTAACAATAAATTTAGGGACTTGCCGCTACAATCTTCTGGAGGAATGGGTTCGGCAAAAAATTCAAGGACAGCACACTGCTGTGACGTATTAATAAATGAGCCAATACTACCGTGGATGAAGTTTGCAGGGAAGACCAGAGAGACTACTCAGAAGAAGATCAAAAAAAACCATAAAAGATACACGCTAGATGCAAACACAATAAGCGGGGAGCCCTTATAGGGGATTGTTTATCTAATAAATCGATATTCGCGAAATAGTTCGGTCAAATCACAATCTTCATTGATACATTCTAGACCATAACGATATTCCTGACGCTTGACATCAAGGACACCCCAACGAAGTTCCATGTCATATTTTTTACCACCAAGTTCAAAGCGCAGCTCCAAATCGCTGACCATATCGCCAACAACGCTAATCCCAATGCCAATTTTAGAAACGTTGAAGGCATACCACTGAAGTTTCTTATTGGTCGCCTTCGCCATCATTATTCCTGGCTGAACTTTGGTGCGTACAGCTATACGGTTGCTACGCCGTCTTTCTGATGGTTTCAAAGCCTGTACATTGCTTTGCGTCATAAAGCATCTCCTGTTGCATTTTTTAATTTTATCACACGGGCATATGCTAACCCTAGCGACTAGAACGTGGTAAAAATCAAGGAAGACCCATATTAGTTCAATTATTTAGCGGGTTATCGACTATAATTATTCGCGACAAAATTTTCATTTTGAGATCAAATCAAAAAGTTTCCATTTTTTATGATCTATATTATGTATTAGTTGCGCACATTATTAGGCAAAATAACCAAAGTTTCTGGTTTAGTTCTCACTCGAAGGTAGCTTTCCCCATGTGGACACCAACAGAGACTGATGCCAGCAGCGATCATTGACACAAAGACCAATATTGTCCTTGGGGTATACAAAAGTTATCCCGTCCTGGTGAGGTCCAAAAAACCAATTTTTTGAGGTTTTTTTTATGAAAGGAGAAATATCTATCACCATGTCAATTTTACTCAGTCGTCCCTGCTCTCCCGGAGAATGAGAGAAGAGCAAAAGCTGCTCTAATGACTTCTCCGTTTTATAATTTTTTTTGGCTGCAGAGCAAAGGGCATAATGATAACTTCCCCAGCACTGGCGCGACTGAATAATGCTATTTTTCTCACCAACTTTAGTAACTTTACCACAGTGCTGTCCATGAAAATCACAGTGCCAGGAATTTTCGCCAATTTGATTTAACAACAAAAGCCCCATTTGTTCGGTGGCCTCAGTCAATTCGCGCCCAAAGCTGGTAAAATTTATGGTATAACTTAAAGGATAAATGAACATACTTGAAAATAAATCATGGCTCTCTCTAAGACTCGTCAGTCCTGCTTGAGAGTCGCGAGAAATTACATCTGTCGATACATTATTGGAGCCTGCCGACTGAATTTGGCGTGTATTTAAATCCGCAAAATCTTGAATCTCACAGGGACAACTATTACCAGTTAAACATTTAGGCACGGATGACAACCTAGAGCTGACTAGCTGAAAACTATTTTCAAATCGGCGCGACCAGTCGCTTTCAGAATTGATAAGAATCATGACGCCACCACTAGGAATAGGACTTAAAGCCGCAACATAGGCGCGTTGGTTGCGAAATAAATTTGTTGCGATCGCAGCGCTACATAGCCCAACCCCTTTTTCGTCACTGATGACCATAAAGGGACGTTCACGTGAATCTTTAACCGAAAAATATAAGTATTTTTTATCCCGCGCAAATCCTGTCAGCGTGAGCCTGCCATCTACACAAGGAGAACTTCCTCCGGAGGATTTTTTATTAATGTTTGTTGCTGATTTTAATTCTGAGCAGGGAGAGAGATTTGTTCTTACCAAACCTTCAATATCAACTTCAATTTCCCTAATTTTTTTAAAGTGAGAGACGCCGCCTGATTTTATCACGGTATCTAAAAAGCCATCCACCTCTGACGCGCCTGCAATGTTAGAAAAAGAACCTTGCCGCTCTGGGGAGTCTGAAGCTTCAGTCACCTCGGGCATTGTGGCACGACAGCTAAAACTTAGGGTTAAGATAAAGGTGCATAAAACCTTTTGTACACAGGAGAAAACAAAATGAAAAGGGACGCATTGCTGTCGTCCCTGGATAAATTTAAAAATATACCGCATTATCCTACCATATTAACCCTGTGATCAACGGTCATTATAAAAAATGAGTACCCCGCACTTATCTTTTCGCGTTAGGCAAATAATGCTTGGTTAGTTCTAACCTTAAGCATGATCGCTTGATGCTTTTGCCGTAGGTGGAACCGCCTTTTCATAGGAGTCTAAACGCGCATTAATTACAGGTTCGTCAGTTTCGATCATGCTCTTTAAGCACTGTATGCGGGCTATCGCTTTATAAGCGAAGCGATCAAAAATCCATGCTCGCGACGCATCCGTTTGCATATCAAAATAAAGCGATTCAGCGATACAGGTCCATGATTTAATTTCACACAACTTCTCAGCATGTAAAAAAGCAAGCCTCATATTGTCAAAACGCTTGATATCCTTACTCATGACTTTGATGAGCTTGCGAATATCGGCTGTCTTATTTGTAGAAAATGAGGCGGCCATATTGGATTTTAGCATTTTTAGCATGAGAGACAAAATTGAGCTTTGATACAACTGGCGAATATTGAGTAAAAGTTTACGGCGGCTATCGGTCTCCGCTAATGATTTCATTTTTAACCCTAAAACATTTTCAATAAACTTTTGGGGATTCCTGATAACTTCTTTAACAGTATCCTTAAGGGCCATAAGCGACTGAATTTGGCTTGTGCCCTCGTATATGGCGAGTACGGCACTTTCACGGTACCAGAACTCAGCACGGTATTCTTTGGTAAAACCATAACCACCATGAATCATCAGGCCAGTACGTGCATGTTCTTGTGATTTTTCTCCCCCCCACCACTTGATAAGCGGAGTCCATCGGCGCAGTCTCTTTTTATAAACACCAAGTTCTTTTTCTATTTCTTCACGTTTTTCCTCACTCACTTGCTGGTTTTTTAGATATTTTTCACCCGCACTGATCAAGGAACGGTAATATGCTGATTGATAAGAGATACTGCGAAGACCGGCAAGCTCTACCTCCATATCAAGGATTTTTTCTGCTATCATCTCGTGATGCGCGATGGGTTTCCCCCAGGTTTTTCTTTCTGCAGCATATTCCTTCGCCAAACGCAAAGAAGCCTCCATTATACCGATAGCCTGTATTGCCACTGCAATTCGTGCATCGTTCATGAGCTGAAGCATATACCTAAAACCTTCACCATCTTTGCCGAGTAGATAGGCCTTAGAACCATCAAAAGTCATTTCACAGGTTGGAGAACCTTTGAGTCCTAATTTTTCTTCTAACCTTCCAACCTCATAATTTACTTTTCCATTTTCTTTACGAAAACACAGATACAGGTTTAAATTTTCTAGTCCTGGGGCATTTTTAGAATTTTTTCCTAAAACCAAACTGTAGTCACCGCAGGCATTGGTAATAAAACGCTTAGAACCAAATAACTTCCACGTACCATCAGCTTGCTCCTCACCATAGGTTCTAAAAGCAGCAACGTCACTCCCAGCATCAGCCTCGGTCAAGGCCATCGAACCCGAAAGTTCACTTGCAAGAGCTCCAGGAATAACCATTTGGCGCTCGCGATCAGTCCCAAATAAATCAACAATATGTGCTGTTGAACTATACCAACAAACATTTAAAGCCGTAGAAGGGCATGCTCTGTTGAGCATTTCGCTGGCCGCGACTTCCACAGCAAATGGTGCTCCTAGGCCGCCCCATTCAGCACTTGTGCCCAGCGCACCCACACCAAAATCTTTGATAACTTTGAGGTTTTCCGCGAGCGTGGGGGGGACAATAAAATCGCCTTCGGGGGTTAAGCCAAGATGCTCTTCATCAACTTTTCGTCCATTGGGAGCAATTTCTGATCCGGTGATTTCCCCCAAGGTATTTAAGACTTGGAACCAAGCTGCTTTATATTCCTCGGGACTCTTTGCATCAACGGCTTCTTTTTCTGCATCTGATAACCAAGCAAAGATTTTTCCTAAGTCTATTTTTTTAGAAAGGTAAAAGTCTATTTCTTCGTTATCCGTAAAAAAATTCTTGCGATTTTCCATAAGCGACCTCGATTTTGCTTGGGGACAATTTATTAAAGAGATAGTGAAACACTCATCTCGTTACTTATAGTATACTACTCAATATAAGAGCAAATCCCAAGCGTTTCTTGCAACTAATCATGTGCCTATTAGCTAAAAACTGGGTAAATAATATGCCGAGTCGCCTACTTCTTACTTTTTTGTGTACACTGCTGTTAAACTCCTATTCTGGTATTAATGAGCTTTATGCTTCTTCTTTTAGCGAAGACCCCATCAGTTATAGAGCCGCAGAAAACTTGCGTGGAAATTGCCAACGCGAACTCTCAGGATTTTATTTAAGCTTGCTTGATCAAAAAAAACTGCCGCATGATGAGAGCCTTGTTTTAAAAAAACATAAAGCAATTTTAGAGGCGAAAAGAGGTCGGATCAAAAAGCAGATAACAACGACGACTATTCCTGAAAATGCCTATAACGCGAAAGGAGATTTACAGGCTAACTTACAACAAAGCGGTCTCACTGCCATCGAGGTTGAACTAAAAAACATAGCAATTCTTGAGAATGAAAAATTTTCAGCCGCAGAAAAAGCGCAAAAAAAAATCACAACTTTTGAAAATCTATTAGCCCCCGCTCTCTTTATTAAAGAAAAAAAGATTAAATCAGGGAGTCTCGCATACAATAAGTCTGTGGCATTTCAGTATACTTGCCCTAAACATGACGAAAGTTGCTTGCTTATAGAAGCGGAATTAAAAACATTTGAAAAACTTGATGATCGGGGCTTTTTAACCCCGATTTGCCGAAAATTTTTGCGCCTCAGCAGGGCTCAATCTCAATAAATATACGGCACAAAAATTATTCATTAATTCAATTTTTCAGCTCTCGTACCCTAATTGCAGCACTTGCATGTAATCGCCATGACTTGAAGCGGGACACTGGCGCACGATGGAAAGGGCTTGATCCATAGAATCTGCTTCAATAATAAAATACCCAGTTATATTTTCCCTATCATCATCACTTATTTTTCGTATTTCATTTTTTTGGCTACTTGGACTTATAATCCATTGCCCTTGAGCCGCAGGATCTCCGTGGACAAGTCTCTTTTCTTTATGAAGATCACCGACAAATTTTGCATATTTGTCCATTATTTCTTTTTTTTCCTCAGCATTTTTTTGCTGATATTGGTCGAAGCTTCCTTTGAGTAACAACATAAACTGAGCCATTTAAAATCTCCTATTTTTATACATGAAATACTTGACTATCACGAAAGGATGCTTAGCCTCGGCGTAAAGCTATCGTGGGCTTTGTCTTTTCCGTTTTTAGCCCACGACATATCACGAACACTCTTTAACTTTAGGTTCCATTAGCTTTTTGCTGTTCCAAACTCATGAGCGTCAAGGCTCGCGCTGCGCTCCGTGTCAAGATTGTTTCAATAAGCTCCTTATGCTCAAGCTGCGAATTTTCCACTTCATTTATGAGGTCACGGGTAAGTTTATTTTGGCGCAAATAAGTTACAATCGCCGCAAAACGCTCAACCTCAGGGATCTGTCGCGTCCACCCCAGACCTTCTGTATAAACAATCTGCGAAGCAATGCTTGCAGATATAAGAGCTATTTGATGGGGAACAGGTAACTTTGTTAATATGCGGTCTTTAAAACGCGAGCGCAAAACCGGCGGGCAATGGTCATAAATAATATCAGTAAATACCTTATCCTTCAAAAGGGTGTCCGCATTTGCTGTGATATTTGCCAGCAGTAAATCGGTAATCTCATTGATTTCTAGTGAAATATCGGTAGACAGGGTCACTAGATTGCGCCGTCCTGCTTGATGAGAATATTCCGCAAATAACAAATTCGCTTCCTGATCAGCTTTATGGCGAAGTATATCGATCACTTCATTGACATATTGTTCTTTAAGGGACAAAAACTCTTCCTTATCCATGGTAAGAGAAGAAATGATTTCATAAGAAGAACATATTACCCCTGTTTTATTGGCACTAGAGTCTTTCAGCATTAAAATTCCATGATTTTGCAAATTTTCTCTAGCATCAGGGGTAAAGAAAATATTCGCCCCTTCAACAATGCCTTTAGCCGTTGGTTTGCCTTCTTCATCGATAAAGAGTTTCCAATTTTTGGCATTAACGGTGAAAGGCCGTCCCCCAGCAGGAATAAAGATATCGCCGTGAACTTTACCAAAAATGGTATTGCGAATATTGATATGTTCCGGCGAATCTGCAGGAATAACAAATGCCTTTTTGGAAGAAAGAAGAGCGGGGTTAAATTCACTAATTGATTTGCCCTCTTCAAACAGACGCAGCAGCTCAGGCCAGTTAAGACCTGCTGGATCATAAGCCGCACCAAAACCATCCGAGATAGTGAGAATTCGTGGGGTTTCTTTTAGTTCTCTATATAAAATTTTCAGGAGGTTTCCACCAACATCACCATCTGGGCCACCTGTCATTTTTATGGAGAATGAATCCTTATGTGGATTGATGCCAAGATGCTTTAACATATTTATAAGATAGACATAGACCCCCTCTGAAGTAACACCATACTCTTTGTGATTGATGCCGTCATTGGGCTTTGAAGACATAAATGCTCTGGCATAGGGATACCCCCTCCGCATCGCCTGCTCAGGGATCCAGCTTATGAGTTCGTTGGTGACATTCTCATCTGGACCGAGATAAATTATTTCATCTTGATGATAATAGCTCACCCGCTGAATACCCTTGCTTTCATGATATTCATCATCGGGGACCAGTAGGTCAAGGAGCGCATTTACGGAAGCGCGAACACATTGATCCCGCTTGCCATTGGGTTTAATTAAGATAACACATTTGGAACCACCTTCTGGGATGTCTTTATTTTTAAGCTGCTGCGCAAGACTCAGGCCGTAAACCTCATCAAAGAGTCCCGCTAAGGCAAACTCGTAATCTGATTTGGAACGAGGAAGAATAACCCTAAGCCCCCCGCGCGAAATATCTTTCCAGCGCACATGGAAAAAACGGTAATCTCTACCGACAATAAAGAAAATACCAAAAGGTTTTTGCGTATAAAAATTAGTGTCTAGCACGGCAGGATCAATTCTAAAAGCGAGCCCTGTTTTGGTTGGGGAAAAATAATTTGTCTTCACCACATGGTCGATAAAATTAAGGCATTCTACAAAGATATTGCGCTGAACCTCATCAACCATGGCATTTGCTTTAGCAAGAATTACCTCTTTGAGCCTATTATAAGCGCCGCTTTTTCTTTCTTCTTGTTTTAGGGGATCAAATTTAATACGAAATAAATCTAATAATTGAAACGAGAGCTCCCACTCATCAATAAAAGTCGATCTAATTTTATATTCTGAATAATAATAGGGATTTTCCTTGCCGCGTAGGACCTGCACCCAAATACCTAAACTGCGTAAAAAATTGCAGCCATTTATGGAAGCTTTATAAGGCTCGTTACTCAAAACATTAAGGTCATCCATGTCAACCCAACTCAAGGTTCTCAGAGCTTTATTTAGCTTAATCATGGAAATATCGTTAGTATTGATCTTTTCACCTGAAAGATTTTTTATGATAAAAATAAAAACTGAAATGGGGTCACTCTGACCGTGGGAAAACTGAGTTAAAAAGGCGCGAACGATGGTAAAATTATAGCGGCTTTTTAGATAAAGTACCTGCTCCAGTACGGCACCAGGCTCCATATTTTTGATGCCTAGAGTTAATCGTGCATAATTAGAATCCTCAATTTGCTCGACAAATGTGTGGGTGCCCTCATGAGAAGCCATATCACTAAGCATAGTATAAGTACGCTCTATGCGCGCTGTCGTAGCATAAGTGACAAAATCATTGTCAAGATTTGCTAAAAAATCGTTGATAGAATCTGCAAACTGGGGATAGCGAAGTAGCAGAAGTTCTCGTGATTTGTTGATTTTCTCCATGATACGGACATTATTGGAATCCAGCTTAATGTGACTGCTGCAAAAAAAAGTTGCCAGGAAAAGCAGCTTGTCCTTTGAAAAATAAATCGCCCCCATTTTGAGCTGCTGGGCTTTAACCTTAGCGGCCATTTCTAAAAGTATATTTTGGTCACCACCTGGGCCAATATAGGTTACCTTTACTCTGTCCCTATCCCACAGCTCAACAGTTTGTTTTGTTTCAAATACGTGCCCGGTAATAATCGCTGAAAGGTGCCTTATTTTTTCCGTTTTTGGCGTTGTCGCATAATAAACTCTCGGCATGTTATTAAAAAACCATGGCGTCAATATTGCAATGCTTTGATCAAGTCCTATGCGCACCGTATCGGCAACTTCTTCTATATAGCGCTCCAACTCTAGGGCAGGTTTATCTGTGACTTCATCACTATAATTATCTGTTTCCATTTCATCAGGAAGTTCATCCGAGATTTCTTTTTGCTCATCAGAGCTTAGTTTAAATACCACAAAAAACTCCTTAATAAGATTTCAAAGTTTCAAGATTCTATAAATCTCGCCAATATTTCTCTACTTTTTTAAATAACGCCAAATCCACCTGCCCATAATTTTTTAACTCAGCAAGCAAATCATCAGCTGGCGTCAAACCTCTGCCCGTAAAATGCTCAGCAAATAAGGCAAACTTTTTTAAATAAGTATCTGAAAAAAAACACGCCGGTAATCGCTGCAACCCTTCAATGGCACGTTTTATAAGTACTACAGCATGGTCCTTGAGGTCTTTATCCCTTAAACCATAAGCAGCACGCTGCCACATATCATGCAACTGCGTTTTACTTGTCTCCCCGAAATAATCGAGCAGCCAACTTAAGTTCTCTTCATCATAGATGAGGCCAAGATAAAAACTAGCGGGAATATCTTGCCAAATCTGCGGCAAACAGTCAGTTGAGCGAATTTCTAAAAAACCCTTGGGACGAACTTCGGGGAAAAGAAGACTCAGGTGATTGACAAAATCAGTTAAGCTTGGGTAGACGCCTTGGTACCCGTGGGCCATCCAAGCGGCAAAACTCATATTGTTGGGCACAGCATAATTTTTTTTAGCCACGTATATTACGCGAGCAGCCAGAGCGAAATTAAGATAAGCATCTATAATCTGTGCACGGTCAAAAATTTTAGATCGAGAACCACTAGGAATGGGAAACCCCGTACGCGTCGGGTCTAAATTTTTCCAAACCGCGATTCTTGCTGATTTATATGGGGATACCTTTCCAGATACGATGGGCGAATAAGCGAACATAGCCGCGGCAATAGGAGCCAAATGGTTAGCGGCGATATACCTGCGCGCCAACTGCTGCTGTCGATCACCATAATCAAGACAGACTTGAATAGACATAGTTTGCCGCATCATTTGTGACCCAGATACCCCGTCTTTGGCAAAAAACTGGTCCATCGCTATATATCGTCGCTTTTTCATCTGCAGACCGATTTCATCTGGTTCATACCAAGGATTTAAGCCTATCTGCAAAAAACCAGCATTATATTTAGCAAAACCCTCTCTCAATATTTTTTGCAGCTGCTCTAGGTGTTTTGACGCGCCAAGTAAACAGTCGAAGGGCTTAGTTGAAAACTCAAGCTGCCCCCCTGGCTCAAACGTAATCGCTTCAATCGGGTTAATTTCTATTTTTTCTATAGTATTTGCTGTCTCATGCGCCTCTGACGAAAAAAAGATAGGACGCCAATCTTGTTCTGAAGCTATCTTTTCGCAAATCCCCATAGTGCTAGCAGCATCGACGTTTGCAAATGAAAATAAGGGAAGAATTTCGGGCTTTGTTGCAGTATTACCTATTTGAGTTTCTTTAATTGCGAGCATTTCAAGTTCAATGCCCACTTTTCCAGGCCAGCTTTTGGGTTTTGTATCTTGGGCTAAGGGAATTGTAGAAAATATTTTTTCATCAAGGTATTGGAAGCAATCAGCAATTGAAATAGGAGCATCTACATTTACGTCCATAAAACCCTTAAAGCAGGCAAAATTAGCCTTTGGCAAGGTGTATCATAATTTATTTTTTGCCGTTAACTTGGGATTTTTGAGCAGAGAAACCCACGAATAATAACCATTCCATTAAGCTTAAGCGAGATACACTGTTCAAAAAACCAAACCCTTTGAGTCCATTAACCCCAAAAAATAAACTAGGTGACATAAATTAACTTATTACTTTTGCTGACTCGCTTCAACATTTATTGCAAAATCCGTGATCCCCTGCGACCGAACAATATCAATAAGGCGAACGACCGCCCCGTGTAGGGTAGCCTCGTCAGCGCTAATGAGAACCGTAATATTTTCCCCTGTTGCCTTTTGTTTTTCTGCCGCAATAATGGCGGGAAGATCCTCAAAAACGATGGATTGGCTATTAAAATAGAGGCGCTGCTCCTTATCTATAATAATTTCCATCGTATTAACTTCTTTTTCAATCCCAGAGGCTGCTTTGGGAAGCTTGAGATCGATAGCATTTTTAACGATATAGCTTGTGGTAACCATGAAAATTACTAAAAGGACTAACATAACATCCACGAGAGGCGTCACATTTATACCTGTTATTTCTTCTTCATGTTCTTCTGAAAGTATACCTGACATGGGGGTGCACCTTTATTTGTGGATATTTGAGGAAGACTATCCCTCTTTGGTTTGAGCAAAATGAGTTACTGTAAGTTTCAGTAGCGCTTGAGCATTAGACATGTGCTGTTTAACTTTACGCTGAAAGGCGTTATAAAAAATAACAGCAGGGATAGCGACGAGAAGACCAACGGCTGTAGCGATAAGAGCTTCACTTATCCCCGACATAACCACTGAAGTTCCCCCATCGGGATTTTGTGCCAAATCATGGAATGCCTGGATAATGCCTAGTACCGTACCAAAAAGTCCAATAAAAGGAGCATTGTTCCCTAATGTTCCAAGAATTACCAAACCTTTGTCAAGTTTTTGCCGAGAGCCAACCAAATAGGCTGCCATAGATTCCTCCATAGCCTGTATCCCTTTAGCCTTGTTCTTAAAGCCTTGTAGAGCCATTTCACTTTCGAAGGACAGGTGATCCCGGCATAGTTTTTCTGCTTCTTCTGTTTTTCCGGCAATCAAATATTCGATATAATCATGGCTAAAAATGGTAAAATTAAGTCTAATTCTCATAAAAAATATAAAGCGCTCAATCACAACAAAGAGAGAAAGCACACTGAGCAGAATCAAAAGCCAGAGCACCCATTCTGTCCCAAATAAAGTGATTTTTAAAAGTTCTTCAACAAGATTAAATTTGTCTTCCATTTTCCCTCTTCCCCTTTATATAATGCCTTTAAATAAACGCGTCTCAATAAATGAAGGTTTGAAATCATTAAATGTAAAGCCTATTATAGCACTAAAATATGTAAGTGCTCTTTTTTCTTTATTAGGATCTAATGAATCTTGTGTTAATGAACTGCGCATAACCTCTAAACCAATTTCCATAAAAAATTCTCTGTTGATGGGAATGACGCCCAATGTGGCAAAACCATAGGCGCGTCCGCGCCAAAATCCTTCCACATGATTTTCAATTGCGGTGTTAAGTCCCCGGTAACGCTGCTCGCTTCCTTTGAGTTTAAATTTGACATTTTGGTTTATAAAAGTGCCGCCGAGTTCTACTCCCAAATTGTAGATAAAAGCGTCCTCATCGCCGACACCAATTTTTTTTACAGCGCCAGGTAAATAATTTGCAAAAAACCCAAAATCAATCATCTGATTTAGCGAATAACCGAGGGTAACTGCCGGTCCGAGAGCATAATAGTTGGGAGTGTTTTCTTCGTGAAGAGGAGCAAACGAATAGCTAGTCACCTCAAGACCTGGCGAAAATAGCACCCCGGCGCTCAGAGGTTGACTCCCCATAAAAAAAAATAACAAACAAATACAACGGCAATACAGCACAACAAATTTACCTAACTTAATAAAATATCTCCTGCAGAGTTTCCTCATAAAGACTCAACCTAAAATTAGACCACCGGACTCACAACGACAGAATAGAAACTCATTAATCACTTGACCAAAATCTCTAAACAAAAAATAACTAGTCTTAGATGCGAAAGTGCCAAAGATGTCCTGAAGGGTAAAACCCTGAAGGATCTCCATGCTAATTATCTGATCTTAGGAGATCCCTTGCTATGCTCGGAACAGGTGGCTGGCACGAAACAGAATTAGACGCCATCGATCAATACTACTCACTAGATCTCATCAAGAATTTTTCTCTAATAAAAAACTTTTTTCTCTCAACCTTCGCATAATATTTTCTGCATAATAATCTAAAGTATAAAGCGAGCTTCCATAAAGGTACGGAGAACTTACGCGTATCTGTGCCCGATCAACTGAAGAAACATAAACTGTGGCAATATCGATCACCTCTCCCTGCCGCACAAACAGATCCTGCTGAGATATCTTTCGTGCATAGGATAAAGTCCATCCCGCGGGTCCTTGTTCGAAAAGCCAGCCAGGGCTATTAAACGGTTGAATGAATAAGTAACTCCTATCATTACTAGTTTTTCCCCTCTCAAAAAAATACTCGTCATCGCCCTGCTCTGATTTTTTTTGGCACAATGCGATGATAATGGTGCTTACATACTGAAAGGCTTCCAAAATTTTTGCCACATCTTCACATAAGGCATAGCTTTGCTCCAAATCAAGAGGACGAGACTTCATTAACCTCTGCTGTTCTCGATGCCAAGATTTGGGTGTATTAAGCGACGAAGTCTTGAAACCGTCACCTTTTGAGGGCAAAAAGGGGGTGTTTTTAGGTTTAAATTTGAAAATGTTAAATATATTTTTCAGTTCCATCACAATTTCCTTGACAGTATGACAGGTTCTATTAAAAAATACCCCCTATGCTCTTTAGCGGGAGTAGCTCAGTTGGCTAGAGCGTCTGCTTGCCATGCAGAAGGTCGAGGGTTCGAGTCCCTTTTCCCGCTCCATTATTTTACCTTACCCCAATTTTCTTGATTACTTTGTTTAATTTGCCTAATCGCATCACAAAATGTTTAAGTTTGGCGTTTTACTTAGCTTGAGGTTTGTTTAAGTCAATACCTTGACCAGAAAAACACCTCTTTTAAAAAAGTAACCACAAAATCAAAACGGCCCAACAATAAATATTGGCTTAAACTTATTATAACTGATTTGGCCCTATGCATAACGAAGTTGGCTAAAATTATTTCCTGAACCTGTTGTGGGTGATTGACACACTCAAAAAAAATTATAAAAAATTAATTATAATCATTGAGATAAACAAGACTTAAGGAGTAGATACCAAAGTAAAATAACCACAAAAAAAACAGCGATCAGGTGACTCATGTGAGATTAGAGCACGAGGCATGAATGCTGTTAAAAACTTTTTTTTTAAGCCACTTGCTGCACACTACTGTCATCAGCATCAAGTTTGATGAGTTGCATAAACACGAAATAATAACGTGAAAAATTCAGTAGATCAGTCTCGCCGTATTCAATATATTCTGTTTCTTTGATACGAACCATGCGCAAGATACCGTAAGAAGAAAGATTCTCAACAATTTCTTTGATAACATCCCCTTTTATATCCCCGCTAAATTCTTCGGTTAAGACTTTTAAGGAAATCGATTTCTTTTTAAAGGCTTTATAATTGTTACCACCGCGAGCACCGAGGCGCTTAGTGAATTTTTGCATCAATTTAGCCAAAGTCTGAAAAGTGACCAATTTAGACCTATTATTTACGACGCGCTGAAGTATAAAAGATAATTTCTTTAAACTTTGCAATTCATCGCAGGATATATAGCAATTCTCAGAAGAAGAGTCCGTTTTATATTCCTTTAAAAGTTCCGCATCAATAAAGACCTGTAATAAAGTTGCAATTACCGATTCATTAAGAAAGTAAATACGTTTTATTAGGGAAGTAAGCTTAGTTCTAGAAATGCACAACATACCATGCACCTCCTCTTTAAGGTTCTCCTTAATAAATCGCCCAGAGCTGCTAATCTGGGTAGCGGCGAGCATAAATTCATTGCGTGTTGGTAAACCACTTGAACCTGTTTTCGATAAATAATCGATATACTGTCCGTTCATTTGTTCAATTCTCAGAAGCATGTCCTTAAAAATAGTGGTCATCCATTTGGGAGTTGAAGCTCTCAGTAATTCAAGTTTTTGACTATCAATAATTTTCAGCTTAAGATCCGTCTTGGCCCTAACTGAGGCTAAGCGGGAAGAACTTGTTAAAAATGATGTAAGACCAATTATTTCACCTGGTGTCATCGTATTTAAAACGACATCCTTGCCATATTTATCTTGTTTAAAAATTTCAACCTGACCTTCGACAATTTGATAAAGTACCCCGCCCCAGGTACCTTCCTTAAAAAGAACCTGTCCCGGTTCAAGGGAAATATAATCTTTGTTACCCATCTCTTTTCCCCATGTGTAATTGAGATAACTTGATCTAGTATCTCTTTTTTGAGCATTGTCTTTTTTTTTCGGAATGGAAGAAAATTTCTATATTTTTTGGGGGCATTGCTGTTTGTTTTCGCGCCAAAGATCGCCAAATTTTACAAGTATTTTAAAAATTTATAAAATGAATACTTATGAGAAACAGTGCTGATTTAGCCTTAGGGGGGGTAAGTATTTGTGCACCATCTTTTGGGCTTGCCATGGGGCAATGGCATGAATTTTTGAGGAGAAATTACTAAAATTTATAAACATGGCAGCAACATATGGCAAAACCTTTACCAGCAAATTTGGTGAGAAGCTTTATTGTATAAGGCTCAAACCTTTGGCATTTTTCTGATTTTGATAATGATGCCATCGCGAATAACAGAGGTAAACTCAAAATAATTTTGCCGCATATCGGATTCTAAGGTTTTAAAAGTTGCATCCGCTGCGGTGACCCCTCGGCTACCATCCCACCACGCGGGAAGTTTAGAATGATTGCAATAGGTGGGGAGTCTTTTAACAGAGTCTCGATCATTTAAGACATCATAAAAATGAGCGTTGATGGCTAAACAAAGGATATATGAACCCAAAAAACGTTTGTCATAAACAATTAACATCGGAGGGTACTGAAAATGCTCGGCATCTATATCGAGCATACTGCCTTCTGCATGGATTTCTGAACGCATGCTTAATCCTGGGCCTTTGACCTCAAAATCTCGGCAAGGAGCACTCTGCACGATTTTCATCACATCGAGAGTACCCGCAAGAGAGATCTTACGAGACTGACAGATAACCTCAAACGAGAGACCAAGGAATTCCACTTCAGGGTCCAAATGATTTGATATTTCTATGGTTCCTCCGCCGATGGTAAAAGTCTCGGGTTTTGCATAAAGTGCGAAGCTTGAGCCTATTCCCCCCAAAAAACCAATCAGAAAAAAAAGAAACGTAAATTTGAAATAGCTAACTAACATAATTTTTTTAATCCCATTTTTTAAGAAGTCATCAACCGTTTTACTCATTTTAAACTTTCAGTTTTATCCGCAAATTATCTCGAATAGTCTTCTTGCACACTCAAAAACAGATTGACTAAGTGACTCTTCGCCACGGTATAAACTTCTGACCTTTTTATTGATTTACCCATGAGTCTATTTGAGGGTATAGCGTCTGTCAAGCTCTCAGGTTGTCGTATTTTGACACCTCTGACCTTGATAAAAAAGACTCCAAAAAAATTTCCTGCTGATAAAAGTATTTCTTTTTTGGATCATATTCATCTATAATAGTTTCCTTAAGCGATTAAAGACCCACTGAAATCAGCCTCTTACATTAGGATTGAGCTATGCCACGTTTTATTTACCGATTTAGTGTTTTATTAATTTTTTCTGTTGTATTTAGCACTTCATGTGTCACCAACGGACGCCCTTTTCCTTCGGATGTCAGTTGGATCAAAGAGGGAGTCACGACGCAAAATGAGGTCCTAAAAATCTTAGGAGATCCCCATGCTGTCGGCAGTTCTAGTGGGAATCCCACCTGGACCTATGGCTATTATAAATACAAGCTTTTTGGCAAAAGCTATATAAAGGAACTCAAATTTTATTGGGATAAAAGTACGGCTGTCGGAAGCTTCTCTTTTAATTCAAGCTTTCCTGACGATACGCAAAAACTCAATAGTAAAAAGTGACCTACTAAAAAAATGGGTTGAAAAAAATAGATTTAAATCCTCATCTGTACCATGGGGATTTTTTTTAATGATGTTTAATGAGTCTTTGCCGCTTATAGCTTCTCTCGAAACTCACCAAATCAGCGCTGCCTAACCGACACTTAGCTTGCATGCCTTAGTTTTTTCCACTAGGATGTGGTTTGTTTTTCAATTAATAATTTATACTAAAAATAGACTATGACCAATAAACATCTACTCAAAATAAACAACTTCACCCTATCTTTTAAAAGTAATCGCGGCAAATTCATCGCCCTTGAAGAAATTAATTTAGGGCTTGATAGCGGCAAGACCCTTGCCCTTGTCGGCGAGTCAGGGTGTGGCAAAAGTATCACCGCTTTATCTGTTTTAGGTCTTCTGCCTGAAAACGCCGCAACTGTTGAGAAAGGAGAGATTTTTTTTAGGGGTGACAATCTTCTAAATTACCACAAAAATGATCTGAGAAAAATACGCGGCAACCGTATTGCCATGATTTTTCAGGAACCTATGACCGCTTTAAATCCTGTTTATACTATTGGCGATCAGGTTGCCGAGGCTTACCGCATCCACAAGGGCTTCAGCAGACGAAAATCACTAGATTTAGCTGTGGAAATGCTCGACAAAGTAAAAATCCCTGATCCGGGCTCGCGCATTAATGAGTACCCTTTTCAGCTTTCTGGGGGAATGCGTCAGCGTGTTTTAATAGCTATCGCTCTTGCTTGTCAGCCTGATCTTTTAATTGCAGATGAGCCGACGACGGCCTTAGACGTCACAATTCAGGCGCAAATTCTAAAACTCATTGGTGATTTGCAAAAAGAAATGGGAACCGCCGTTATTTTTATTACTCATGATTTGGGCTTAGTTGCAGAAATGGCTGATAGCGTTGCCATCATGTATGCTGGGAGAATCATAGAAGAGGGCGGCGTATACGATATCTTCGATCATCCTAAACACCCTTATACTCAGGGTCTGTTAACCTCAATACCTAAAATTGATACTCCCAAAGGTGGCAAACTCGCCACCATAAAAGGCATCGTTCCCAGTATATATAATCGTCATGCAGGCTGTATGTTTTATGACCGTTGCCCGAAGGGGCAAAATGCCTGTTTCACGCGGCCAAAAGCTCCTGAGCCTTTCAGTGGCAAACATGAAGCCGCTTGTCATTTTGTCGATGTATAGAAAGTGTATTTTTTGACTCTCTTTTTGTAGATGTGAGCTAACAAGGGAAAAGACCCTTAATGATTTGTAGAAGGTAATTTAGCCTATGGCGACCATATTAGAAGTAAAAAACTTAGATCAGCATTTCCCCATTCTTGGTGGCATTTTGCGCCGCGTAAAAGGATATGTTTTTGCCCTAAATAAAATCAATTTAAAGGTTGAAGAAGGCGAAACACTCGGTGTTGTGGGAGAGTCAGGTTGTGGTAAATCGACCTTAGCAAAAGCCATTGTCCGCCTCAATCGTCCTTCTGCAGGAGATGTTTATCTCAATGGAAAAGAAATTTCTCGACTTGAGGGCGAAGATTTAAAGGTGGCGCGCAGACAGATTCAGATGATTTTTCAGGACCCCTATGGCTCCTTAAATCCTCGAAAGACTGTTGAGAGTATTTTAGCTGAGCCTCTTAAGCTCCACCGGATGGTTTCGACCAAAGCAGATATTAAAAAATCTGTTATCGACCTCATGAAACTGGTGGGGTTACCTGCGGACAATATTAACCGTTTTCCGCATGAATTTAGCGGAGGACAGCGCCAGCGTATTGGTATAGCGCGAGCCTTGGCTTTGCGTCCTAAAGTGGTTATTGCCGATGAGCCCGTTTCTGCTTTAGATGTTTCCATTCAGTCTCAAATTCTAAACTTATTAAATGATTTAAAAAAAGAGCTCGGGCTTACTTATATTTTTATCGCTCACGATTTGGCCGTTGTTAAATATATCGCAGACCGGATAGCTGTTATGTATCTAGGCAACATCGTAGAACTTAGAAAAAGTTCTGATCTTTTTGATGCTCCTCTGCATCCCTATACCCAAGCCCTATTAAAATCTATTCCAGCGCCGAACCCACATAAAAGAGGGAACTTGCAGGTTCTTGAGGGCGACGTTCCGAGTCCTAAGCGTCCCCCTGCTGGCTGTGCATTTTCAACGCGCTGTCTTTATGCGACACAAACATGCCACAAAGAAAAACCACCCCTAGAGGATATTAGTGGTGAGGCTGCAGGTAAAATAGCCTGTTTTAATTATAAATCCCTCACGGAAACAAAGGGGGCCTAACACAAAATGGACAAATTATTTGTAAAAAAATCCCGTCTCATGCTGCTCTTTATTCCTCTTAGCCTGTTTCTTTCCGGATGCCCCTGGGGAAAAAAAACAAGTGCAGAGCTTGTTGGACTTCGCGAAGGAAAAAAAGTCTTCACCTATTACCGGACCAGCGACCCAAAATCCTTGGATCCCATGCGCCAATTTGATGCCGCATCAGGCAATATCATTCAGCAAGTTTATGACACTCTATTAGAATACGAATACTTGGTACGTCCCTACACGCTTAAACCTTATATGCTAGAAAAAATGCCCGTAGCGACCAACGCCGAGCTCACAGAATACACTCTGACTTTGCGAAAAGGCATCTATTTCACTGATGACGCTTGTTTTAAAGATGGCAAAGGCCGCGAAGTCAATAGTGATGACATGATTTATATGCTAAAACGCTTTGCTGATGCCAATGTCAATGCGCAAAGCTATTTTTTACTAAAGGGCATGGTGCTGGGAATGGACGAGTACCGTGCGCAAACAGAAAAACTGAGCGGACAAACCATAAACTACGACTCCTTAGACATTACGGGCGTTAAAAAAATTGATAGGTATTCTATTTCTCTCACTCTTACCAGTCCAAACCTACTCTTTCTTTATGCCTTCGCCGCTTCGCCGCTTTCTGTTGTGCCACGCGAAGCTGTCGAAAAATATGGCGATGATTTTGCGTGGAAACCCGTTGGCACAGGCCCTTTTATTTTGCAAAGTTTTGGCAAAGGGCAAACGATAATTCTGCGCAAAAATCCAAACTTTTTTGACACCTACCCTACAGTTGCTGATAAGGAATTTGAATCGCAGGGACTTCTAAAAAATGCTGGACAAAAACTTCCCCTACTCGACCTGATATATATTCATAGTATTCCCGAAGCGCAGCCCCGCATGCTTAAGTTTCGCCGCGGTGAAATAGACTGGGTTGCCGTTGATCGTGATAATTTTACCAAAATGGCAACCAAAAATAGTGACGGAACTTTTACGCTTAAGGAACGCTATAGCAAAAGTTATTCCCTTTATGCCGAACCTGCCCTAAGCATGAGCTATCTTGCCATCAATTTAAAAGATCCTTTCCTTGGGAAACACACATTGGTCCGTAAAGCCATCGCAAAGGCTATTGATCGCGACCTTACGATCGATCTATTATTTAATGGGCGAGCTGAAAAGTTAGGAACAATAGTCCCCTTAACCATTGCGGGAAATGAGCACGATATTAGTCATACTCCGCTCACTTATGATCCGGAAGGGGCCAAAAAGCTATTAATCAAAGCAGGTTTTCCCGACGGAAAAGGCTTACCAGAATTTACGATTGAATACCGCGGCACCACCGCTGATTCTAGGCGTAATTTTGAACTTCTTCGCGCTAATTTATCGGATGTGGGTATTAAGGTTAAATCTAATTTGCAAACTTTTGCCGCATATCTTAAAACGATGGATTCATCTAAATATGAAATTGCAGAAGGGGCCTGGCGCGCTGACTATCCCGATGCTGAAAATTTCTATCAGCTCTTATATGGACCTAATGCTGCTCCTGGGCCTAACAACTCCAATTTTGATAACGCCGAATATAATAGCCTTTACGAAAAAATTCGCTATATGCAAAATTCACCTGAGCGTTATGCCAGTTTTAAGAGAATGGCTGAAATCATCGATGAAGAAGTTCCCATCATACTTTTGTATAATCCAATCGCTGTGGGCCTACAACAAAAGTGGGTAAAAAACTTTAACCGCAATATGATGATGGATGTTCCCTTCAAATATATGGATATTGACGTAAAACAAAAACTGGAGGCGCTGGATGATCGCGTACATAATTAGACGACTCCTCTATATGATCCCAATTATTCTTGGGGTGGCGTTACTAATATTTTGTCTCTTTACTTTTTTTGGTGATGACCCAGTTCGCGTCGCGTTAGGGCAACATGCGAGTCCTGATGCCATCGCCAATTTGCAGCATCTCTGGGGCTTAGATAAACCGATTTACCTACAATTTATCGATTTTTTAAAACAAATTGTGACTTTTGATTATGGCGTTTCTTTTTCTACCGGACAGAAGCTCTCGGACATGTTTATGGAAGGGGCTTTCGTCTCCCTCAGCCTTACCGCACCCCCGTTCGTGTTCGGGATTTTTATTTCTATTAGCATCGCTCTAATTTTGGCTTACTATCGTGATAGTTTTATTGATCACATGGCTCGCTTCATTATTATTATGTCTATGAGCATATCGTATTTGGTCTATATTATTTCGCTACAATATGTCCTCGCTTATGAACTGGATCTGTTTCCGATTATGGGCTATGAACCGGGACTTGAATCTATAACTTATTTATTTTTGCCATGGCTTATCATAGTGATAGTCGCGCTTGGACCTAACACACGCATATTTCGCACGCTTTTTTTGGAAGAAACATCTGCAGATTATGTCCGGACAGCTCGCGCCAAAGGGGCGGGTGAGGCGCGTGTGCTATTTAAACATGTCCTTAAAAATGCGCTCATCCCGATTATTACGAATACGGTTGTTGCTATTCCATTTCTTATACTCGGTGCTTTCCTTATGGAGCGTTTTTTCTCTATCCCTGGTATTGGTGCCATGATTATCACGGCCATCAATGAGGGTGATTTTCCTGTGCTTAAAGGAATGACGATGATTATCGCCATCATGTATTCATTTTTCAATCTTTTAACGGATGTCCTGTATTCGTTCGTCGATCCCCGAGTTAAGCTATCGTAAATAAGGTTTTTTTATGACTGAAGTAACTATTCCAACATCTAATCAAATTCAAGAAGCTTCGCTCATATACCGTCTGTTTCCCGGAGAAACAATGACGGCACGAGCTCTGCGATCTTTACTAAGCAGTCCCCAGGTGGTTATTTGCTTTATTATCGTTGGCATCTTTATCGCGATCGCCATTTTGGGTTTTCTTGATTTTTTGCCCGACTTTCAGAAGCGTATTGGCAAGAGCTATGAAATGCCGAGTTTTTTGAGTATCGCCCAGATCTTTGGCACAGACCTCTTTGGCCGGTCAGTTCTTTACAAGGTTATGGTCGGAGCAAAAACAGCCATCGTTATAGGATTATTTGTGACTGCGATTGCCGTACCTGTCGGCGTTACCCTAGGAGCACTTGCTGGTTATTTTGGGGGAAAAATCGATGCCTTTATCGTCTGGTTATATTCTACTTTGGTTTCGGTTCCTTATATTTTGCTAGTCATTGCTATTTCTTTTCTTTTGGGCAAAGGCTTAGCTTCGGTATGTATTGCCATGGGCTCTCTCAATTGGATTGGTTTATGCCGCCTTGTGCGTGGCGAAGTCCTTAAACAAAAAAATAAAGAATATGTCATGGCGAGTCAACTGCTGGGAGCCTCAACTTTTAACATCATATTTTCCCAAATTTTACCCAATGTCATGCACCTTGCTATTATTACGGCCTCTTTGATGGTTCTCAATGCGATTAAAAGTGAGGTTATTTTGACTTTTCTCGGAGTTGGTATCACCAACGGAGCTTCTTGGGGAACCATGATCGGGGATGCACCCAGCGAGCTCGTCAATGGTCACTGGTGGCCTTTAGCAACTGTGGCACTGGCTATGTTTCTGTTGATTTATTCTCTTAATGTGATCGGTGACGCCCTTAGGGATGCCTTAGATCCTAAATTAGGGCATTAGTAGTATTTTGATTCTAAAGCAGCTGTTTTTTAACCGTCATTAAGACTATAGCCATCGATGGGTAATGCACCGACAAAAAAATCCCCAGCTCTAAAAATGCGAGAAAACCGCAAAAAATACATATTGTAAAAAATATAAGCACTTCACAGTCCTTTGATAAAATTTAACCTACTGATATTTATTAAAAAACAGCAAAAATAATATGGCATAAAAATCGCTAGGGTAGATATACGAAAAATTATCATTCACCTAAGAATTATTTAGAGGGAGTCTGAAATTTTGAAAAAAAGTTTAGTGGCTCTTTAACCTTCCTCCTATTTTCGGACACAGATAATACGAATGAGTAGAATTAAAAAAGTAAAATGGGTAATGTGTCCCTAAAAACAGGAAGGAAACTATCAATGTCTGAAAAACGCAAATTTAAGAAGTATGATGAGAGCTTTAAGGAAGAGACTATCAGATTAGTCATCGAGCAAGGTCTAAGTATCAGCCAAGCGGCAAGAGATTTAGGTCTTTCTCCCAGCACCCTTCATAGCTGGATTAAGAAGACAAAGCTGCCTCTGCCCCAGAACTCAAATAGTTCGGGT
>JAUILP010000091.1 GCA_030432875.1 Oligoflexia bacterium | reverse complement strand
AAAATACCTAAAACTCCAATCGCTGAGCCATAATGATTAGCATTTGAACTATGACTCATATAAGCAGCGACTAACCAGAAAAACCAAGGTGTAAGCGTTGCGAGTACATAATTTTGTGTTTGCTAGTAAAGATTGAATGGTAGTATTATCAGGTCTCAGCCCCAAGCAATGTAGCCTCTAGCGAGATAGAGACACTTAAAACCATTAACGATGGAGTAAATATGATGAATCAAATTAAAACCATTCATTTGCAAACAGTTTTAGAAAATCATTCGCAAGATATGACCGGCAAGGTAGTCGCCATAACAGGGACAACGAGTGGTACGGGATACATCGCGGCAAGAGAAATTGCAAAAAAAGGTGCTGAAGTCATTCTTTTAAACCGAGAAAGCGATAGGGCGACACGTGCCTATAAGAGCCTGAGTAATGAAGTGCCTCATGGAAAATTTGTGCACATAACCTGTGACCTACAAAGCCTTGATAGTGTTAACAATGCTATTGCAGAAATCATATCAAAATACAAAGTCATAGATGTTCTGTGCAATAATGCAGCTGTTATGGCGCTCGAAGATTATGCGACTAAAGACGGGTTTGATGTACAAATGCAGACTAATGTAATTTCCCATTTTCAGCTTTTTAAAGGCCTTTTGCCGCTACTTAAAAAAAGCGAAGAAGCGAGAGTGGTGAATCATTCGTCAAATGCGAGGTTAGGTGGTCCGTTAAAACGAGAATATTTTGAAAAAAATGGTGGAAGTCTTGGGGGCAACGGCACTTTCGAAGAGAATATGAGTTTTTCTGGGCCGAGGTGGGAGAGATATCATCAATCGAAATTAGCCAATTTTGTGTTTACCTATGCTTTGAAGCAAAAATTATCAGAGAATAAAATTTCAAATATTATTCCCCTCGTAGCTCACCCTGGCCTTGCTTTAACTAGCCTGGCAGCAACAACAGCAAAATCCGGTGGGATGGATGCCGCGAGTCCATTTATGAAAAATGCACAGTCTGCAGAAGATGGCGCAACGGGTATTATTAGAGCCTGTATGGACAAATTCTCCAAATCTGGCGACTTCTATGGCCCAAAGGAATGGGTGGGGTTTCCAGAGAGCTTAGTGCCAGAAGAAAACCTGATCACTCAAGAAAATATCGATATTTTTTGGCAAGGCTGTGAAAGAGCTGTCGGTAAAATTGAGTTTTAGTTGGGTATGCTAAGCGTGCTTAGGTGGTATCCTTTGTCTCTTTTGCAAGGATTCTTCTGCTATCAAAATATTTTTATGTTGGGAGTCTAAAGTGGAATATTTACATACAATGATAAGAATAACGGATATAGATGAGTCCCTTAATTTTTTCTGCGAATACCTGGGGCTCAAAGAAGTCAAAAGAATAGAAAATGAGCGAGGTCGTTTTACACTTATTTTTCTCTCATGTGAAAAAGACTTGGAAAACGCGAGAAAAAATAATTCCCCGCTTTTAGAGCTTACGTACAATTGGGTTGAAAAAGGTGAAAAACCTGAAGCGTTAACAAGTGGGCGAAGTTTTGGCCATATTGCTTTTAGGGTCGAAAATATTTATGAAACTTGTCGAAAGCTAATGGAAAATGGCGTAACGATCAATCGTCCTCCACGCGATGGTCACATGGCTTTTATCAAATCCCCAGATGGGATTTCCATTGAACTGCTACAAAAGGGGGATTCTTTAGTTCCCAGTGAACCCTGGAAATCTATGCCTAACGTTGGTAGCTGGTAGAAAATAGATATTCTCTAATTCATCCCATGATGGCGGTTTAACTATGAGTAATAGTAAAAATATTTTTTCAGGTGAGATTAAGTTGGATTATCAGGAGTATTCTCCTCCCCTTAGCCCTAAGGATTTTGCCGATGTTGTGATGTCACGTCGCAGCGTTAGGTGCTTTGATGGACAAAACATTCCAGAAGACATTATCAATAACTGTTTGGATCTTGCCTTACTTGCGCCAACATCGTCCAATTTACAGTGCTGGGAATTTTATTGGGTAAAAACTGAACCCAATAAAAAGGCTTTAGCTTATGCCTGTTTTAATCAATCCGCAGCGCGAACAGCTGGCGAGTTGATTGTTGCGGTGGCTCGAACAGAAACGTGGGATAAGGTGCGCAGGCAAATTCTGGGTGATCTGGAAAAATCTCCTGAAAAACCACCAAAAGCAATATTGAGCTATTATGCCAAACTGGTTCCTTTTGTATACACTCAAGGCTGGTTTAGCAGTCTTGGGTTTTTGCGCAGAATCTTTTTTTCTTTAGTAGGGCTGCTGCGCCCGGTGCCCCGGGAACCGCTATCCCATAATGATATGCGTGTGTGGGCTACAAAAACTACTGCACTCGCCTGCGCTCACTTGATGCTAGCTTTACGTTCTTATGGTTATGATAGCTGTCCAATGGAAGGCTTTGATTCTAAACGCGTTAAGAAAATTCTTGAATTACCGGCTGATGCTTCTGTCGTTATGGTCATCGGTGCTGGAAAACGTGCAAAATATGGTATTTGGGGGCCCCGGATGCGCCTTCCTAGGAGCCAATTTATCAAAGAAATTTAGATTTTCCAAGTTAGTTTAGCGTTTCTGGCAACTGATTTAAAAGTTGATTTTGCTGATGGCAGTTTCACAGTTCCTTCAAAAAATAGCCATATTCTTCTCATAGATCGAGTCTTCTTCCGGTATCAGTTTTTCTGGAAAGCCTATCCTTTCTTTTAGTAGCAAAACGTATGTAATATTTGTAAAGTATCCCATATGAGCAGGCCAATAGTTGCGGTAGGTTTCAGTGCTAATTCTAATCTCTTTACAGAATGCATTTGCAGATAATAAATTGGTGGGTGCAAGAAGTTAAATATGAGCAAATATAAATTAATTTATTTCAAAGGCTGCCCAAATTATATGCCTGCCAAACACTTGCTACAAGATACTCAAATAGATTTTGACGAAATCTGTCAGGATGACCTTCCTGAGGGTCATAAATTTAGGCAGTATTCTTCTCCGGCGCTCCTCATGGATGATCATATTGTCTTTGGGACTCAAGTGTTGGGCGGTGGATGTTCCCTAAGACTGCCTTCACAGGCTGAACTGCTTGAAGCCGTCAAGCCTAAATAAAAGTGAGAAAATTATATTTGGATGAGTTATAGAGTAAGGTTTTTATGCTCTTAGTACCCCGGTGTGAAAACGAAGGTGATTGCTCATAAAAGGGGATCGTGAATACCTATTTACGGTGTTTTTTTCCTTAATAAAATTTAGAGAAAAATAATGTTATTATTATGGAGATAGAAATTAGAACAGGAAATGCATTCCCCTAAGTGCCTACTCAGGAGTTGATTTAAGGGTAGGTCCTTTTATCGATAAGGAAATATCAATGTGCTAAAAAACAACATAATTAAACCAGAACATACCGCAGTACGCGTTGCTTTGTGGCGGGCGCTTCATGTGCAAATCGACGCTCAACCATACGTATTTGAGGATGAGGTCGGTTTGAAGCTCATAGCTGAAAATAATTGGCGGGAGCGTCAAGATATGAATCCTGAGTTTTCAAAAAGTATGCGGGCTTCAATCGTAGGACGCGCACGTTTTATCGAGGATATTGTCGAAGAGAGGGTGCGGGGAGGTGTCTCCCAATATGTGATTTTAGGGGCTGGACTCGATTCTTTTGCGCAGCGCCGCCCGGAAATTGGCGCGCGCCTTAATATCTTTGAGGTTGATCGGCCAGAGCCTCAGGCATGGAAAAAAAAACGATTAGCAGAAGTTGGATTGGGTATTCCTGAATGGTTGCATTTCGTACCTGTCGATTTTGAAAGAGGAGGGTCGTGGTGGGAAGCTTTGATTGCAGCTGGATTTGATGAAAACATGCCTGCCGTTGTTGTTTCGACAGGAGTTTCCATGTATCTTACCAAAGAAACAAACTTAACAAATTTTCAGCAGTTAGCAAAACTGGCTTCTGGTTCAACATTTGCGATGACCTTTATGCTGTCTCTTGACCTCCTTGACCCTAAGGAAAAATCAGTGATGGAATTTGTGATGAAAAAAGCAAAAGAGTCTCAAACTCCTTTTTTGAGCCTTTTTACTCCCGATGAAATACTAGCGATGTCTAAAAAAGCCGGATTTAGGAATTCAGAATATGTTTCTGGTCAAGACCTTTATAACCAATACTTTGCTCGTCGTTGCGATGGCCTAAGGGCTGGAAACGCAGAAGCCTTTTTGCTTGCCATGACCTAAATATGGTACAGTCGGTTATTGTTTTCCAAATAAGGTATAAATTTATTCACCCCGCATGCGATCTTCAAATGCCGCAAGCGAAGCCTTTGCCCCTTCCCCCATGGAAATAATGATTTGTTTATATGGAGTCGTACTTACGTCTCCCGCAGCGTAAATTCCTGGTACGCTGGTACGACATTTTTCGTCGATGATGATTTCGCCAAAGGATGTCGTATCGACAATGTTTTTCACCATAGAGCTATTAGGAATCAATCCAATCTGCACAAAAATACCGTCAAGTTCTATAGTTTTTACATTTTCGCTCTTCCGGTCTTCATAGGTCATTTGGGTTACATGGCTACCGTCACCTTCGATTAATGTTGTTTTTGCTGACGTTATCACCTGAATATTTTTTATAGACTCAAGTTTATTGATGAGAATTGTGTCAGCCTTTAAGGAATCAGCATATTCTAAAAGAACAACTTCGCTACAAATTCCAGAAAGATCAATTGCGGCTTCTACGCCGGAGTTTCCCCCCCCAATAACCGCAACTTTTTTATTTTTATAAAAAGGACCATCACAGTGAGGGCAAAAAGCGACACCTCTACCGAGGTACTCCTTCTCACCAGGAATACCGAGTTCTCGCCATTTTGCTCCGGTGGCCACGATAAGCGAATTACAGCTAAGAAATTCGCCATTGCTAAGACCTATCTTTTTAGATTTTCCAGCCGAGACCTCGGCTATTTTTCTGTGCTCAAAGACTTCTACGGGATAAGACCGCAAATGTTTATCAAGTTGATCGGTGAGTTCAGGTCCTTCAGTGTAAATTTGTGAAATCAGATTTTCAATGCCTTTAGTTTCTGTCACCTGTCCACCAATTTTTTCTGCGATTAGAGCTGTTTTCAGACCCTTGCGTACAGCATAGATGGCAGCAGAAATTCCTGCTGGCCCCCCCCCTAGAACAGCAATGTCAAAGTGGCCGAGATCGACTTCATCGGTAGATTTTTGATGACTGCCTAAATGATCCTCAATTTTTTGTAATATTTCTGCGAAAGAAGCTTTGCCAGCATGAATCATTTTTTCAGCGATATAAACACTTGGGACGCCGCTGATATTTAAGGTTTTAAGTTCATCCTGAACAAGCCCTCCATCTACCATAGTGTGCTCCATGTTGCCATGGACTAGAGTTATGAGATTTAAGGCCTGTACGACATCGGGACAGTTTTCGCAACTTAGCGAAATATAGGTCCTTATGGAGGTCTTGCTGGGCAGATTTTTTATTCTGTTTTGTATGCCTGCGTCAGGAAATTTTCCTTTTCCGCATGTGTTTAAAATTGCCACAATTAGTGACGTAAATTCATGACCGCCAGGAATGCCTTTAAAATTGATTCCCGTCGGAGAGGTGCCCTTAAATATAGCAAATTCAGGTACGGCACTCATCTCTTCACTTTCAATTAATTCAATATAATTGCTTGTGGAGGCAACATCTTTAAGCATGTCCCTGAGTTCAGCTTGCTTTTCATGCTTTGAAGCTTTCATAACTAATGAAACTGGGGACTTTAAATCGCTAAATACATTTTCAAGTTGTAATTTAATTTCTTGGTCTATCATCATGTGTACTCCCAAATTTGTTGTATTTTTACTTTACGGAAAAAACGTCAATAAGTGAAATCGATAATAATTAAAAAGTAATAGAAAATATCTATTAAGCGAGATGGGCATTAATTTTTAGGTGTAGCTTTTGTGGGGAAGGACGTTTAAGTAATTGTATTTATCCTAAAGGTGGTCGCTGCCACCATTTAACACAGGGAGAGGCTTTCTCAATTTGTCTAGGCTGAGATGAGATGCTCCAGACCAGTTTTAGATGCCTATTTTATTTCCTAAGGGATCGCGCAGAGACTTAACACGACCTTCTAATTCATCAATAACAAGCTGAAGAATTTCTTGTTCCCACTTATCTCCTTTTAAAGCCATTTTTAAATCCTTGAACCAGGAATCTAGGCCTTCATAAAAAGCGTCGAGGCTTTCAGGTGGAGAATCATTGTACATTTTTTCTAAAAAGGAAATAAATTCGCTGTCGCTTTTAGGGAGTAAGTTAACGAGATTATTTATTTTTTGGGTCATATCAGCTTCGCTCCACCCCCCTGAGATTTGAAGTGGGTACCAATCATTATTTGTGCGATGCAACCAGATGTTACATGTGTCCCCGATAGCAAATACATAATAATCACTCGGTTTAGCACCAATAAACCCATCAGGACGCTTCCAAATTACATGCATAAAAATCCTAAAAGCAGAGGTAACACGCTGTAATAGCGAATGAAGTCTATTCTATCACAGGCTCCTTTGAGATCGATAGGAAAAAATTTTTTAGTATGTTATTAATGCCCTCTGACTTATTACCGTAAGTTTTACTTAGATAAATGGCTGTACCAGAAAATTTTAATTTTTTTTAAAATAGAATTTTTTGTCGGTATTTTTCTAGGCAAATAAACTGAGAAACTTACATGGAAAAATCACTGAAAATCAATTTAATGTGTGACAAATAATTAACCGACGTCTGCTCTTTTAAGGTATTTATAGTGAAAAATGAGGCATGTAAAAATCTTATTGATGGATCATCATTTTATAATAACGTGGCTTTATTGCCTCTAAAAGAAAAATTAAAGCCCTTGTGGGATGAGCATGCGCAGTTAATTTGTGATCCACGGTGGGTTAAATATCAGCAGTCTTTTTTAGATTCGCCGATACTG
Organism: Oligoflexia bacterium; assembly: GCA_030432875.1. Classification (GTDB taxonomy): domain Bacteria; phylum Bdellovibrionota_B; class Oligoflexia; order Oligoflexales; family JAGOVF01; genus JAUILP01. The sequence continues at coordinate 5,861 of JAUILP010000091.1, read as the reverse complement.
ATGAATACTAAAGTCAATCTTAATAGTAAAGCAGTCACCATAAGCGGATCTATCTCAGAGGCCGAACGGGAAAAAATCTTTGCTGCGCTAGAGACATTCAAACCCTGGAAAAAAGGCCCTTTTTCCCTCTTTAATATTGATATTGATAGTGAATGGCGTTCAGATTTGAAATGGGACAGAATAATTTCTTATGTTGGGTCATTAAAAGAACAGAAAATTTGTGATGTTGGTTGTCACAATGGTTATTATATGTTTCGTGCGCTGGCTCATGACCCCAAATTTGTCATCGGTTTAGAGCCAGTCGCAAAACATTGGTACAATTTTCATTTACTGAACAAATATATTTCTGATCGGCGGTTAAGATTTGAGCTTCTTGGCATCGAACATATCGATCTCTTTGCCCAAGTTTTTGATACCGTTTTTTGTCTCGGGATTTTATATCATCACACCGACCCTGTCAGCATGCTCAAGAAAATTTTTCGGTCTCTTCGCCCAGGTGGACAGGTCATTATTGACTGTCAAGGTATTCCCGGCGAGGGATCTTTAGCTCTCATCCCGGAAAAACGTTATGCCAATGCCAGCGGTATCTGGTTTTTGCCACAAGAAAAAGCGATTGAAAACTGGTTAAAGCGTACGGGATTTAGGGATATCCACTGCTTTTATAAAGAGAAATTATCGCCAGATGAACAAAGACGAACGCTGTGGGCAGATATTGAGAGCTTGGCGGAATTTCTTGATCCCTTAGACCCGGACAAAACGATTGAAGGCTATCCAGCCCCTTGGCGGTTTTATTTTAGGGCTGTTAGGTAAATCTTTTCTTAAGAGCAGCATAAAGCAAATTGAGCAAAATATTTTTTTTAAGGTCAGGAGTTATCAGTCCATTGGTTCTATTCTGCATAGACTACGCTAGTCGGCCAACCATAGTAGGCACCGTGATAAAGCCATAATTTGTCATCAAAGACCGTGTATCCGGCCCATTCGCGTCCATTAAAATTGCCAGCGTGATTCCAGTTGATCCCATCTTCTGTATAGTAGGAGTTGGTGGCATACGAACCTGATGTGGATCCTCCCACAACCCACATTTTATTGTTTTTAACATAAGTGGCGTGGCTTCCGCGCCCGCCAAACTCAGCCGATGGTCTCGCTTCGCTCCAGTTTAAACCATCTTCAGAGTACCAAACATCGCTATAAAATACGGTAGAGCCAGGGCCCGACCCACCGCTAGAACCTAGTCCTCCCACCACCCACATTTTGTTGGCAAACGCTACGGCACCAAAACTATAACGCTCGGGGAAAGCGGCATGTGCTGTTTTTTGGATCCATGAAGATCCCGTATAGTACCAAACATCATTGAGGTATTTGACGGTGCCACCATTGTCTCCTTCTCCCGCAATCACCCAAAGCTGATCATTAAAAACTAGAGCCTGATGGGCATTTCTTACTTCAAAAGGAGCTGAAGCCGTTTCGGTTGTCCAGTTCGCACCATCGCTGGTCGTGAGCACATCATTTCTTTTTTGTGCATCGCTGCCGATACCACCAATGACCCAAATTTTGCCATTAAATACGGTCGCGGAATGATCAAAACGCTCCATTTCACTGCCACTTTGAATAACGGGAGTCCAGTTAACGCCATTGCTAGAATGATGCACCTCGTTTATTACGGTCGCACCAGGAGGTTGTATACCTCCAAGGATCCACATTTTGTTGTCGTAACTCACCATAGTAGAATTCCAATTGGGCACATTGCTAGAATCTGCCGTCGCCTGTACCCAGGCTTGAGGTAACATGGTAAACGTAATAGGTGTATAGGCTGATTTATTACCATACTGATCTTTTACTATGACATTTATGATATATTGCTGATTGGGAGCTAAATTGTCCAAAGTCATTTCAGTGATCGCGGCAGTATAGTTTCCAGCAGGTGACCCATTTGTATACACCTTTGCAACGTCAGCAAAAAGATCAACCTGTGAACCTTTTGCGTAGTACACTTGATATAGTAGCGCAGCCGCGGCAGTGCTATTATCTTGAGCTGCGCTCCAGGAAATGGTTGCTTGTTTGCTTGTTAGGTTGCTAGTGCTAAGAGTGGCTGCGCTTATACTTGGTCCCTGAGTATCGCTCAAATTTTCTTGAGAGCTTTCCGGAATTATCGTCTCAGCTACGCCTTTTTGGGTACTAAAAATTATTTGGCCATTCGCCATTTTATCGATTTTGTAAATAATGTCGGATAGGATGTTGGCGTTATTGCGATCAAAATGTGTCATGCTAGCACCACTGTCGCTAGAAAGATAAAATCCCTTTCCAGAGGTAGCTATGATCATTAAGCCATCGTCACCAAGAAAAACATTAGCTATTGAAGCACTGCTGATCAAACTCATATCAAAGTGATAAAATGTTGATCCGCCATTGGTAGACAATGAAAAACCATTGTAACTGCTAGCAAATATTTGTCCCGATGAATTGACAGACAAATCTGTACAGCTATCACCATGGAGGCTGTCACCACTGGTTTTGTTGGTAAAATGTGATCCCCCGTCACTAGAAATAGAAAGGCCGCCACCTGTGCATGAGTAAAGCATGGCTCCATTTTTAACGATATCAAATACCGCATTTGCGCCTAGGCCATCAGCAATTGTTCGATTCGTATAGCTGCTGCCGCCATTTGTTGAAATAGCAAGGCCGCCTGCATTTCCGGCATATATGATATTGGCGTCATCAGGATCAATGAGAACAGTAGTTTGCTGACTGGAACCGAGTCCTGAACCGGTAATATTGGTAAAATTAACCCCATCATTGCTGGTAGACGACATAGCTCCTTTAGCAGCACAAAATACTTTTCCTGCGGGAGTGACGCCAACATCATAGCATCTTGATAATGAGCTTGCTCCATAGGGTTGCTTAAGGGCCCAAGTAGCCCCATTATCAGAACTGACACCAAGTCCAGAAAAACTGGCTAAAAAGTATTTGCCATCTGCTGTTTTATGGGCGGCGAAGGCGTTGTCAATTTCTGTGTTTCCAGAGTTAGGAACGGCGGTAAGTGTGAAGTTGATGTTCCAAGAATAACTGGCTTCACTTACGTTACCATGTTCATCGCTAGCTTTTACATAAAACGTATGCGGCCCAATACTAAGACCTTCGTAACTTTTACTTCCTGAGCAAGCAGCGTAAACCGCGTTATCAAGTTTACACAACGTACTTGACACTATGCTGGCATCCGTAACCGTGAAGCTGAAATTAGCTGTTATGGCCAGGACTTGGTCGCCAGGGTGAGATATTATGGCGATGATCGGCGATTGAGTGTCGGGGCTATCACTGGCGCTGGCTTCGTTGCTCGTTGAATTGTTCTCTTCAGATGTCGCAGCCTTAGTCTGAGCAGGGGAAGCGGCTGTCTGCTCGGTAGCTGGTTGCTGGAGTTCTGGTAAAGGTTCTTCAGTTGCGGGCGTGGGTATGGGTATGGGATCTTCTTTCTTTTTGTCGTCACAGCCTGAAAAGACAAAATATCCGCAAATTATAAAAATAATGATACGTTTTTCTAACCCAAGGTTTTGGTTAGTAGCCAAAGGTCACTCCTTTGCATTCTGTTTAGAGTTATTAAAGTTTTTTCGGTAGTTTGATTGAAAACTATAGAACTAAAAATAATTTCAATAAAAATGGCGTGATAAGTTTGAAATCTCAGCAAAAATATTTTTGTGTCAGGGCGAGTTACCTTTGCTATTTAGTTTAAAAAATTTAGCAGTCATCTCTATCGAGGTGAGCAGAGATGAATAGGGCTCGAGATTTTGCCTGCAACTTTATTTTACGGGCTCTATAGTTACCATAACCATATTTTAGTTGGCTGGTTTTTAAGGCTCCAGTTCATCCAGGACCCCAATTTTTTGCATACTGGATCAACGAGAGAACTTGCCAAACCCTTGAGTTATCCATCCTAAAACGCCACTCTTTTCTTGGTTTAATGAAATGGTTTGCCAATAAATTTGTAAGGTTAAACCATCAAAATCAATAATTATTTTTTCTTAAAATGGTTTGAGGCTAGAAAAATCAAGGGATACATAAATTTTTTGGTCTGAAATACCGACTTTATAAGTGAAAGAGTAAAAAAATAAGATTCACTTATAATTTTTGTAGCTATTTATAGCGAAAAATCTTGTGGCAAAACATGAAAATGACAGCCAAAAAATTTCTCATCACCGCTTATTTAGGTTTCTTTAGCTTCGGGCTTCGATCACAAGCTGTGACCGGAAGGCTGATTATATGTGGCAGCGCAGTTCTGCAGAATATACGCCGCAGGACCAGGTCTGTAAGTACTATTTCTCCGGAACTGACTGGCTTTGGATGGCTAGTCTCCTCTTAGAAGATACCGCCAATGCTTGCCAGTAGGCCCCCTTTAGGCCTATCTCAGGTAGACAGCGCCGCCCAATAAGTGTAAACATTTACCAAGGAGATTTTTAAGAAAAGCACGAATTTACTGATTAAGGTATTGAAAACATGCAAGATTTTAAAGCGAAAACGATAATAGAACCTTTTAAAATTAAAGTCGTGGAGCCCTTGCCCTTACCCACATTTTCGCAGCGCAAAATAGCTGCTGAAAAAGCTTTTTATAATCTCTTTCGTTTGGATGCCCAGGATGTCACTTTTGATTTACTGACAGATAGTGGCACTTCAGCGATGAGTGCCGCGCAGTGGTCAGGAATCATGAGCGGTGATGAGTCTTATGCGGGTTCAACCAGTTTTAAAAAATTTGAAGCAGTTGTGGCAGGTCTCACGGGGATGTCCTATGTTATCCCGACCCATCAGGGACGTTCGGCAGAATATTTGCTCATGAAGGCACTCCTGAAGCCGGGCCAAAGGGTTCTCGGAAATACTCATTTTGATACAACGCGCGCAAATATTGAAACGAGCGGAGGTCTTGCTATTGACCTTCCGAGCGAAGAAAATAAAAATACTGCTCTCGAAGCTCCGTTTAAAGGCAATATTGATATAGCTGCTCTAAAAAATCAGCTAGAAGAACATGGTAAAAATGTTGCTTTAGTTATTATGACTGTTACCAACAATTCCGTTGGGGGACAGCCTGTTTCCATGGCCAATATAAAAGAAGCTAAAAACCTTTGCCAAAAGCATGGCATTCTATTTTATCTCGACTGTGCCCGCTTCGCCGAAAATGCCTTTTTCATCAAAACCAGGGAGGCTGGCTATTCCCAACAATCTATCGAGGCAATAGCCAAGGAAATGTTTTCCTATTGTGACGGTGCTTTGATGAGCGCTAAAAAAGATGCCTTTGCCAATATAGGCGGATTTCTGACCACGCGTGATGAGGGTTTAGCGGAAGCGATTAGAACTCTTATGGTGGTTACTGAGGGTTTTCCGACTTATGGGGGCCTAGCTGGACGCGACTTAGAAGCACTGGCTATTGGACTTAGAGAAATTCTTGAAGAGGATTATTTGGCCTACCGTATACGCAGCGTTGCCTATTTTGGTGAAGGTCTGGCTCAGGCCGGACTGAAAGTCGTTAAACCTTTTGGTGGTCATGCTGTTTACCTTGATGCTGGAGCCTCTCTGCCGTGGATTCCCTGGCATGAGTATCCCGGTCAGGCATTAAGTGTTGCTTTATATCAGTATATTGGTATTCGCAGTGTTGAAATCGGCTCTGTTATGCTCGGGAGTAAAGATCCTGTTACGGGAACACCCATCCCAGCCCCAAAAGAACTCGTGCGCCTCGCTATGCCACGTAGGGTTTATACCCAAAGTCATGTGGATTATATGATCGAAATGGCTGGGAAGCTCTCCAGCAAAATGGAAGCACTTAAAGGATATGCTTTTATTTATGAAGCGCCTGTTCTTAGACATTTTACGGCAAAATATAA
>JAUILP010000175.1 GCA_030432875.1 Oligoflexia bacterium | reverse complement strand
TAAGCCGAGAAAAAATCCTACGGGAAAACTGACAACAAACACATTAACTTGAGGAACACTTCGCGCTACTAGGCCCATTGCTGCTGTGGCAAACATGATGGCAATAAGGATCGGTGCTGCAAGCTGCATAGAAATGACAAAGATATCTCCGGTAATATTAATAATTTGCAAAATAAAATTTCGGTTAATAGCCAATGAATTGATAGGGAGAGCGATATAGGTGTCTTTTAATGCTGCCAAAATTGTGAGATGAAAATTCAGTGCGAAAAAAATTAAAAAAACCAGAGTTTGATGTAGCACCGTAAAACTAGTTTGTTGTCCATCCTGCGCTTGGATAAAAAGATCTCCCGTTCCAAAACCCATTTGATATCCGACAAAGCTGGCTGCCATAGTTATGCTTGCAAATGTTATTTTTACAATAAATCCCAGTGAGACACCGATTATGATTTCACTAATGACCAAAGCGATGAGGTTAAAATTATCGTTTATATTGCCAATTCGCGTAAGTTGATTTTCCGGGAATGACGAAAACAAAAAGAGAGTAAGAGCGCAGGCAAGAAGTACTCTAACTTGATTAGGAACCGGTGTATCGCTAAAAATAGGTAAAGTAAATAGCAGTGCAGAAATCCTACAAAAGTAAAGGGTGATCAATATTATGACGTCAATCGAAATAGTCATTCTTTTACTCAGTGATTCCGGGAATTCCCCGAAATAGATTAGTGGTAAAACTCATCATTTTTTGTAGTATCCAGGGACCAAAAATTACCAAGGTTGCGGCCATTGCTACGACTTTAGGAATAAATGAGAGGGTTTGTTCCTGAATCTGGGTAGCAGCTTGCAAAATTGAAACAAATAGACCCATGAAAAGTGCCGCGAGCAGTGCAGGAGCAGCAACTTCCATAGCAGTAACGACTGCGCGCATGCCGATATCTATTATAGTTTGCTCTGTCATAGTGATCCTTTGTTGCTTAAGGTCAAACCTGAAAACTCTTTACAAGGGACTCTATAAGTAAATTCCACCCGTCTACCAATATGAACAAAACGAGTTTAAATGGCAGCGATACTACGGTAGGGGGAAGCATCATCATACCCATGGCCATCAAAATTGAAGAAATAACCATATCGACGACCAAAAAAGGCACGTAAATAAGAAACCCTATTTCGAAGGCGGTCTTGAGTTCGCTAAGCATAAATGCAGGTATAAGCGTCGTTATGGGAATATCATCAGGTCGGTCAGGTGGGGGCGTTTGGTTCATTTCGTAAAAAATTTTTAGGTCATTATCTCGAGTTTGTTTGAGCATAAATCCTTGTACGGGTTTCAGAGCATTTTTAATCGCTTCTTCATGTTCAATTGTGTGAGACATATAGGGTGTTAAAGCATTTTTATCTATGTTTTCCCAGACCGGCTGCATTGTAAAAAATGTTAAAAACATAGCGAGACCAACGACGACCTGATTGGGGGGCATGCTCTGTGTTCCTAGAGCTAGTCGAATAAACCCCAGGACGATTAGTATGCGGGTGAAAGACGTCATCATGAGAAGAATGGCAGGGGCAACTGACAAAATGGTAAGAACGACTACGATTTTAAGTGCCGGTACGAGAGAGCTTTCACCCGTAAAGTCATTAAAGTTTATACTGAGTGCGCCAGCGCCATCTGGGGTATTTGCCCAAAGTTGCCCTGCATAGGCAAAAGCACTCAGCATAAAAACTGCATAGCCTGCCTTTTTAATGCTTGGCATTTTATTTATTTTTTTTATGCATGCAACCCCCACACAGTCGTTCCTTTTTGTATATGTGTGCTGCGACAAAACTATCCCAAATCTTTTAATTTTTCTCTTATAAGCATCGTAACGTCATCAATGCTTTTAATCTTCTTTTCCGAACTATTAGAGGATTTTTGACCAGCATTATGAACGCCATCATCATCTATTTTCAAATTAATCCGAGGGGCGGGGCGCATACTTTGCTCGTTAGTCTTAATTGAGATCTTATCATCTAACCCAGCCAAAAATTTTTCCTCTTTGCCGTATTTAAATTCTTTTGCTCGTTGTGTATTGGTCTCTGAAAATGGCGATTTCTTTAGTGTTAACGTATTTGTTTCGCCCTCTGGAAGGGTGAAAGCGGTATTTTTCCTTGGACTTGACTCTTTATAACTGATGTTAGCGAGGGCACGTTGTTTAGGCGTTTCTTCGATAGCCTTGATGAGGCGTACCCCATCATTTGACACAGATAGTAGAAGTTGTTCTTCACCTACCTGAATTAACGTTATTTTTTGTTTGGCATTTAAATTCATCGATTTAATCACACGCATATCCGTCTCGCGGCTACTAGGATTCAGACGTTTTTCTCGTCTTTTTATGTATGGCTTAAGTAGCAGTGAAAAAATAAACGCTACGATAAGGACAATACTTGCCGTTATTATTTTATTGATACTTTTTTGAT
>JAUILP010000174.1 GCA_030432875.1 Oligoflexia bacterium | reverse complement strand
CTTTAAAAAGGCTTCGGTTTCGCTATTGCCCGGTACAAATGGCGATAGGGCAAAACCACCGTGGATTTCTGGTTTTTCAGGGTTTTTAGCAGTAAAAAATGCGGTAAATTCACTTTTGTCCGTGATAGTGCGAATGTTTTCGTCCCGAAATTTTTGGGCACGCTCAAAAAGCACTTTATGCATGTTGGTCAGGAGGGAGGGAAGCTTTTCTACCAGCTCCTTAGGGCTTAAAAATTCTTTTTCTTTATGGCCCAAATGTCTCTGCATAAGACAAACTTGGTCTTTTGCCATATCTCTAGGGCCGACTTCAATTCTTAGGGGGACGCCCTTTTTGATAAGCTGCCAATTTTTTTCACCGCCGCGTACATCCCGTTGATCGATATAGACGCGAATGGGTTCTTTTTCATAAAGAGTTTCGCCAATAGCACTGCGTAAATTTTCGCAGTAAGCGAGTACCTGATTTTTCTCCTCTTCTTTATGCATAATGGGCACAATGACTACCTGTTTTGGGGCAATCCTGGGGGGAAGTATTAAACCATCATCATCAGCATGCGTCATGATAATGCCACCAATTAGGCGCGTCGAAACCCCCCAAGAAGTGGTCCAAGCATAGCATTCTTCACTTTTTTCGTTGAGGAATTTGATTCCTGAGGAGCGCGCAAAGTTTTGTCCAAGAAAGTGGCTTGTACCTGCTTGTAGAGCTTTACGGTCCTGCATCATTGCTTCAATGGTAAACGTGTTAACGGCCCCGGGGAAGCGTTCTTCAGGGGTTTTTTCACCGGTTATAACCGGTATGGCGAGGATATTTTCAGCAAACTCTCGGTACACCTCAAGCATTTTCATGGTTTCCTCAACCGCCTCTGCCTCAGTTGCATGTGCAGTATGGCCTTCTTGCCACAAAAATTCGGAGGTTCGCAAAAACATGCGGGTGCGCATTTCCCAGCGCATAACATTTGCCCATTGATTGATAAGAATTGGCAGGTCGCGATAACTTTGCACCCACTTAGCATACATGTGGCCAATAATCGTTTCGCTGGTCGGGCGAATTATGAGCGGTTCCTCGAGTTCGCCTGCGGGAATGAGTTTACCATCAGGACCTCCCGCTTCCAAGCGGTGGTGGGTTACCACAGCGCATTCTTTGGCAAACCCTTCAACATGTTGGGCTTCTTTTTCTAAAAAGCTGAGAGGAATAAGCAAAGGAAAATAAGCGTTTTCATGGCCCGTATCTTTAATGCGTTTATCTAAGTGTTTTTGAATGAGCTCCCAAATCCCATATCCCCAAGGGTTTATTACCATGCAGCCTCTAACCGGAGAAGATTCAGCCATTCCCGCGGCTTTGATGACTTGCTGGTACCATTCAGGATAATCGTCGTTACGCGTCGGTGTAATAGCCGTAATTTGCTTTTTATCATTCATAAGGTTGTTGTTCCTAAATCATTTGCGAGTTGGCGAAAAAAAATTATAGGCCTTGATGATAATATGTCAGCTTTAATAAGTAAAAAGTAAATTGCACTGAGTCATGATGTCAAGGCCCATGGCATGGCTTAGCCCACCAGAGGTGGTTTATCAAAAATATCTTGTTTCTTGGGGTCTTTATGGCCCATCGGTTTTTATACCAACCTGTTTTTATCGTCATAATTTAACTAATTTGGTTCTTTTAGCAAAAAAAAAAGTGGATCAAATTTATTCATCAGGCAAAAATCCGAAAGCCTAGATATGAGAAAATTTCCATTGAAAATTGCTTCTTTATTTCTGTCTAAGCCATTTATAGGGATTGGGGTACTCCTTACGGTGCTTATTGGCTATTTTCCTCACACCTATGCGGAACTTGGCAACCAGCATATGGCGCATCCCCGCCAAATTTTACCGGGCGATAGAGCCGCACTTTTAGGAGGGGCTTATACGGCCATAAGCGATGATCCTTCGGCTCTTTACTATAATTCTGGTGGACTCGGAAATATTACGCAAAACGAAATTTCTTTAAACATCCTATATTCTGAGCTTTCTAGTTCTACCGTTTATAAAAATACCGTTGCCAATATGGATTTTCAGGAAGACTCCCAAACCAAGTTTTCAAGTATTTCGGGTGGTGTTTTTAAGAAAGGCAATTTTGTTTTTGGGTATACCTTTTTGACTCTAGATAATCGCAATATCAATCAAAATGACCAATTTGCCAATCTCGATGTTGGTAGCAGCCAACTTAAGCAGTTCGACCGTATACACCAGGAAACTAATAGCTATGATCTTATAGGGGCAGGCATTGGCTATAAGCTATCTAAACACTTAGGCATTGGTATGTCGCTTTTCTATTATCAACGAAAAATAGAATCCATGGATTTTCAATTAGTACAAAGTACGGAAGAATCCCTCAGGATAATAGCTTCCAAGATCAAAACGAGCAATGAGGGGCTAAAACCTTCCGTAGGAATTCAACTAAAATTGGAATCCTGGGCTTTGGGCTTGAGTGCGATCAAAGGGATTGCCTATTCTGATCACACAGAAATTAATATGGAAAACATCAATTTTACTCCAGGTGAAGCAGCACCAACTTTTG
>JAUILP010000173.1 GCA_030432875.1 Oligoflexia bacterium | reverse complement strand
GCTGCGAGCGGACATGATGGAGCTTAAAGTGTCCCAGCTCATGGGCTAAAACAGCGGCGACTTCATCGGGAGACATCGCATCGACAAGGGTATCAAAAAGCACAATGCGTTTTTTACCGAAAACGCCCGTAAAATAGGCATTGCCATGACTTGAGCGTACAGAGGCATTCATAATCGAAATTCCGCCCATCGCAAACCCAATGCGTTCCGCAAGTTTATTGATGGCATCTTTTAAAGGACCATCACTTAGGGGGGTAAATTTGTTAAAAATTGGCGCGAGGACCGTAGGATAAATATAAACAGTGAGCAAGCTAAACCCCGTTATGGCAACCCAGGCATAGAGCCACCATAAATCACCCATTTTTCCCATAATCCACAGAAGCACTGTGAGTATTAAGCCCCCAAGTACCGATCCGATGAGCAAACCTTTTAGTTGATCTAGGAAAAAACCCTTTCGCGTTTGCCTATTAAAGCCATGCTTTTGCTCAATAACAAAAGTGCTGTAGTAGTCAAAGGGTAGCCCTGCAATTAGAGAGATAAGACCCAGCAGAGCAAAAAAAGCCAGACCCACCAAAATAGGATTCTCTGTTCCCGCATAGGACAGAGTAAGGTCCTGCGCGATTTTTTCTATAAAACCAAGTCCGCCAAGACCAAGAAAAAAGAGGGTGAGAATTAGCGAAACAAAACCAGAAATAGAGGCAAACCTGTACTTATCAAGACTATAAGCTAAGGTTTTATTAAAATCTTCGTCAGATATTCCCAGTGCCTGTTTAGCGTCTTTGATATTGTCCGCTGATGTGTAATATTTTTTATTCACGCTACTTAAAAAAGTCAAAAAAGCGTGTTCAACAAGGCGAAAAACAATAAAAAATGTTAGTAAACCCGTACTTGTCATAAATAAAGCCTTCTCAACATGATGTGTCTGATTTCATTAGTTCGCGGCAAACTGTGAATAAAACCTGCTGTGGCCCGATGAGCGCTTTCCCTCAACGAGAGGTTCTTTCCCAAAGTTAGAGACTTACAGAGGTTAATCTGGCCCTCAGTTTTTTCAAATTAATCGCCGTATATTTTTTTTTGCTACGTAACCGCCATAAGCTTAACACCAAAGTCTATCAAATCACCTTCCTCGCTTAAAGGTAATTTTAAGAATATTTATCAAAGACTTCGCCAAAGAATTGGTTCACACGTTAGCTTGCGCAGTCATCAGAACAACCGACAACCGCAGCGAGCGCACGAAACCTTAGGTTTTTCTACTCGCAGCGACCTGATATCCGGTGTCGAGCGTATCACTTGTTGCAGAATAAGTTTGAATTTGGCAATATCAAGCCAATCAATGAACGCCCTTATGACAGTTTTTATAATGGAAAGGCAGATTACTCATGGCCAGCGATAAAATTAAAGATATTAAGGTAGGCTCAAGCGCGTGTTCAAGCCCCTTCCCCAATTCAAAAAAAAATACCATTCCCGGAATCATGTATCCAGACATTAAAGTTCCTGTGCGCACGATTTATAAAGCAAAACCCGATGGCTCGCCCTCGTATGATGAGCCTCTAATCGACTTATATGATACGACGGGGCCACTCTTTCACGGAGCTGAGGATGTTTCCGATGTAAATTTGGGTATACCTGCACTACGAACCCAGTGGATAGAGAATCGCGGCGATAGTGAGGAAATCCCCGAAGAAAACTGTCTAAGTTTTAGAGCTCTTGGCGAATTTTTCATTAACCATCCAAAACTTAAACGCAAACCGCAAAAAGCACTTCCAGGCAAAAATGTGACCCAGCTCCATTATGCCCGCAAAGGGATCATTACACCGGAGATGGAATTTATCGCTTTGAGAGAAAATCTCCTGCGCAAAGAACTCGCATCACCTACGAAGTACCCAGAGAGAGAAAATCGCCTTAAAGGTGAAGGTTTCGGCGCGCGTATCCCTCTAGAAATTACCCCGGAATTTGTTCGCGCTGAAGTAGCCGCGGGTAGAGCCATTATTCCTTCAAATATCAATCACCCTGAACTCGAACCCATGGCAATCGGACGCAATTTTTTGGTCAAAATCAACGCCAACATCGGCAATTCAGCGCTCTCCTCGTCAATCAGCGAAGAAGTCGAAAAACTCATGTGGTCTACTACTTGGGGTGCCGATACCATCATGGATTTATCCACGGGTAAACAAATCCACGAAACACGCCAAGCCATTATTAGAAATAGCCCAATACCTGTCGGCACTGTACCAATTTATCAGGCTCTAGAAAAAGTCAACGGCGATGTGGCAAAATTAAATTTTGAAGTTTTTAAAGAAACCCTTACGGAACAAGCCGAACAAGGCGTTGATTATTTTACCATTCATGCGGGCGTCCTCAAAGATTTTGCCGCTCTTGCCAAAAACCGCATGACAGGTATCGTCTCGCGCGGGGGTTCCATCATGGCACAGTGGTGCCAAATTCATAAAAAAGAGAGTTTCTTATACACCCATTTTGAAGAAATTTGCGAACTCATGAAATCATATGATATCGCGTTTTCACTTGGAGATGGGCTTCGTCCTGGCTCAGTAGCTGACGCGAACGATGAAGCTCAAATTGCCGAATTAAAA
>JAUILP010000172.1 GCA_030432875.1 Oligoflexia bacterium | reverse complement strand
CAGAGATACGGCCTTCATGGTCTATACCAACATAGGCTGGACTTAACCATGTACTTTCTTTTGGGGTCAATGATGTTAGTAGGGAGTCAAACCGGAGATGCTGTGCCATGTTTTAAAACACTCCTGTGGTATGCGCTGAGTTAAGAGAGATGCATTTACCCGCAATATAATCAATTTAAGGCTAAAACTAATGCCTCTATTAAGTGTTTTAGAGCTTGTTGCAAAGGCCTTGCGACACTTTGACTGAAAGATCCATCTTCAGCCAAATATAAATCCTGGCAAAGCTCTAGCTGAACAGCCTCAAAAGAACCATTATTTAAGCCAAATCTGCGCGTCAAGTACCCTCCCTTAAAGGGATCGTCTATGACTAAAGAAAATTCCGGACAGCCGCGCAAAGCTTTTTCTGCAGCATTTTTCAAAGGTGAACTCACTGACTTACCATCATAAGTCCCCAGCATGAGATCAGGAAAAGAGGTTGGTCTAATACTCGTTACCAGGCGTTTAATCGAATGAGCCTCAAAAAGCAGCGCCTTACCATAAGTTGCTTTGAAGGCCGTGAGAATGTTTTCAATTTCTCTATGGTAAGGATCGTAATAAGCTTTTTTTCTTCGCTCAATTTCATCTGAATCCGGTTCCTTGCCCTGTACATAAAGATCCTCCCCGGCAAAGCTTTTTAGGGGAGTGAGAAGAGATGGTGGTCTGCCATCGTGATAGAGATTTTCGCTATTTGGGCTGCGGTTGACATCGATGACATAGCGTGAACAGCGGCTCGCTATAATAGTTACGCCAATATCACGGGCAAAATCATAGAGATCTGGCACAAACCAGTCGGTGTCTTCTGGATTTTTAACGAATTTGTCCTGAAAATGGGAGCCAAGTTCCTCAGGAAACTCAGTTCCTGCATGAGGACAGGAAATTAAAATGGGTACCTTTGCCTCTGTTCGCGGTAAGCGTAGGGTAAATTTTTCCATGCTGTTGTCCTAGAAAAAAATGAGCAGATAAGCCTGCTTCACAGCGAGGCTTATACAAGAATCTTGTTATTTGCACGAAAGGTAAAGAGGAAAAAACTTAAGTAATTTTTAAGGGTGAAAATTAGCGGAGAAAGAAATTCTTGGCTTCAGTAAAATACTTGGCAAAATCTTTTTGGTCACCATCAACATATTCATACATGACATCTGTTTGCTCAGAGACATGATTCATCTGAAGCCCATGACCTATTTCATGGCACCACAAGGTTCTAATTTTTTGTTGATCGCTAGGATCAATGGAATACATTTTTTCACCAATATAATTTTGATCAAACTCAACACGCATGCTATAAAAAACATCTTTATTCTGTGACCCCATATGGAGTACGATTGGCCCCTGATACTGCACAACCTCTTCCGTCATCCATTGCCCCCAACCCAGTTTTTCATCGCGAAGTTTTAATCCAGGAGTGAGAACAATCAAAGAATTCGCTTCTGATCGCTCTTGTACGAGCTTTAAACCCTGAAAACCAATGCTCGCATTGAAATCAGCAACGAGTTGCCCAAAAAGTTTGTGGTAGGAAGAACCAGCAGAATTGTCTAAAAACAGACGAAAATCTTTATGACGTTTGACGCTTATCGATTTGCATGCGCCAAGCGTGTTCATACTAAATATGAGGATAAAAAGCCAAACGAGCCTGCGGGGATTTATTACAGTCATTGCCGTACACCTTTGGGAAAAAGAACATCAGCGATTACTTACAACATCAGCACAACTAATACAACAATATAATTTATAAGGAAGTATATAATATATTTTATGATAAGTCAATTTTATTTTAAAGAATTTTATAAATTTTATTAATATGCGTTTTTATTAATAAAACCCTTAATAAAAGTCAATAAAATGATTTTTACGTCAAACCAAAGAGACCAGTGCTGAATATAGTACAAATCACATTCTATGCGCTTTTCTAGGCTTGTATTTCCACGCCAACCATTGACCTGAGCCCAACCCGTAATACCCGCTTTGACTTTGTGGCGCAGCATATAGTCTGGAACATTTTTTCTAAATTTTTCAACAAATATGGGGCGTTCTGGCCTGGGCCCCACCAAGCTCATATCACCCTTAAGTACGTTAATTAACTGGGGAAGTTCATCTATACTTGAGCTGCGAAGTATTTTCCCGACGGGCGTCGTCCGGTCATCGCCTTTGATAGCCCATACGGCCCCGCTTTTTTCTTCAGCACCAAAATACATCGAGCGAAATTTGAGAATATTAAATGCCTTGCCATCCATCCCCATACGCTCCTGGCTATAAAGAATCGGCCCCTTAGAAGTCATTTTAATCACGAGAGCAACCACAAGCAGTAGTGGAGAAAGCACAATCAGTCCAAAAAAAGCACCTGCGGCATCGACAAACCGCTTAACAATGCGCCCCCAGCCAAATAAAGGGCTTTCATGAATACTCAGGATCGGTGTTGGCCCCACAAAATCTAAACGCGTAGCAAAACGAGAATATTTAAGAATATCGGGAATAATTTTTATATCAAGAACCTGAGCGGAAAGTTCCTCAAAATGCGGCCAAAATTCGCCATAACTTTTTGCACTAACGGCGACGACGCC
>JAUILP010000090.1 GCA_030432875.1 Oligoflexia bacterium | reverse complement strand
GTCACAGACTCTGGAGATAATGCAGACGAAGAATAGGTCATCTTCATATAGATTTTTAACCTAATTTTTGGGGCAAAAAAATTGTCACAGCTTATTTGTATAACCGGAGCTTCTTCAGGCATAGGTACCGCGACCGCGAAAGTTTTTGCGCGCAATCGTTTCTCCCTTGCTATTGGAGCCCGGCGAGAAGATCGCGTGCAGGGGTTAAAGAAAGAACTTTTAACCTTAGGCGCTCCTGATGTTCTAGCATGCCACCTAGACGTCACAGAAGCAAACTCAGTAGAAAACTTTTGCCTACAAATGGAAACAAAGTTTCAGCGGGGCCCAGATATTTTGGTCAATAATGCTGGAGGCGCCTTGGGACTTGAATCAATCGTAACGGGCGATGAAAAACAGTGGCAGCAGATGCTTGATGCCAATGTTATGGGTTTACTACGGATGACTAAACGCTGCGTCCCACATATGATAGCACTTAACGCGGGGCATGTCATAAATATCGGCTCCATAGCAGGCCATTATGTTTATGAAGGGGGCGGCGTTTATTGCGCTTCAAAATTTGCCGTCGATGCCATCACCAAAACCTTAAAGCTAGAGCTTAATGACTTTGGCATCAGAGTCACAACCATCGATCCAGGCCTCGTAGAAACAGAGTTTTCCATGGTGCGCTTAAAAGATCCTGTACGGGCAAAAGCAGTGTATGCGGGTATGACGCCACTTTCACCGGAAGATATTGCCGAGTGCATTTATTTTGTGGCTTCCCGCCCCAAACACGTCAATATAGACGAAATTATCATAACACCCACGGATCAAGCGAGTATAAACAAGGTTCGGCGGGTTAAAGATGGCAAATAAAAACACGAGTTTTTTTAAGGGATATTGATTCATGAGAAACAAAATGAACCCTTCATTTATTTGGTTACTGCAGAGCGGATTAGCGATCCTATTTCTCTTATCCGGTTGTTTTACTGCACAAAAACAGCGCGAATATGACGAAAAAATCATCATGTTGCAAGCTAATATCGTCGAGCTTGAACGAAAACTCGAGGGCAATTCCCAGGAAAAAGGCATAAATCAAAAATTAGCCGCTAGTAGCTCATCTTTTGAAAAAGTTAGCGCGGACATTCGGTCTTTGCGCGGAGAAATTGATCGCTTAAAAGTCGCTATTGCCACAGGAAAACTCCCCGGGGAACCCGACTCAGCGCCATCCATTGGTGCGCAGCTTACGGCTATTAACGCGCGTCTCGACCGCATGGAGGGTGTAGGGCTTGATCCTGACCTTAAGGACGGTATACCCGCCGAAGATGAAGGATCTGGGGAAAAAACCCCAAAAAAAACTGAATCTTCTCCTTCAGAAGAAAAAAAAACTTCCCCTAAAATCAGTGTCAATACCCTAAAAAAAGGTTTTGAAGATAAACGTTACAAATATGTTGTGCAAAATGCTCCCGATCTCATTAAAAAACTTAAAGGCGCACAAAAAAAAGAAGCTTCTTTTCTCCATGCCGAGAGTTTATATAAGATTGGGGAATTAAAAAATGCTGCGCTAGCCTACGATGTTTATGTCAATCTTAGCCCTAAAAGTGCGGCGACAACCGCACACGCCCTGATGCGTTTAGGAGATTGTTTCCGGCATTTAGGCGATAAAGCTACAGCCAAGATTTATTATAAAGATCTTATCAGTAAGTACCCCAAATCAACAGAAGCCAGAAGCGCTAAGGAGCGTCTTGAAAAAGAGTTGAAATAAGCAAGAATCTGCAAACTATATCGGTTTTCTTCAATGATCATTTTAGGAATTGAAACGAGTTGTGATGAAACGGCTCTTGCCTTGGTCGAAAATGGCACCAAGGTGATAAAGTCCCTTGTCGCATCCCAAATTGCCATGCACGCTCCTTTTGGTGGTGTTATTCCGGAAATCGCCGCTCGCGAACATTTGACTCAGCTTCCCTTACTGTGGGAGGAACTGAGAAGTTCATGCCCTGAAGAAATCAAACACATTGACGCCATTTCTGTGTCTCAGGGGCCTGGCTTAGTAGGAGCCCTGCTTGTCGGTGGTTCATTCGCCAAAGGCTTAGCGCTTACTCTGGATAAACCCCTTATCCCCATCAATCATGTTCATGGCCATGTTTACGGCGCGCTACTAGGCCTAAATGATTTTAGAAACCTTGTTCAGCTCAAAACGTTATTTCCGGCTTTGGCTCTTGTGGTTTCTGGGGGTCATACCCATCTTTACCTTATGCAGAGTTTAACCGATTTTAGGTTAAAGTGTTTTAGTCGCGATGATGCTTGTGGCGAAGCCTTTGATAAAGTGGCGAAACTTATGGGGCTGGGTTATCCAGGAGGGCCGCGTATTGAACAAGAGGCACTATCTGGAGATGCCTCGATTTTTGCGATGCCTAAAGTGGCGGAGCGCAAAGAGGATTTGTTCTTTAGTTATTCGGGCCTAAAAACTTTTACGGCGAACATTTGGAAAAAAGTTCAGGGCTTGGATAAGGCTAGTGAAACAAAAAATCGCCAAGATCTCTGCGCTGCGTTTCAGGATGCGGCCTTTGAGCAAATAATCCGTAAAATTGACCTGGTTAAGGATGACCCTGACTGCACAGAAGCGACAAACCTCATTATAGCGGGTGGTGTAGCTGCAAATAAACGTTTACGTGCCCTCGCAAGTGAAAAGCTTAACCTAACTTGCCATTTTCCAGGTCTTGCCTATTGCAGCGACAATGCAGCGATGATTGCAAGCGCTGGATATTTTTACTATAAATTTAGTGGTTTGGCCACATCTTACCAAAAATCCACTACTGGAAATTGGGACGTCTATGCTCAGTATCCTTACTCCTGATTTAGGGTTTTGATGCGCATCACGGGTCACTGGTGTTCTGAAATCCGGGAGTGGGCGCGTATTAGACTTTTTTGACTCATTATTGCTCACCCAGGCAAAAATTCAGAAGCTTTAAATCATGGCAAGACTCAGCCGCTCGCCCCTAACAGAAACGCTGGCCCCCTCCTCTAAACTTCTATTTAAATTACTAAATATATTAGATATTTTATTTTTTCTTCATTTTCTTGGCCTACCTCACGATAACCTAAATAAGCAAGAAATAAAGTTTAGCTTTTGGGGAGCAAAAAGATATGCGAACAACATTAACTAAGCACTGGCGTATTATTTCGATGTTAAGCATAGCGCAGATTTTTTCATTTGCCTGTGAGCAAAAGGAAAAACTGGTGTATGTCGAAGTAGAAAAGGAAGTGATCCGCGAGGTAGAAGTTGAAAAGGCTGGATCTGAAACAACGACTGTCGATACAACAACGACGTCTGAAACTACAGCGACGACTCCCTCAACTACGGCAACATCTACATCTACAACAGGCGGTCTAACCTTAGCTTCTGCAAACGTAACCCTTCAAGGCGATTTTACTATTGGTAGTTTAGCTGTCAATTTGGATGAAAATAATCGTTCTTTTAAAGTTTACAAAAAGAAAAAATCAAATCTTAGAGTCCGGACCGCCAGTGACTATAAACTTTTTTGTACTACTTTTGAGGATGTCCCCAAAGCATGCTCTATAAATCTAACCGAAGACGGTAGTTACGAAGGCGTTTGTGAAAATTTTGCGGGCACGAGTTTTGGTTGTTTTCTACGTAATGGCGAAGAAACCTTAACAACACTCGAATTTGGCAGCGATACTTCAATGGTCAGCGGAGCCGGGAAGATAAAGAGTGCCATCGTCTATGACCCCGATAAAAAATCTGCTCAAGCTGTTATCGATGAAGAAGAAAGTACGGCACTTGCCCCAGAAAATGTTGCTGATGCCTTAAAAGCTAACAATGCAGTCACCACAGAAATAGGAAATATTACGGGAGGCTGGAAACTCACCTGTTTAGAAAATAGCGCTTCAGGGATGAACTGTACTAGTGCGAGCACTACTACCTCGACCACCGCTGATCCTTATGGCACTGTGGGTGGCTCCTATGACACTGCAATACCAGACCCAGCAATGACAAGTGGTGGTTCTTCAGCCACCCAAAACAAAAAAGAGCTACCCGACTCACTTTTTCTCTCCGTGTTTGATCAAGGTAAACGAGTTGCCTTATGGGAAAGCAAAGATCGGCATGACAAATGTATTGCAAGTACCATGGACGCTAGCGGTTATTTTAAAGAACAAGAACCAGGTTTTGGACTAAAATTTGATGATGTTCTGTATGCTTACCGCTTTGATAACCGCGATCTTCTTTATGCTTCTATTGATAAAGCGGTGTTCAATTTGTATAATTCCGGTGCCGATGGGGCTGAGGTTATCAATAATATTATCAGACAAACCGACATGCGAAATTCTTGGGTCAAAGATCAATGTAAACCTGCCAACAATCCTTATGCTAACTCCTCAAATTGCAAACTTGCTTTGGAGAAAACTGAGACCAGTACTTATACAGATTATTATACAAAGCAAGTGGTCTCTTATTCTTGGACCACATGGCCAACAGCGGAAGATTTTGATGCGGCTGGCTTTGCCTACACAGGTACGATAAGAGAAGAAAGCACCGACTGTACATTTGATATTACTGATGGATCAGGCAAACCCTTCTGCCCTGCACACGCAGACAGTATGGGAACCTATTCTACCTATTACGGTAAAGACGCAAACAATAATGATGCGCGTCTCATGCTTGCCTGCAAGCTTAGCTATACCTATGGATCTTCTTCAAACACCTATACTTATAGCTGGATTAACCAAGTCCCGTCGCCAGATAATACCTTAGCAGATGCCGTGACTTTTATGAATGACAACCAAGGTTGCTCGACCTACACTTATGATAAACCAGGCTCTCATCCATTTAACGGCAAGATACAAAAGATGGTTAAAGAATACCGGCGCACTATGCTGGATTTGGCCAATACAAGTAATTATTACTCTGATCTTACCAATCTTTGTGGTGATGTAGTCGTAGATGAGGGAACGTGGAATTTTGCTCAGTGCCAGGATTTGGAAAATAGCATGATGAATGGAAGCATGACCGGCGGAAATCAGCAAAGGCCACCCGGTCTCATGCTGTGCTGGCAAAAGTGGAATTTTAGTTACTTAGGTCTTATTGAGGATAGGGATGAGAGCAATAATTGGGTGAGCGGAAAATATAGAAGTGATACTGATGGCAATCTAAAGTACCGAACAGTCGATAATGATCGCTGGTTTCTTGGGGAAAATTGCGCTGACGATTTAAACACCTTTGATGCTGCGGTAGTTGGGGTCGCCACATCAGATCCCGCCTATGAAGCCGCAAAAATCGCCCTTTATCATGCCTGTCAAAAAACGACAGGATCTATTGATGGCACAGATGTGCCAAGCTTATCTGGTCAAATTGCTTTTGCTCGGCAAACAGCACTCAAATGGGACATCCCAGCAAAAACGCTTATCTGTGGTAGTAGCTCTGCAAGTTTAACCAATAAGGTTCTTGCCAGTGCCCAAAATTCATGCATGCCTGACGTTTATTTGATGCCATTCTGTGACATGACAGGTAACTGCATGGAAGCCTTGCGCTGCCCAGGATCAAGTAGCGGAGGAAAGTGCTTTAAAAGCGGGGAATTTGTAGGGCAGATTCCAGGCCGCCTTGGTCTCATGACCCTTAAACCCAGGGTAAATAATGCCTTTGAAATGACGCAAATTTCACTCGACTCCTGGAATATGTGGAACAATAGCAGCCAAAAAATGGAAACCTGTGAAATGACGAGCACGACAATTCTCAATGCCCGCAAAAAATCAGCATCCGAATTTGATACAATTTTTAAGGTTACGCAAAACGAAGCGTGTGAGGAACAAGCAGCAGCGACTGATACAGCAGGCACTGGAACAACATCCACCAATACTAGCACCGCGGGGACGACATCAGCAGGTTCAGGTGGAAATACCAGTGGCACAATGGCAAAACAATCTCTAGGCAATATTCTCAAGAAATTTAACTTTAAGAAATGTGCTCAAGACGACTGTTCGGGAGAATAAATAATCACAGTTTTTTTGTTTACCTTTAGTCATCATAAGTTTCAGGATAGCAGGCATTTTTTTGCGGCGGCAAATAAGGCGAATACAGGGCCTGACCGCCGTCGACAGGCAGATTCACCCCGGTGATAAAAGTAGCCGCAGGAGAAAGCAAAAATAGCACCGCATGCGAAACCTCCGCCACTTTTCCTAAACGAGAAGTTTGGTTGAAGGTTTTTGCTTTTTCCACCATATGCTGAAAACTTTCTGGATAAGTCGCAAGGCCACTTGAGGCAATGACCCCAGGAGACACCGCATTGACACGCACGCCGCGGTTCCCCCATTCGGTTGCCAGAGACATGGTGAGATTATATACTCCAGCGCGAGCAGCGCCCGTATGAGCCATTAAGGGAAAACCACAATGAACATCGGCAAGAATATTGACAATCGCGCCTTTTTTTTGTGCCGAAAAAAAAGCATTAAATACAGCCTGAGACATCATAAAAGTGCCGATTAAATTAGTTTCGATTACAGCGCGAAATCCCTTTAGCGGAATTTTTTCTGCCGGGCTGGGAAACTGACCACCGGCATTGTTGACGAGATAATCAAGCCTGCCCCATGTTTCCTTAATCGCCCCCATAATCTTTGTTATCTGCTCTTCTTCGCGTATATCACAGGACTGATAGAGAATGCGGGAATCAGCGGCTTTACTTTTTTTTCCGATTTTTTCTGCGGCCTCCTTTAAAACCTCTTCGCGCCGACCAACAATAAAAACACTCCCCCCCAAGTGGTAAAAGGACTCAGCAATATCATAGCCGAGCCCAGTTCCGCCGCCGGTAACCAAAAGGGTTTTTCCCTGAAAAAGATTAAGAGCAAATAGTGATTTCATCGTATACCTCTATTAGGAGACGTAGGATTTGGAAATAATTTCGCGCATGATTTCGGTCGTCCCGCCACCAAGGGCGAGGATGCGCATATCGCGGTAAATCCTTTCAACAACGCATTCGCGCATATATCCCATACCACCATGAATTTGTACCGCTTCATAAGCGGCCCATTCCCCTGCAGCGATCGCGATATTTTTGGCCATGGCAATTTCACGGGTGACATTTTCTCCCGCCTCAAATCGCGCGGCCACATGATAAACAAATGCTTTTGCTGCGGTGAGCCGGGATTCCATTTCGGCCAATCGGTGGCGGATGGTTTGTTTACTGATCAGGGGTTCACCAAACGTTTGCCGAAGTTTTGCATACATTAAACAGTGTTTAAGGGCAAGCTCACCCATCCCATAAGCGAATGCGGCTAGAAAAAGACGCTCCTTTTCAAAGTTCTTCATGATAAATCGAAAACCATCATTTTCGCGGCCCAAAAGATTTTCTACCGGCACTTCACAGTCTTTAAGACTAAGCTCCGCCGTATCCGAAGCCCACCAACCCATTTTTTGGAGTTTTTTAGAAACGCTAAATCCAGGCGCGCTTTTATCGACGACAACAAGTGAAATCCCTTTGCTTCTAGGAGCCCCCGTACGCACGGCCATTGTAAATATATCTGCCCTGGTTCCACTGGTAATAAAAGTTTTTTCGCCGTTTATGACATAAGAAGGGCCTTTTTTTTCTGCGCGGGTACGTATTGCAGCGACATCGGACCCAGCATCGGGCTCGGTGATGGCGAGAGCCGCAATCTTAGCGCCATTTAAAACAGAAGGAAGCCATTTCTTTTTTTGTGCCTCTGTCCCCAGCTGTATAATAGGCGGTAAACCTATGCCACAGGAGAAAAGACCTGCGATAACACCGCCAGAACCCGCTTGGCAAAGCTCCTCGATAACCACGAGGTTGTGAAAGACGTTACCGCCGCACCCGCCGTGCTCTTCAGGAAAGCCGATGCCAAGAATTCCCGCCTCAGCAGCTTTGGGGTATAACGCGCGCGGAAATTCACCTTGTTCTTCCCAGGTCGCTATAAATGGCAAAATTTCTTGCTCGGTAAAACGCCGGGCAGAGCTGCGCAGGAGATCATGCGATTCATCAAAGTACATAGGATTCATAGCGGTACCCTTCTCAATTTAATCAGTAATATGGCAGATCAAATCACCACGACGCAGCGTAGTGCCAATCGTGAGATTAAGACCTTCGATTCTGCCTTTTTTTGATGCCTTAAGAACATGCTCCATTTTCATCGCTTCAACGGTAACAAGTTTTTGACCCATCTCAACAGGGGCGTTATTTTCTTCATAAATTTGCGTAACCGTACCATCAAGAGGCATCCTTATCAGTCCGTCTAAAACTTCAAGATTTTCATCCTTCGAGCCCGGAGCCACCATTTCAAAATAGTCGCGCTGCCCCCCAACATTGAGATACAGAACATTATTTTTCCGGTAAAACCCGACTTCAAGACTCTTGCCCGTGACATCATGGATAAATTTCATCACCCCTGACCTTAAAAACCGGCATTGAAATTTGCTCTTTTCTTCGCCATGCGTAACTTCAAAATGCTCCCCCGGAAATTCGGTCAGGCCCATGGGAATAAGTTCATTTTTTTTGGGACCGCGAAGGTTGATTTTGTAACTGCGGCCAAACCCATCCCGCAGTCGGTCAATAAAAAAACGGGGGCGATAATTTTCAGACTTTTCAGTGGTGACCGCCAAAATCGCCGCAATGGCACTCGCATCAAATTCAGCGTATTCCATCGAATGTTTATGAGTCAAAGCGCCATGATACTTTTCTAGCCACTGATTATGAATCTCTTGATTTTGAAACTGCTCATTTTTATGAATTGACTCAAGATAGCTGAGATTATTTTCCACTCCCCAAATTTGTGTTTCTTTTAACGCGCGCTGTAATTTTCTTAGTGCTTCGTCGCGAGAATTTCCGAAGGCCATGACTTTAGCTATAAGAGGATCAAAACGCTCACTTACAGGCCCGTGTCTGACGCCATGACCAAAGCTATGATCGACGCGAATGGTGTTTGAACTCCCCAGCCCCTCCTCCGGGAGCAGGAATTTTTCTATGTAGCCGGGACTGGGAAGAAAATTTTTTTCTGGAGCTTCTGCATAAACACGGGCTTCTATTGCATGACCGCGCATAATTATTTGTTCCTGGCATAAAGGAAGTTTTTGCCCTTCAGCAAGATTAATTTGCCAGCGTATGAGATCAAGACCCGTAATAAGTTCGGTTATACCATGCTCGACTTGTAAGCGGGTATTCATCTCAAGAAAATAAAAACTTTCATCAGGAGCAAGGAGAAACTCCACCGTTCCAACTCCCACATACTCGATGATTTGCGCCACATTTAACGTGGCCTGGTACATTGCTTCTAAGACTTCTGGATGAACTCCAGTTGCGGGAGCTTCTTCAATAACTTTTTGATGCCGTCTTTGCACGGAACAATCGCGTGCAAACATATGACAGGATCCCCCAAATCGGTCGCGCGCAAACTGAATTTCAATATGACGTGCCGTGGGAATAGCTTTTTCAACATATATTTTTGCTGAAGAAAAATGCCGAAAGGCCTCACCTGCTGCCGCTTCTAACGAATCTTTAAATTCATTTTTGCTTTCAACCCAGCGCATTCCACGCCCACCGCCACCGTAGGCGGCTTTTATCATCACGGGAAATTCACAGGTTTCTAGCTCACTGTAATTCAGTATATTACCCTGATCGTCGCACATGACTTCCATAGAGGGAGCCACGGGGACCTGGGCAGCGTTCATAATTTTTTTGGCCGTAATTTTATCTGCCATAGATTTTATCGCTTCTGCGCTCGGCCCCATAAAAATCAGACCGCTTTTACTGACAAGTGCTGAAAAATCCGGGTTTTCTGATAAATAACCATAGCCTGGATGTATGCTATCACAGCCCTGGGTTAGCGCTAAATTGACCAGGAATTGTCCATTCAAATAGGGCGAAATTTCATTTTTACCGATTTTTACCGGCACCAAAACATCAACCCATTCTTCCATACCGGAAATTTGGTCCTCAGCCAGATAGGGAGCAACGGTACAAATGCCTAATTCTCTTGCGGTTCGTGCAATACGGCAGGCGATTTCGCCGCGATTTGCTATCAGAATTTTTTTTATCATCGGTAATTTCTTTCTCGCGGTTGATGGCGGCAAATTTCTAAACCGCCGAGAAGTTGTCCTATTTTTGCGGTAAAATCCCCAGATATTTGCTGATAATTCCGAGCATTATTTCATCAGCTCCCCCACCTATCGAGGTAAGACGCCCGTCACGCAGCAGACGCCCTGGTTGATTTTCCCACATATAACCCATGCCTCCCCAGTACTGCAAACAGCTATCAGAAACCTCTCTAAGGAGTCGCCCGGCTTTGAGCTTTGCCATTGAGGCCAGCATGGTCACATCGTGACCATCAACGTATATTTCCGTTGCCCGGTAAATAAGCGACCGCAGGAGTTCAATTTCTGTTTTTAGCTCAGACAAACGAAAATGAACGACCTGATTATCAAGTATGGCTTTACCAAAAGCCTGACGGTCGCGGGTATATTTAATCGTATCATCGACGAGAGTTTCCATCTGCACAATCGACGTCGCGGCAGCAAATAGGCGCTCTTCCTGAAATTGCTGCATTTGATATATAAAGCCCATGCCCTCTTCACCTATGCGATAACGAGCGGGAATGCGGACATTATCAAAAAAGACCTGGGCGGTATCAGATGACCACATGCCTAATTTGTCAAATTTGGGGGAAATAGTGATTCCTGGTGTTTTCGCTGGTACGCAAAAAAGTGATTTATTTTTATGGCTAGCACCTTGGCTAGTATTGGCGAGTAGGCAAAACCAGTCCGCTTGGGTGGCGCTGGTAATCCACATTTTACTGCCATTGATGAGATAATCATCACCCTGTTTTTGAGCTACCGTGCGAATCGCCGCAACATCAGAGCCTGCGACATCTTCGCTGACAGCTATAGAGCAGACCAAGTCCCCGGCTAAGGTTGGGCGCAAAAACTCTTCCTTTAGGTTGGAACTTCCAATTTTAGCAAGAGCAGGCGTTGCCATATTGGTTTGAACCCCTATTGCCATGGGCACACCTCCGCAACGGACCTTTCCTAAGGCTTCGGCAAAAACCATTTCATAACTATAATCAAGCCCAAGCCCTCCGTACTCTTCAGGTTTGGAAATCCCTAAAAAGCCAAGATCGCCCAGTTTTTTAAAGAGTTTGTGGGCGGGAAATAATTTTTCTTTTTCCCAAACATCAATATGGGGATTGATCTCTTTTTCGATGAATTTTTCGGTAGCCTCTTTTATTTGCTTGTGCTGATCAGTAAAAATCATAATGCGTTCCTTGAGTTAATTGCTGATAATAAAGCTTTTTTTATTTAACCTAAAAGCGCGCTACCCCAAAAGTTGTGGGTTCAAGCTGGATGCTATCAGAATACTTACAGACATGAAGAAGAAACCCCAGAACCTTACGGCTATCGCGTGGGTCTATGATGCCATCGTCCCAGAGCCGTGCTGTGCTATAAAGTGCCGTAGATTCTTTTTCCATGCGGCTTTTAATTTGCATCTCCATCGCGGAAAGTTCTTCCTCAGATATCTGACGCCCAGATTTTTTATTTTTTGCTCCCATAACCTGCACCATGACTTTGGCAGCTTGTTCCGGCCCCATAACACTCGTGCGTGCATTGGGCCAAGCAAATATAAAATTGGGGTCGAGGCCGCGCCCACACATACCGTAATTTCCTGCACCAAAAGAACCTCCTATCACTAAGGTTAGGCAAGGGACATGGCTACTTGCGACGGCTTGCAGCATCTTAGAACCATGCTTAACAATACCATCAGACTCAGCGATCGTGCCGACCATATACCCTGTGGTATTTTGCAAAAAAATAAGCGGCGTTTTCGCCTGATTGCATAGCTGAATAAACTGTGCGGCCTTCATAGAACCGCGAGGGGTGAGAGGACCATTATTTGCAATGATCCCCACAGGCATGCCCCAGAGCTCTGCTGATTCGCAAATGGTAAAAGCATCAAAGTCTTCTTTAAAAGGAAGTGTGGACGAATCATCAACGATACGCCCGATAACTTCGCGCGCGTCATAAGGTTTTTTGTAATCAAAGGGAACTATGTAGGAAAGTTCTTCGGGAGAAAGTTGCGGTTCGCAGATTTTTTGGAGCCAAAATTCCGGAAACTTCGGCCAAACCGCAAGATTTTTCACTATATCTCGGGCAATCGCAATACCGTGAGCATCATCCTCAGCAACATATTCAACCGTTCCTGCTTGCTCAGCATGAACTCGTGTACCGCCCAGCGTTTCATCATCAACAATTTCGCCTGTTGCGGCCCTGAGAAGTGGCGGGCCCGCCAAAAAAATTTTGCCCTGACCACGCACCATGATCACATAATCAGAAAGCCCCGGAATATAAGCCCCACCCGCAGTGGATGAGCCGTGGACGACGGTGATTTGGCAAACCCCCTGGGCGGATAGCCGTGCTTGATTGGCAAAAACCTTGGCTCCTTCGATAAACACTTCCGCCTGATGCAAGAGATTGGCGCCCGCGCTTTCTTGGAGCGTGATCAGCGGCAATTTTTGTTTCTGGGCTATTTCTTGCATGCGCAATGTCTTTTTAAGACCCATAGGAGCAATAGCTCCGCCTTTTACTGCGCTATTGCTGACGATAATTGCGGCAAGTCGTCCTTCGACAATGCCGAGCCCAGCTATGGTACCACCACCAGCGCCAGTACCATCTTCATCATCATGCATCTTGTACCCAGCCAGGGCGCCAATCTCTAAAAATGGCGTTCCTGGATCTATAAGCGCATTGAGTCGCTCACGTGGCAGTAGCTGCTTTCTCTTGTCAAATGCAGGGCGCGCGCGCTCCGCACGATTGGCAAGACCTTTTTGAATAGCCTTAACTTCATTGAGGGCAGACATCATGCGCTCATGATTATTTAAGGATTCGCCACTGGTCGTGCTTAAGGTAAAGTTGAACCTATTCACTGACATTCCTTTAAATTTGAAAAAAAGAGGTATAGGAAAAAGATGCTGTATTTGAGCTGTTAGGTCAAGAATAGTTTTTTAAAATAAGCGGTTAAAGGATGGCTATATATTTAAAAATAAGTATGAAATGGCTGAAGGCTCCCAGTATTACAAAAATATGCCAAAGCTCATGAAACCCAAAAACACCAGGGAAAAAATCTGGCTTTTTGGTTGCGTAAATAGCAGCTCCTATAGAATAGAAAAGTCCACCTGTCAGCAGCCATAAAAAAGCCGCGAAAGGCATGTTTTCTAACATTTGTCCCAGTCCTAGCACACAAAGCCAACCCATGACCATATAGATTGCCGCCGTCACCCAGCGAGGTTTATTTATATAGAAGACTGTCACCAAAACCCCTAAGATCGCTAGCGTCCAAACAGTACTCAGCAAGCCTATTCGCCAAAAACCTGAAAAAAAATGTAGGCAAATCGGCGTATAAGTCCCAGCGATAAGAAGATAAATCGATGAGTGATCAAGTTTTCGCAGCCGCTGTATAACTTGCGGCGTCGCCTTGAGCAGGTGATAAGACGCGCTTGCAGAAAACATTAGGATGAGTGAGAAACTATAGAGGATGATGGCAAAAACTATCGTCATATTTTTGCTTGGCAGGGTACTTCCCAAATTGTAGAGATAAATGATCAATCCCATGGCAGCTGCAATTGCTGCAGCAAGATGAGTTAGACCATTGATGGGTTCGCGAAGTTTATTAAGCATGAAAAAAAGTCCCAAGGGCGAAAAAATTAAAAAATACTCGCTTTATAGAAGGCCGTATTTTGCGATCTGTTTGCTGCATAGTATCGAGAATTTACCGGCAATGCACTATATTTAAACCTTTGGCCATCTTTGGTATCATTAAACACAGAATCAACATTGGTTAGGATCAATTTTTTATCAATCACTTTTCTGCATGGTATCTAGGGCCTGTACTCACATTAATGCGTGGACCTAGTCGATTTCGTCAGCCTAGGCGTAAGCTCAGACGGCATCGTGGGATCTGGGCGAAACACGGCGTCGTTGCAGCTTAGTGCGGCCAGGCCAATTTTGTAAGCATTGCGACTATCCGATGCAAAAGCAGCTTGGTCGTTTGTTGTTTTTGTTCGTCTACAAGATTTAAAATTCTGCATACATCAATTGCAGCTGCGCATTCCATAGCACTGCCTCTAGCAATATCAAAGAATCTCCCGCAATCGGCGCGAGTTCTTTT